>JBAXJA010000037.1:0-16445 GCA_037138115.1 Thermoleophilia bacterium | reverse complement strand
ATCTTCTCGATCACCACTGCAACGCGCTCGGTATCAAAAAGACCGGCGACGCCAGCGTGGCACCCGGCGGGAAGATCAATTACACGATCACTATCACCAACTTCGGGCGTAAGACGATCCCGGTGAACACGATCGACGTCGCCGATCCCACGGCTTACCTGACGGGTCCGCTGGCAACCTATCTCCTGCCAGGCGCGTCGCTTGACTGGACCGCCATCAGCAAGGACGCGGTTCCGGATGACAGCGCGTCGTGCGGTTCGACCGTGAAGAACACGGCCACCGTTGGTTTCACGCGTGCGCCGACCGGGAGCAGCAGTGTCTTGACCAGTTCGGCCCCGATGCCGCCGGCCAGCAGCGACTGGACCACGGACGTCATCTGCCCGGTCAGCCTGTCGATCATGAAGACGTCCCCGAGCCTCACGGCCATTCCCGGTGACACGATTCCCTACACAATCACGGTCACCAACGCGGGCAAGTACGCGATTCCCGTCTCATCAATTGGCGTGACGGACGACTTGGACCCGAGCGCCGTGGGACCCATCGATCCGCCGGTCTCGGGACTCCTCAACCCCGGCATGACGCTCGACTGGACCGCCAGTTACGCCGTCCCAATGGAGACCACGCTCTGCAATACGGATGTCACCAACACGGCAACCGTGGCCTTCGCGAAGACCCCTGGCTACTCGAATGCCGATGGCCCGATCTCCTCGCCGTTCACCACCCACCTCGAATGCCCACTGGTCGTCGACATCGGCAAGACGGCCACAAATGGTCCGGTCGCGCCCGGTGGTACCGCCACCTATGACGTCACGGTCACCAACACCGGTGCATGGACGGTTCCCTTCACCGCGATCCAGGTGAGTGACCCGACGGCCACCACGCTGACCAACCCAACTGACACCAGCGACCTCGCGCCCAACCAGTCACGGGTGTGGACGGCCACCAAGGATGTGCCACTGAGCACTCCCTGTGACGTCGGCACAGTGTCCAACACGGCCACAGTCACGCTCGGTGCGCCTCAGGTCCTGGCGATCCTCGCAGCCAACCCCACGGCGTTCCGCGTCGCGGCAGCTGCGGATCCAACGGCCACGGCGAACACACCCATCGTGTGCCCGGTCGATGTCAATGTCGCCAAGACCACCGGTTCCACCACGGTGATCCCGGGCGGTTCCGTGCCGTACGACATCACCGTCACCAACCCGAGCACATTTGCGGTTCCGTTCTCGTCAATCCTCGTCACCGATCCCGGCGCTGATCTCATCACCGCGCCGGCTGACACCACCAATCTGGCCCCGGGTGCGTCGCGCATCTGGACCGCCACAAGGTCGGCTGCCGCTGACGTCGCAGCGTGCGGCACAGCCGTCACGAACACGGCGCAGGTCGCCCTGGCCAACCTGCCCGCCGGATACAGCGCCATCACACCGGCTGGCGGCAGTTCCACGGCACCGGGCGTACTCATCGCGGGCGGCATCTGTGATGCCCCGATCGTGCCGGCCGCCTTGGTGCAGACGGCGACTCAGGCGAGTCTCTCGGTCCGCAAGCTCGGACCGGTCGTTGCCCGACCGGGCTCGAGCGTGAGCTACCGCATCCGCGTAAAGAACACCAGCGCGGTTGCGGCAACCAACGTGGTACTCACCGACACCCCGCCCTCGGCGCTGGTGATCGGAGCCGCACCCACGGGCAGCACCCTCACAGGGCGGACCCTGACGTGGAAGCTGGGCAACATCGGTGCCGGTGACTCGAAGACGGTCACCGTCATGCTCGGTCTCAAGGCCACGGCCAAGGGCACCACGTGCAACAACGCGACTGCCACGGCCGCCAACGCCGCCGCCGCGCGCGGACGCAGTTGCGTGCGGGTGAGGACTGCCGGCGACCCAGTCCGGGTGACTGGATGATCACATGACCCACCCAGTAGTGGCATGACGCCAACGGCCCCGGAATCGCAGTGATTCCGGGGCCGTTGTGCTTGGTCGGTCACTCGGCCGGGATGCCCGGCGGACGATCCCGGTGACGGGTCACCGCCATCGTCCCCCACCCCCCGCTAGCCTGCCGCGGCAACCCCGGTTGACTGGAGCCCGCACATGTACGAATGGTCTGATCTGTCCCGCGGACGGGCGCTTGCGCTCGTGAGCGCCCGTGACCCGCGCGAATTCCCCGTTGGCATCATGCAACGCGACCCGGTACCGCCGCCGCACACCGGACCGGGCACGTTCACCTGGTTCACCGACGATGCCGAGGCCGCCGACTTCATGGTGGAGATCGTGCCGGTGCTGCTGCTCGACCCCGAGAGCTGGCCCGACTTCGAGGCCCTGGTCGATGAGACCCGGCGCATCGTGCACGCTGTGCCCGACGATGGCGCCGCACGCGTCGATGCCCTGCGCGACCTCGGCACCCCGTGGGGGCCACGGGCCGACTTCGTGTGGTGGGGTGAGTTCGAGGAGATCAGCGAGGGCACCACGGATCTCGGGCGCCTCATCCGCCTGCAGTACGCCGATCATCACGGTCTTGACACCGACGAGGTGGCACCCGAGGACCTGGACCGGCTGGTGACCTTCCTGCGCGCGTACCCGCTCTAGGCACGCAGGGCGGCGGCGATGCCCGCCCCGAACTGATCCACCACGGCATCTGCTGCTGCGGGATCAGGGGCATCGCCGATACGGCGGATGATCTCGCTGGCGATCACCACGCCGTCGGCGATGTCACCGATTTCGCGGGCCTGCTCGGGCGTGCGCACCCCGAAGCCCACCACCACGGGCACCGGGATGTGCCTGCGTGCGCGGTCCACCAGAGAGCGCAGGCGGTCGTCCATGGTCATCTCGCCACCGGTCACCCCGGTGACGGCAACCAGATAGACGAAGCCCTCGGCCTGGGCGCCAATCTCCTGCATGCGGGGGTCATCAGTGGTGGGTGCCGCGAGCGCGATGAGCGCAACGCCCGCTTCGCGTGCTGCCGTGCGGATGTCGCCGGCCTCGTCCACGGGCAGGTCGGGGATGATGATGCCGGCCACCCCCGCATCGGCCGCGCGCCCCAGGAAGTCGGATGCCCCATGTGCGATGACCGTGTTGAAGTAGGTCATCACCACCACGGGCGGGCCGCCCTTCAGCCCCTCGGCAATGGCCAGCACGTCCCACGGACGCACTCCCGCATCGAGCGCCACCTGCCCGGCGGCCTGAATGGTGGGGCCGTCGGCCAGCGGGTCGGAGAAGGGAATACCCAACTCGATGATGTCGGCGTGCTCGGCAAGGATTGCCGCGTGGCGCGCACTCGACGCAAGATCGGGATAGCCGCCCATGACGTACGGCACGAAGAGTGGCCGCCCGGCATCACGAAATGTGCGCGCAAGGCGCTCGGCACCGGACTCAGGCACTGGCGTCAATTCCCAGGGCAGCACCGGCCTGATCGACATCCTTGTCGCCCCGGCCGGACAGACACACGAGCACGGGGCCGGCCAGCGTCGCGGCGGTGTCCCGTACGTAGGCCAGGGCGTGTGAGGTCTCGAGCGCCGGGATGAGCCCCTCGAGGCGCGAGCACTCGAGAAAGGCCGACAACGCCGCTTCGTCAGTGGCGTTGGAATACGTCACGCGACCGAGGTCGCGCAGATGGGAGTGCTCCGGACCCACGCCCGGGTAGTCGAGACCCGCCGACACGGAGTGGGCCTCGGCCACCTGGCCATCGGGGTCCTGCAGCAGATACGAGAACGAGCCGTGCAGCACACCGGGGCTTCCCTTGGCCAGCGATGCACCATGCAGTCCATCCGGACCCTCGCCCCCGGCCTCGACGCCCACAAGCGCCACGTCGGGGTCGTCCAGAAATCCACGGAAGATGCCGATGGCGTTTGATCCGCCACCGACGCAGGCCACGACGGTGCCCGGCAGTACCCCGACCTCGTCCAGCATCTGCGCGCGCGACTCGATGCCGATGACCGACTGGAAGTGCGCGACGATCTCCGGGTACGGCGCGGGACCAACCGCCGATCCGATGATGTAGTGCGTGTGCTCCACGTTGGTGACCCAGTCCCGGATGGCCTCACTGGTGGCGTCCTTCAGCGTGCCGCTTCCTGAATCCACCGGCATCACCTCTGCCCCCAACATGCGCATGCGGATGACGTTGAGGCGCTGTCGGTGCATGTCGGTGCGCCCCATGTACACCCGGCACTCAAGGCCCAGGAGCGCAGCCGCGGTGGCCGTGGCCACGCCGTGCTGCCCCGCGCCGGTCTCGGCGATGATGCGCTGCTTGCCCATGCGCTGTGCCAGCAGCACCTGCCCAAGCGCGTTGTTGATTTTGTGCGCGCCGGTGTGGCACAGGTCCTCCCGTTTCAGCCACAGCCCACCTGGCAGGTTCCACGCCTCTTCGAGGCGCCGCGCCCGGTAGATGGGTGTGGGACGGCCGACGTAGTGGCCGAGCAGTACGCCGAGCTCGCCGAGGAACTCGGGCTCGTCGCGGTAGCGCTCAAATGCAGCGGTCAGCTCGTCGAGGGCGCCGATGACGGTCTCGGGCACGTAGCGACCCCCGTAGGGACCAAAGCGCATCGTGACGCTCATGCGGCCATCCCCAGCACGGCGTGACGCGCGGCGCGGGCGAACTCGGCAACCAAGATGGGGTCCTTTCGACCGGGAGACGATTCGACACCACTCGCCACATCGATGATGTCGGGGCGCACCAGACGCACGGCGTCGCCCACCACCTCGGGCGTGAGGCCTCCCGCGAGGGCGAACGGGCGGGATGGGCGGTTGGCCACGAGCAGCCCCCAGTCGGCCACCACCCCGGTGCCACCGTGGCGGCCCGGGACCGCCGCGTCAAACAACACCAGGTCGCACTGCGCAGCATTGGCCGCCACGATGGCCTCGGGGCCGTCGAGCCGCACCGCGAGGGTCACCGGCACCGGGGATGCCGCCACAATGGCCGCCAAGTCGGTCGGGGCATGCACCTGCACACGGGTAAGGCGGCACCGCGCGACGGCATCGGCCAGCCCCTGCGGGGTGGGATCGACGAACACACCGACCCGCTCCACGCCGTCGGGCACGGCTGCCATCACGGCTTCGGCCGCCGGGCCATCGAGCGCACGCGGTCCATGCGGGCTCATGATGGCGCCGATGGCCCACGCGCCGGCATCAACGCACACCTGTACGTCTGCAGGATCGGTGAGCCCGCAGAACTTGATGCGCAGGGGAATGGCGGAGTCAGGCACGCCCGGCAGATTAGCCACCCCCGGTCCGGGGCGCATTACCATCGGACGTCGCAGCGGCGGCCAATCCAGCGCCGGGGCGCGGTACACTCCCCGGGATGTTCAACGTACTGGGCACCACCGCGACGAGGGGACTCGATGATGGCGAGCCTTCCCAACATCCGTCGCTCACGCTCGCGGGGGTCATCCTCCGCGGCGCCCGCCCCTGACCGGGAACGGCCGGACGTCCAGCGCCTGGAGGCCCACGGGCTCACCTGGCTGAACATCGAGGAGCCGACTGAAGCCGAGATCTCGTGGCTTCAGGAGCACTTCGACTACCACCCCCTCGACCTTGAGGACGTGCTCTCGCGCAGGCGCCAGCGCGCCAAGATCGACGAGTACGACGACTACGTGTTCCTGGTGCTGCACTTTCCACGGTTCGACAAGACCACTGGACGCCTGCAGGCCGCCGAGCTCAATGTGTTCATCGCCCCGGGATTGATCATCACCATCCCGAAGGAGCCGATGAAGGCCATCCGCGCGCTGTGGTCACGGTGCGAGGCCCGGGAGGACGCCCGATTTGACTACATGTCCAAGGGCTCCGGCTTCCTGCTGTACGAGATCGTCGACCAGATGTTCGACTACTGCTTTCCCATCCTCGACAAGATCGGGTTCAAGCTCGACACGATCGAGGACGCCATCTTTGAGGGGCACGGCGACGCCGTGGTGCGCGATATCTCCAATGTGAAGCAGGAGATCATCAACTACCGCAAGGTCATCAAGCCGCAGCGTCCAACGCTGCGCATGCTCGAGCGCGCAGTGCAGCGATATGCGCCCGAGGACCTCGAGATCTACTTCGACGACATCGTCGACAAGAACGAGCGCATCTGGGACTCGCTCGAGAACTACAAGGAGGTGGCCGAGGCGCTTGAGGCCACCAACGAATCCATCATCACCCACCGCCTCAACGACATGCTGGCCCTGCTCACCATCCTGTCGGCTGTGCTGCTGCCGCTCACGCTCATCACTGGCTTCTATGGGATGAACATCGACAACCTCCCATTCGCGCACAACGGCGTGGCATCGCTCATCTTCCTGGTCTTCCTGATGGTCACCCTCGCCGTGGGAGTGCTGTTCTACGTCCGTAAGCGCAAGTGGCTGTAGATCCCGGGGCAGGGCGTCAGATCATGTGGGCGCCGTGGAGGATGGCCTACGTGTCGGCTGAGAATGGTGACGAGCATGAGGGTCCGGGTTGCATCTTCTGCGACCTCCCGGCCCAGGACGATGACGTGCGCACGCACATTCTCGCCAGGGGTGAGCACTGCTTCGTCATCCTCAATGCCTACCCATATGCGAGCGGACACCTGATGGTCGTGCCCTACGCGCACCTCGATCGGCTGACCGACCTCCCAACGCACGCCCTGATTGAGATGATGGAGTTCGCCCGCACCGCCCAGACCGCACTCGACGGGGCCATGCACCCGCATGGCTTCAACATCGGGATGAACCAGGGAGCGGCGGCGGGAGCTGGCATCGCCGACCACCTGCACCTGCATGTGGTGCCCAGATGGTCCGGGGACACCAATTTCATGACCACAATCGGAGATCTTCGCGTCATGCCGCAGCACCTCGATGAGACATATGCCGTCCTGCGACCGGGGTTTTCGGCGTGACGCTCATCCCGGAGGTGTTCAAGGCGTACGACATCCGCGGCCTGTACGGCACGGAGATCGACGAGGATGGCGCAGAGCGCATCGGCCGGGCATTCATCGCCGTCACCGGCGCGGTGCGCGTGGCCGTGGGACACGACGTGCGTCTGTCATCGCCTTCAATGACCGCGGCATTCATCCGTGGTGCGCTGTCAGCAGGCGCAGATGTCACCTCGCTGGGGCTCGCCGCGACCGAGATGGTCTACTTCGCGGTTGACGAGGGTGGCTACGACGCCGGCGCCATGATCACGGCAAGCCATAACCCGCCCGAGTACACCGGGGTGAAGATGGTGTCGGCGGGAGCCCTCCCGCTCTCCGGCGACACGGGCATTTCCGAGGTGGGCCGTCTGGCCCGGGCAGGGGAACCCGCCGCCGCCCCGGAATCCGGCACTGAGACGACCGACCCCGGCCTGCTGCACCGCTTCGTTGACCGGTGCCTTACCTTCGTCGATCCATCGGCCATCACCGGCCTGCGTGTGGTGCTCGACGCAGCCAACGGCATGGCCGGGCTCTACCTCCCGCCCGTGCTCAATCGCATCGACATCGATGCGGTGCCGTTCTTCCTCGACCCGGATGGGCGCTTCCCTCACCACCTGCCCAACCCTTTGCTTGAGGAGAACCGGGCGTTCATCGAGAAGGCCGTTGTGGACAACGGCGCCGATGTGGGAATCGCCTGGGATGGCGACGCCGACCGCTGCTTCTTCATTGACGAAAATGGCGGGTTCGTCGCAGGCGACTTCCTCACCGCACTGCTTGCGCGCCACATCCTCGAACGCAATGGCGGCGGCACCGTGGTGTACGACCTGCGTGCATCGTGGGCGGTTCGCGACGCCATTCTCGCCGCCGGGGGTCAGGCCGACGAGTTCCGGGTGGGGCATGCCTTCATCAAGCGCCGCATGCGCGAGATCGATGCCGTATTCGCCGGGGAGGTCAGCGGCCACTACTACTTCCGCGACTTCTCATTTGCCGACACGGGGCTCATCCCGGCGCTGATGGTGCTGCAGATCCTCGCCCAGTCCGACGAGCCGCTGTCGCAGATGGTGGCGGCCCTTCGCGAGAAGTACCACATCTCCGGCGAGATCAACTCGACCGTTGCGGATGCCGGAGCGGCGATCGACCGCCTTCGGGCACACTATGCGGACGGCCATCAGGCCGAGGTCGACGGGTTGTCCGTCGGCTACGACGACTGGCACTTCAACGTGCGCTCGTCCAACACCGAACCCCTCCTGCGGCTCAACCTTGAGTCACTGGTGTCGGAAGCGGATATGGAGCGAAAGCGCGATGAGGTACTTGCGATAATCAGGGAGGGTTGAACATGGCCGAGATCGAGATCAACGGTGAGATGCACCGGCTGCTGGTTGACCATGACCTGTGCATGGGCACCCGTGTGTGCATCGCACGCCTGCCGGGCGTGTTCTCAGTGGATGACGACTCCAACCTGTCGTCCGCCAGCGATGACGTACTTGACCCGGCGATCATTGCCGCGGTCCGTGAGGCAATTGACGACTGCCCCCAGGGGGCCATCCGCCTGGAGAAGCTGGGCTGACCCCCGCACCCGCTGATGCGCGCGCCGCGGTCATTCGCGGCCGCGCAATTGTCGTGCGCTACCAGCGCGGTGGCGCAGCGGCGGTTGACGGCGTGGACATCGACCTGGCCCCCGGCAAGGGCCTGGTGGTGACGGGCGGTCGCGGGTCGGGCAAGTCGTCGCTGCTGCGTGCGGTGATGGGTCTTGCAGGCCCCGGCGGGGATACGACCGTGTTCGGTGCCCGCCCCGGCAATCCGGACGCGCTGCGGCGCATCGGCTGGGCACCGCAGGCATGGCCGTTCACCTATGGAGTGCGCACCGGGGAGGCAATCGGCATGGTGGCGGCACTCAAGGGCTACGGCCCCGAGGAGGCCGCACGGGCAATGGATGAGGCCGGATTCACGGCCCCCGCAAAGTTCGCTCCCCTGCTGGAGATCGAAGAGGCGCGCCAGGCATCGCTGGCCTGCGCGCTCATCGGTACTCCTGATCTTCTGGTGCTCGACGACCCCTGGGAGTTCACCCAGACCGACACGGCGATCCGCCGGGCCCTCGATCGTGGGGCTGCCGTGTTGGTGGCATCGTCCGACCCGGGCGGACTTCCCGGCATTCTCGGCGTGTCCATCACGCTCAAGGATGGGCGGCGCGTATGAGCCCCACCAGCGCCCTGTCCATTATCAGCAGCGTCGAATTTCGCGCCATCATCCGACGCCGCTGGTTCCTCGTCACCATCGCCGTCGGTGCGGCCCTCATCGTGACGGGCACGATTTTCGCCGGTGGCCGGGACGGCGTCCCGCGATTTGATGCCCTGCGCGCGTGGACCCTTGCCGTCGAGGTGATCGGCGGTCTCGTTGTGAGCGCGTGCCTCGGGGCCAGCGTGGCCAATCGCGATGCCGATGGCGGCTGGTTCGGACTGCAGGTGGCCACGGGCACCACCCGGGCCGTGGTAACACTTGGGCGTGTGCTCGGTCGCGTACTGGTACTGGTGGCGACATTCGCGGTGTGGATGGCGCTGGCATGGCTCTGCGGCCTGCTCATCGGCAACGGCTCCGACTGGCCACTGGTGGTCACGGGGTTCGCCGGCATGGGCAACATGCTCGTGGTGCTCACCGTGGCTGCCCTGTGCAGCGTCGCGCTGGGTCCCGTGTCATCGGGGGTGATGGGCGTGCTCGCATACATCTTCTCCCAGGCGCTCGTGAACATGTCGTCGGCAGCCGAGGCCGGCGTAATCGGCACATCGTGGTCGGGTCTCATCAGGTCGCTCTATCTCATCTTCCCGCGCGGCATTGTGTCGCCACTCGTCGCCGACCTGCAGGCCCGCGATGTGGCGGGCCTCGCCGCCCCGCGCGTTGAGGTGAACGGCAACATCGTGTTTATCCAGCCCGCGTCGTGGGCCACGGTCATCTGGACGCTCGGCTGGTGCGTGGTGCTGGCGCTGGCAGCGGCGGGCGCCATGCGCCGCCGTGCACTCTCCTAGCGACCCGTGCTTACATAGACGTACGGCCTCGGCGGAGCCACCGCTGGCCCCCAGAGGGAGTCCTCTTTTGCCTCGCCATCCCCTGAGCCGACGCGCGGTGCCCCTCGCACTCGCATCCACGGCTGCCATTCTCGTTTCTGCGGGGACCGGCCTTGCCGGGATGCCCGCCGCATCATCCACCGTCAGCGGTCCACAGCAGAGCGTGTTCGTGGAGCCCGACGACGGGGGCGTGACGATCATCAACGCCATCAACTCCGCGCGCACGAGTGTGGATGTCGTGAGCTACGACTTTGGTGGGCCGAACGTGGTGGGCCAGCCGGGTGCGGAGGGCGCCCTCATGCGGGCCGTGGAGCGCGGTGTGAACGTGCGGGTCATCTTCAACTCGGGAATGGTTGACCAGAACTGCTTCGGCCTCGCCGCCGACAGCCAGGCCATCTGCGCATGGAACCCAAAGGCCGACACGGCCTACGCCACGCAGGCGTCACTCGAGGCTGCTGCGGCCATGCCGGGAGCCGGGAAGGTGCGGGTGCAGTTCTCATCGCAGAACTTCCAGATCACGCACCAGAAGACGATCATCATCGATGGCGCCGATAAGAACGGCAAGGCACTTCCCACTGGCAAGCTCCCGCGCGCCGCCAAGGCCCTGGTGATGACCCTCAACCTTCAGGCCTTCCCCTCGCTGTGGGGACAGCGCAGCGTGAGTGAGTACAACGCCACCACAAAGCGCAAGGCGCTGACGGTCGTCAACCCGGACTACCTGACCAACCCCGCAGGCGCCTGTGCACTGGCCGAGGCGTCGGCCGGCGGCCACCAGCCGTGTGGCGTGGAGTGGGCGGCCCGTGACTTCGGAATGGTGGTCACCATGCCGGCGCTCATCAACCGCATCGAGTCGGTATTTACGAGCGACCAGCGCTGTGACGGCGCATCAGTCACGAACAATCTCCTGAAGACAACGATGCCCGACACGTGGTCGAACGGAACACTGCAGGCCAACCACCTGTATCCCAACGCCGCCACCGGGGGGTACCAGACCTCAAGCACGCTCCAGAAGAGCCCGCAGGGCAACGACCGCTCGCGACAGCTGGGGCTGATCAACCACGCCACCAAGCAGCTTCTCGTCTACAACGAGGAGATGCAGGACCAGCAGGTGATCAACGCGCTGGTTGCCGCCGCAAAGCGCAAGGTGGATGTGCGGGTCGTGATGGCCGGACAGGTGAATGGTTACAACAGCTGGGCAGTGGGCTTCAATCAGCTCACGGCGGGTGGCGTCAAGGTGTATCTGATCGACGACACCACGCCTGGAAGCCTCTACGTGCACGCGAAGGCCATCATCAGCGACGGCCGCGACGGGTTCCTCGGGTCTGAGAACTTCGGGACGGCATCGATGAACTGGAACCGTGAGCTCGGGGTGATGTTCACCGCACGCTCCCACCCGGATGAGGCCACGTACCCGAGCCTGCCGAGCAAGCAGGGAGTGACGTCGATCACCAACGCCTTCTGGAGCGACATGGCCAAGGCGATGGCACAGGACGGTTCGTGGCCCGTGGCCAGCATCGTCCCCGTCCCCGAGGCCAGCTATCCCAAGAGCCCGGTCCTCAATGACTTCCCGATGGCATGCCTGAGGCCGGTGGGCGGCAACCTGTTCACGCCGGCCCTGCCGCAGCGCACGCTGCCGCCGCCCGCTGAGGAGCAGCCGGCCAGTTGATTGCACGACCCAGCACGCCCCGTCCGGGGGCCGGGCAACGCGGCTACGCGGAGACCGGCTCCCGGACCATGCGCTCGTAGAGCGTGTCCCGCTCCAATGGCTGCTTGCCCCCGGCACGCACCAGATCGCAGATGCGGTCCTGGGTGAGCCCGAGCGGGGTCTGCACGGTGGTGGCGTGCGCGATGCGCTCCTCAGTGAGGGTGCCCGAGAGGTCGTCGAGTCCGTAGGTGAGGGCCTCTGACGTGATCTCCTCGCCCAGCATGACCCAGTGCCCCTTGATGTGCGGGAAGTTGTCGAGCACCAGGCGCGACACGGCGATCGTGCGCAACTTCTCCTCGCGCGAGGGACCAGGCAGATAGGCGAACTCGGTATTGCCGGGCAGGAACGGCAGTGGGATAAATGCCTGAAAGGCGGCCGGCTGGTGCTCGCTGAGCGCCTCATCCTGCACCTCGCGAAGCTGCACCATGTGGTCCACCTTCTCGGCCGGCGTCTCAAAGTGGCCGAAGAGCAGGGTGGCGTTGGTGCGCATGCCCATGCGGTGGGCGTCGCGGTGAACCTCGAGCCATGTGTCTGACCCGACCTTGCGATCGGCAATGATCTTGCGCACCCGGGGGCTGAACACCTCTGCCCCGCCACCGGGCATGGTGTCGTGCCCAGCGGCCATGGTGCGCTCGAGCGCCTCGCGGTGATCCACCTTGGCCAACTTGGCGCAGAAGTCGATCTCCACGGCGGTGAGCGCGGTCAGTGCCACGTGCGGCAGGCTGGCCTTGAGCTCACGGAAGAGTTCCTCGTAGTACTCGAGGGTGAACTCCTTGGTCATGCCACCCACGATGTGCAGCTCGGTGATTCCGAGATCCGAAAGCTCTTGCGCGCGGTCCACCAGTTGGTCGACCGAATACGCGTAGGCCCGGGGGTCGTGATCGGTCCACACCGCGAATGCGCACAGTCCGCAGCCCACCACGCAGATGTTGGTGGGGTTGAGATGCGCGTTGACGTTGTAGGTCACCGCGTCGCCGTGCAGGCGTCGTGCCACCTGATCGGCGGCGGCCCCGAGGTCCTCGAGGGGGGCCTGCTCGTAGAGCGCGACGGCCTCGTCGGCGGTGATGCGCTCGCCCTCGGCGGCGCGGGTCAGGATTGCATCAATCATGCGTCTGACGCTAACACGGCCGCCCGGTGCCCCCGAGGGTCATCCGCCCCCTGCACACCGGGCATTCGACGCCCTCCGACGACCTACGATGCAGCCATGGCGCAGCATGCACTCAAGGAATGGGCATCGGTCATCGCCGCGATGCTCGCCGGCGAGCAAGTGGTGATGCTGCGGAAGGGCGGCATCGGCGAGAAGCGCTTTGACGTGCCCCATCAGCACTTCTTCCTGCTTCCCACCCACCTGCACCAGCGCCCCGAGCTGCTGACCCCCGATGCACGCGAGACCTACGCGGCCGATCTGGCCGTGCGCGACGAGCCCGGCCGCAATCTCATCACCGCCTGGTGCGAGGTGCACGAGGTGTACCCGATCAGCGAGCAGGCCGAATTGGATGCCCTCGACGGCTTCCATGTGCTGGGAGCCGACTACGCGCAGTCGCGGCTCAAGTGGCGGCCCCGGCAGCCGCTGATGGCCGTGGTGGTGCGCGTGCACCGGGTGGCGCCACCGATTGACCTGGAGATGACCGAGAAGATGGGTGGGTGTGTGTCGTGGGTCACGCTGCCCCACAGCGTGCTGACGCCCCTGGCGGCACCGGTGCTGGATGACGCGCAATTCGACGCACAAGCTGCCGCCATCGCGGATGCGCTTGCATCGGCGGCGCCGCACGGCACGTCGGCCGCCGCGCCGCTCGGATAGCCTGCCGTCATGGCATACACGCATGAATTCGACGCGGTTGTGGCCGAACTGCCCAGCGATTGGGCCTTCTTCGAGTGCTACATCACGGTGGATGACCCCCTGCGACTGTCAGACGCGCGTGTGGCGCTCGCACGGGCGAACGGGCGACCCATCCGCACCTCGGGCGATCACGACTTCGAGGTGACCGTGGCGCATGATCATGGCCGTGGTGCACGTGCCGGCGTCGTGCGATCGGCCCTTCGCACCCTCGACGACCTTGGAATCGCCGGTCGAATCTGGCTCGGCGCGGCATACGACGACCTTCGCCCCGCCCCTGCCCACCGCTACGGGCCGTAGGCACTGATGTACCGCGACGAGGATGACCTGCAACTGCTCACCGAGCTGGCGGGCGTGCTGGACCAGGTGGTGATCGACGCCGGACTGTCGTCTGGCAGCTACCTGCTGCTGCGTGAGCTTGCGGCCGATCCCAATGGGCGGAGCCTCCCCCAGCTGGCCGAGTTCTTCGGGACCGACACCGACGAGATCGCCAGCGCAGCGGGATCCCTCACCACCGCGGGTATCACCGCGGTTGAGGGCAGCAACGTGGTGGCCACGGGCGTGGGCCGCCAGGTGGCCGAACAGATCGAAAAGGACGGCAACGTGGCCATGCGCGACTACGTGCTGGAGCGCCCGCACACGGCAACCGTCTACGGCCTGGTGGCATCAATGCAGGCGGGGCGGTTTACGGTGACCGACCTTCTCGAGTTCCTGATGGAACCTGACGAGGACGACGCCGAGGACTAGGCCGGGGCGTCCGTCCGCGCCGGTGACCCCGGGGCGTATGGGCCAGCGTCGTCGATGGGCACGATGCGACGCCCCAGGGGTGCGAGTGCCACCTTCGTGAGACCGAATGACACGATCCCGAATGGGATACCGATGATCGTGATGCACAGCACGACCCCCGCGATGAGATGGCCGAGCGCAAGCCACCACCCGGCGAGGATGAACCACAGGATGTTGCCGATCATGCTCACCCCGGGCACACGACCCGGATCCCGCACGGCGGTGCGCCCGAATGGCCACAGCGCGTAGTTGGCCATGCGGAACGACGCGATGCCGAACGGGATGCCGATGATGGTGATGCACAGCAGGACCCCCGCCACGAGATAGGCGATTGCCATGCCGAGGCCAGCGATGATGACCCACAGGAGGTTGCCGATGAGGCGCAGCACGGGCGAGACCCTAGCGATCGCACCTGAGCGCGTCAGGGGTCATGGGTAGCCTCGCTGCATGCGCGCACGTGAAATCCCGGGCACCGGCATCACCGTGTCCGAAATCGGCTTCGGTGCCGATGCCCTGGCCTCGGGGTGGTGGGGTGACCACGGCGATGATGAGGCCATCCGCCTTCTGCACGCGGCGCTTGACCGGGGCGTGACGCTGTTCGACACCGCCGACCGCGATGGGGACGGCCGTGTCGAATCGATTCTGGGCCGCGCGTTCGCCGACCGGCGCGCCCGCGTGGTGCTTTCCACCAAGGTGGGGTACGACTGGCGAAACGCCGAGCCCACGGGCCGTGCCAAGCGGGCCATGCCCCAGGACTTCCGGCCAGAGCGCATCCGCGACGCGGTTGAAGACAGCCTGCGCCGGATGGATGCCGACTACCTGGACATCTGCGAGTTGCACCATGCCCCGCGCCGCGTGCTCGCCGACGAAGCGGTGCTCGACACGCTTGACGCCCTCGTGAATGAAGGGAAGGTGCGGGCCTTCGGTGCAGCGATCCCCGCCGGATCCCGGCCCGGCGATGGGCGTCGGCTCATCCGCGCCAAGCGGGTGCCGGTGCTCGACGTGGAGATCAACATTCTCGATCACGACCCCGGTGCTGAACTGGCAGGGCTCGCCCAGGCGTCCGGTGCATGCGTCATCGCGCGCAGGCCACATGCGTGGGGCCTCCTTGAGGGCAAGTACACCACCGAGACCACGTTCCCACCCACCGACCCGCGAGCGCACCTCAGCCGCGAGTGGCTCCAGAGCGGCCTCGAACAGGTGGCCACGCTCGGGTTTCTGGCCGAGGGCCGCCCGTGGACGCTGGCCCAGGCGTCACTGCGATGGGTCCTCGACCGCCCCGGTGTGGCGTCAGTCGTGGCGGTCATCCACTCGGAGGAACAGTTGGACGAGTTCACGCACACGCCGGATCTGCCGCCGCTCGACGCGGCGGACCTCGCTCGCATCGAAGATCTCATCGGGAGCGGGTTCGTGCAGGTGCCCGAGGCGGCGGATGAGGCCCAGAGCGGCGGCGGCACCCCCGATGCCGCGCAGCCGACCGACGGCACGCCCCGGGACGCCGTGGTTACCGCAGCGGTGTGATGTGGGCGGCGGTCATCTCGTCCGCCCCCTCCCCGATCGCATCCATTCCCGCCGCGATGACGCCGCCCAGGGCGTCAGCCAGCCCAGCCGCGGCCGCAGCCGACTCGACGGCGCCCAGTGCGCGCACGAAGTCGGGCGCGAGTTCATCCTGCCGTGCCACAAGTGGCTCGGTGGCGCCCACGAACGACGCATAGGCGGCCCGCGCCCGGTCCTGACGCGCGATGGCATCGTCGAGGGCAACCAGCGATGCGATCACCCGAAGCGGGTCCTCGCGCCAGTCGGCCAACTCCCCCGCACACACGCCGGCGCGCCGCAGGGCATCCATTGCCACGGCGATGTCGGCCTGCCACGGCACAAGCCCCTCAACCGCCGGCGCGAGAGCCCGGAGCGCATCCGGGTCGATCAGGTGCTCGGCGCTCTCCACCACCAGGGCGACGCGGGCGATCTCATCAACCCGGGCGCGCATGGTCTCGGGCTCCATGTCGTCACGCAGGCACAGGAAGGCCGGACCCTCAAAGGCCACCAGATACGACCGCCCGCCCGTGCCGGGCTCAACCGGACGCAGGCCGATAGGAGCGTCACCGTGCACATCCATCGCCGCTGCGATGGCCGACTCGAGATCGGACGAAAGCCGGTGCAGGGGATCACTGCTCATGCCATCCCCCCGGCGCCCCCGGCGTACACT
>JBAXJA010000036.1:0-16787 GCA_037138115.1 Thermoleophilia bacterium | reverse complement strand
GCGGACAACTCGCGAATAGCGGAGCGGGTGGGCGCGGTGTTCCACTGACGACTACCGCAGCGGTCGGTGCAGGGTGCCGCCCGGGGCGGCACGCTTCAGCGCTATTCGCGAGTTGTCGGCAGTGGAACACCGCGCCCGCCCGAAACCGACCGCTGCGGTAGTCCGCCGGGGTTCATGGCCCAACCCGGCACGTGTGGATGGAGGCCCACGAACAGCGGGTCACCCGCTGGCAGTGGTCCCGGTGAGCCAGGCGGCGAGGCCCAGAACGGCTTTGTCGGCCATGGCGGCGAAGGTCTTGTTGAGGAATGGCTCGACGAACTTGAGCGCACCGCTCAGGCCGAGCTCGGCGGAGTAGGTGATGGTGGTGCCACCGTCGGCGGCATCGGTGAAGGTGATGGTGTCGAGGGCACTCGCCTTCTCGCCCGTGCCGGTGATGACCAGCCGGCTGGGCGGAGCCCACTCGGTGATGACGTAGGTCATGGGTGTCGGCTTGCCGCGGAACTCGGCGACGATGGCGAATGAGGTGCCGAGGCCCGGGTTGCCGGGGGTCTCCTGCGATGACGAGGCGAGGCCCGGGTCCCATTCCGACGCACGGCCGAAGTCGGCCACACGGCGGAACGCCTCGTCGCGGGCGATTGCCACGTTGATGGTGCGCTCGACAGCGATCATGAGTAACTCCGGTCAGGCACGGGGCCGGACGATTGCGATGGAGCCCACGAGTGCGACGATGGCCGCCGCCTGGGCGATGTAGAGGCCCACGTCGCGGGCAAGGAATTCGGCGGGGCCGGGTGGACGCACCAGACGCCACGCCACCACGGCGGTGGTGGCGAGCGCCAGCACCAGGCAGAGCCACGAGAGGGCACGCACCACATCGGCGTCGAGCGGCAGCGTTCCACGCAGGTCGAGGAGAATGAGCAGCGCTGCCATGAGCAGCAGCACGCCCATGCCGAACGCCCCGCGCGCCAGCACGGAGGAGTCCCAGCCGGAACTTGATTCGGGCGAGAACGGTGGGGCGACGTCGGCGGTGTACCAGGGCAGGAACACGCTGATGGCCAGGACGGCCGCAGCGGTTGCGATGACGCCAGGGATCGCCCCCCGACTGCCGCCGTCGTATGGCCGGGTGCGCATACGGTGCATCCTAGGCTAGGGGGCGGTCGCGACCGGACACGCCTGACCGTGGGTGGTAGGCTCGCGCCACGTCGGCCCGGAACAAGGAGGATGGGTGCCCACTTACATCCTGCTCAGCACGCTCAGCCCACATGGGGCGGGGACAATCAAGGCGAATCCCCAGCGTGTCAAGGAAGTCAACCAGGAGATCGAGCAGATGGGTGCCAAGGTCATCCAGCAATGGGCGGTCCTGGGTCCATATGACTTCGTGAACATCGTCGAAGCACCGGACGAGAAGGTCATCGCCCGCGTTTCGGTCGAACTCGCCGCCCGTGGCACAGCGCACTTCCAGACGCTGACCGCCATTCCGGTGGATGAGTTCCTGGCGCTCCTCAAGTAGCCGCGTGCGCGGCCGCCGTGGCGGACTGATAATCGGCGTGGGGCTCGTGGGCCTCGCGGCGTCCCCTGTTGCCGCACCCGTGCGTGAGGCTGTACGGGTGCGCATCGAACGCATGCGCCGGCGCTCACCCGACCCGGTGGCGCCGTTCCACGAGGCCCCCTGTTACGCCCCGCCGCCCGGGAGCGATCGCCCAGCCGACCCGGCCGGCGGCTAACTGATGGCGGATGGCCCGTTCAGGTGGGAGCTGCTCATCCCAGCGCATCGAATCGTCGTCGGGCTGCTGGGGGGCGAGATCGTGGAGAGCCGCGCATCGTCGTCGGCCGGCACCTTCGCCGCGTACCGGAAGTTGGAGGGCGCTGTGCCGGGCATGATCGCGTGGCCCAACACCGTGCTGCTCACCGGCCCCGAACCGATCGTGGTGGACCCGGGCTACCAGATGCAGGGCGACATGCTGGCCGGGGCCCTTACCGCGCGAGGCATCCCCCCGGAGTCAGTGCGCACGGTGGTCATGACCCACCTGCACTCCGATCACCTGTCGGCGCTGCCCCAACTGCCCGGCGTCACCGAGGTATGGGCGCACGAGGACGAGATCGACACACCCTATGCGCGCCGCCAGCAGGGAATTCTTGGCCAGGCCCCGGTCAAGGTGATGACGGGCCAGGCCGGAGAGATCCGTCCCGGCCTCACGTGGATCCACACACCGGGACATGCGCCGGGGCACATCGCGGCAATCGTCGAGTGCATCGATGGGCGCGTGGTCATCGCCGGCGACACCCTCGGCCCTGATCCCGCATGGTTTGACGACATGAACCCGCCCGAGGGCCTTGACGAGCGCGAGGATCACCTCCGTGCATTCGAGGCCATCCGGGCCCTTGCACCGGCAACGGTGGTGCCGGGCCACACCCCACCGTTCCGCCTGCCGTAGCCGGGAACCCGCTGCTGGTGGGAGGGATGCGGTGAGGAGTGCCGAACCGGGATCACATGGATCTCCGTGAAATCACCCGTGAGCAGAAAATGCTGGGCGGAGCGATCGCCATGCTCCTGTTCATCGTCTCGCTCTTCTTGAAGTGGCAATCGGTGGGGCCCTTCTCGGGTTCCGGAACCGACATCGGCTCGTGGCCCATTGCCATCGTGCTGGCGCTGGTCGCTGGCGGTGTGCTCGCCGCCGACGCGCTCGGGGTTGATCTGCCGGGCCGTTTTCGGGTGACCAGCCTCGCGGCGTATCTCATGTCGCTGCTGGTCTTCTACGTCATCGTGTTCATATTCGCGATCGACGGACTCGCCTACGGCATCTGGCTCGCGCTGATCTTCGCCGTGGTGGGCCTCGCGCTGGCGCTCTCGCTGCACCGGGCCGACACTCGGTAACACCATGGCTGGCGCGCCGCACGCGCCGGTACACTCGCGGTATCCCGCAGGGGTCCGATCGCGAGGGGAAGTCCGCTGTCACGATTCGCCGCACTTGAGAGGTTGGAGATCCTCGCCGCCATCATTGGCGGGTTGTGGATCGGCAGCCTGTTCCTGCCATGGTTTGGCACAGGCGATGGATCAATCACCGGCTGGAGCCTCATCGATTCGTCGTGGCTCGCACTCGTTGTGGTTGCGGTGGCCGCGGCGCTATTGCTTCTTGATGCTGTGAGCATCGATGGATTCCGCGCACTGCCGGTGCCGGCGATCGCGACGTTCCTCGCACCCATCGGGCTCTTTTACACCGCTCTTTTCCTCATGGCGGGCGATGACATCCGTTACGGCGCGTGGACCGCGCTCGGCCTGTCGGCGGGATTCGTCGTCCTGTCCGCCGGGGCATGGACCATCGACCGACGCGGCTAGCGCGAAAGGCCTCTCGTGAACTACCTCAAGTCAATGGACCGTCGTGAGCGAATGCTGGCCATCGCCGTCCTCAACGGCGCGTTCATCATCACCATGTTCTTCGAGTGGGGCGGCGGTGGGCTTCGCGCCTGGGACGCCGACGCATCGTGGCTGGTGTTCGTCGTGGCACTTATCGCCGGGCTCATGGCGCTGGCGGATGCCTTTGATTACGAGGTGCCTCGCATGCCGGGCACTGGGGTGATGGCCTACCTCACGTCGATCACGCTCTGGTACGTGCTGTTCTCGCTGATGGACATCCATGACCAGTCATGGGGCATCATCGCGTCGCTGATCGTTGCGGCACTGTCAACTATCGTCGCCACCATGGCTTGGCACGCGGACCGGAGCGGCTCCTAGGCGGTACCGTTTTCTGGGGACTGACGCCGAGGAGGAGGAGTCATGGGACTGATGGACAAGGCAAAGGACGCCGCAAAGGCTGCCGAGGCTGCCGCACGGAGTGCCGCGAGCGACGCCCGCGACAAGGGCGACGAGTTGATGCTGAAGCGAAAGGTCAATGCACTGGCCGAGGAGCTTGGCCACGTGACCTACCGCCAGCACGACGGACTCACCGACCTGGACGGCGAGGTCCGTCGCTTGGTGGGCGAGATGCGTGCGCTCTACCTCGAGATCGAGGCAATCAAGGGCCCGGAGTCCTGATTCGTGTGACATCGGGCGTGGGGGTATGCATTGCCTGACATCACCGCCCCCATCGTCAACTGGGCCACGGAGGTCATCGGGTCATACGGCCTCGGTGCCGTGTTCCTGCTCATGGTGCTCGAGAGCGCCTGTATCCCAATTCCCAGCGAGGCAGTGATGCTGTTCGGTGGCTTCCTCGCCGGGCAGGGCAAGGTCAGCTTCATCGGCGTGGTCACGGCCGGGGTGCTGGGAAATCTCGTTGGCTCATGGATTGCCTACTGGGTGGGCTTGAAGAAGGGCCGCGACTGGGCGCTTCGCTGGCACTGGCTGCACATCACGCCCGAGCGCCTCGACAATGCGGATCGATGGTTCGAGAAATACGGATCGTGGGCGGTGCTCATCGGGCGCGTTCTTCCGATCATCCGCACGTTCATCTCATTTCCTGCGGGCGTTGCGCGCATGCCGTTCTGGCGCTTCAGCATCCTCACGCTCATCGGTTGCATCCCGTGGGTGACCCTGCTCGCGTGGCTCGGTCTGCTTGTGGGCGACAACTGGGAGGCCGTGCAGCACAAGCTGCACTACTTCGACTACGCGGTGGCCCTGGCCATTCTCGTCGGCATCGTGTGGATGGCGCTGCGGTACCGCTCACGTCGGGCCGCGGCCGGCGGTACGGGGAGCTGACCCGGCGATGACGGCATTCGCCTGGATCATCGCGCTGATCGCATTGGGCGTCGCCACGTGGGCCGTCATGTTCGCCCGCCGCAACGCGGCATCGGCGGGGGACCCCGTGGCCCCGGAGCCCGTTCCCGATGATCCCCACGACGAAGCCCGGCTGTCGGCCGTGTTCGCGGCGCTGCCGGTGGCCAGCGTGCGTGTGGATTCGGACGGGATGATCACTGCTGTCAACCCGGCCGCGCTCGCCACTTTCCCATTCCTCGACGACGGGCTGGGAATTCTTGAGGCCTTTGGCGACCACCAACTGGCCGCCCGGGTGCGCGACGCCGTGCGCAGCGGCGACCCCGCGCGGTTCGATCTGCGTCTGTTTGTGGAGGGGCGCCGCACGTTCAGGGTGATCCTCGCCCCATTCGATGTGGAGGCAGAGCGCGAGGTGCTCATTACGCTCACCGACACCAGTGAGGCCACCGCGTATCAGGAACTGCGCTCCCAGTTTGTGGCCAACGTGTCGCATGAGCTGCGCACTCCGCTCACGGGGCTTCGCGGAATGCTCGAGGCGCTCGAGGACCCGGAGATGCCGCTCGAACTGCGCGACGACTTCGTACGCCGATCGCGGGCGGAGGCCGAGCATCTTGAGGCGCTCATCGACGACATCCTGTTCCTGTCGGAGCTTGAGGCAGCGCAGGGTGATCCGCTGGGAGAGCGCAGCAACGTGGCATCGGCCGTGCCCAAGGTGATCTCCGTACTTGAGGGTGAGGCCGGCGAACAGGGCGTGACGCTGATCAATGAGACCGGCGAGCCCATGTGGACGCCGCTCACCGATCGCATGACGCAGATGGTGGTGCGGAACCTGCTTGAGAATGCGGTGCGGTACGCGGGCCCTGGCGCCACTGCGGTTGTGCGGGCCCGGCGCGTGGGAGACTGCGTGGCGATCGAGGTGGAGGACAACGGGATGGGGATCGCCGAGAAGGATCTGCCCCACGTATTCGAGCGTTTCTACCGGGCAGACCCATCGAGATCACGCAAGCTTGGTGGCACGGGCCTGGGCCTGTCGATCGTCAAGCACATCGCCGACCGGCTGGGTGGCGAGGCCGAGATGACGTCGCGCGAGGGATTCGGCACCACCGTGCGGGTAATCGTGCCCGCAGCGGAGCCCCCGGTGACCGACGTCCCCGGTGACGATGCGGGGTATCCCGCTGCCCGCGACCGCTGGTAACGTCAAACGCATCGGGCGTCCCATCGGACGCCCTCGCCACGTCGGGAGACGATGCGGCGATTCGCGCTTCAGGAAGGATCTGATGGGTATTCCGCTCATGGACATCCGGGCCCAGTACGCGCCACTCCGTGCGCAGCTGGACGCCGAGATCACGGACATCCTCGACACCGGCACCTTCATTCTGGGTCCTCGCGTGAAGGCGATCGAGTCCGAGGTGTCGGCGCGCCTCGATAACCGCCCCTGCGTGGGCGTGGCCAACGGCACCGACGCCCTTGTCATCGCCCTGCAGGCGCTGGGGGTGGGCCCCGGGGATGAGGTCATCACCACGCCGTACACCTTCTACGCCACGGCCGAGGCCATTGCACGCCACGGCGCGGTGCCGGTATTTGTCGACATCGACCCCGATTCGGCCTGCATCGATCCGGATCTGATTGAGGCGAAGATCACCGACAAGACCAAGGTGATCATCCCGGTGCATATCTTCGGGCACCCGGCATCGATGACCACCATCCTCACCACCGCCGCCGAGAACGGCCTGTCGGTGATTGAGGATGCGGCACAGGCGTTTGGCGCCGCCGATGGCGAATGGGCCGTGGGAACAATGGCCGACGCCGCCACCATCTCGTTCTTTCCCACCAAGAACTTCCCGGGCATCGGCGATGGCGGCATGGTGGTGTGCCGCGATGCTGCGCTCGGCGACCTGGTGCGGCGCCTGCGCTTTCATGGGTCGGAGGACAAGCAGACCTTCACCGAGGTGGGGTACAACTCGCGCCTCGACGAGATCCAGGCCGCTGCGGTGCGCACATTCCTGCCCCACGTGAATGACTGGAACGACCGCCGCCGCCAGGTGGCCGACTGGTACCGCGAGTGCGGCCTGGGCGAGCATGTGACGCTGCCGGTGGAGAAGGACGCCGCGCGTCACATCTACCACCTGTACGTCATCCGTCACCCCGAGCGCGACCGCATCCGCGAGATGCTGGTCGAGGAGGGCATCGGTGCCGCTGCGTACTACGGCACGCCGATGCACCTTCAGCCGGTGTTCAAGGACCTTGGCTACTCGGTGGGCGACATGCCCGTGGCCGAGGAGTGGGCACGGACCGGCCTCGCAATTCCCATGCACCCCAATCTCACGCGGGAGCAGGTGGAGGAGGTTGTGGCCGCCACCGGCCGCGCTGTGTCGCGTCTGTAGGACACCGGAAGGAGGCCCGCAATCCGGGTCTGGGTCGATGTCACCAACTCTCCGCACGTGCTCATATTCCGGCCGATCATCCGGCGGCTGGAAGCACGTGGGCATGAGGTGGTCGTTACCTCACGCGACTTCGCGCAGACCATCGGTCTGCTTGACCGGTATGGAATTCCGCACCGCCCCATGGGGGCGCACGGTGGCGGCGGGCTGAGGGGCAAGGCCCGGGCGATGACCTCGCGGTCATCTGCCCTTGCCAAGATGGTGCGGCAGGAGCACTTCGATCTGGCCGTGGCCCATGGCAGCACCGACCAGCCCGTGGTTGCCCGTCTCGCCGGGATCCCCCAGGTCACAATGTTCGACTACGAGTACGCCGTGGCGATGCACCACCTCAACGGCCGTTTCGCCACGCGGGTGCTGGTGCCCGATGCCATTCCCGAGCGCGCACTTGCGCGGTATGGCATCAGGTCACCCAAACTCATCCGCTATCCGGGGCTCAAGGAGGAGTACTACCTCGCCGACGAGACCCCCGATCCCTCCAGCGTGGTCGCCGAACTGGGGCTCGATCCGGATCTGGTGACGGTCGTGCTGCGGCCACCGCCGGAGGTGACCCTGTACCACCGGGGAGCGTCCACTGACGTGTTTTCACAGGTGGTCGATCGGCTGGAGGCGGAGCGCCCGCATGTGCAGACGGTGGTACTGCCACGTACCCAGGAGCAACGCGAGGCCCTCACCGCCCGTGGCTTCATGGTTCCCGAGCAGGCGGTAGATGGCCCCGGGCTCATCGCCGCATCCGACCTGGTGGTGAGCGCCGGCGGCACCATGAACCGTGAGGCCGTGGCGCTGGGAGTGCCGGCCTACAGCCCATTCGCCGGGCGGCTGGGCGCGGTTGACGCCCGCCTCATTGACGAGGGGCGCCTGCACCGGCTGGAGGATGCCGACGATCTGGTATTTGTGCGCCGGGAGCGCATCGCTGCACCGCCCATGCGTGATCCAGACCTGCTGGTCGAGCTCATTCTGGGCGCCCGTGACACAGCGACACGTTCCCGCGCAGGGGACCCGGCTACCATGGGCGCCTGATGAGTGAGCGCTTCATCAGCCCCGCTTGGCGTGGGCACCTCCACCGCCTGGGACAGGTCTCTGTTGATCTGGTGCTCATTGCGCTGGCGTGGTGGCTGGCATTCGTGGTGCGTTTCGACGGCGAGGTACCGGGCCGATACGACAAGTTGTTCCTCGTCACGCTCGGCGTGGTGGTGGGCCTGAAGATCGCGGTCTTCGTGGCCTTCCGCTTCTACACCCGCTGGTGGCGCTTTACCGGCATCCAGGATCTGGAGCAGATCGTCATCGCGTGCGTGGTGGCCAGCCTGCTGGTGATCACGGTGCTCACCATCTGGCGGCCCGACGGTTTTGAGGCCGTGCCGCGCGGTGTGTTCGTGCTCGACTTCCTGTTTGCCGTGATGCTGGTGGGTGGCCTGCGGTTTGCCGTGCGATCGGTGATGGAGCGATCGAGCCGCGGCGGTGCACTGGCCAAGGGGCGCCCCGTCCTCGTATGCGGTGCCGGGTCGGCGGCCAACTCGCTGCTGCGCGACATGCGTCGAGATGCATCGCTTGGCTACACGCCGGTGGGCCTCATTGACGACGACCCGCGTAAGGCCGGCCTGCGCGTGGGGGGCGTGAAGGTGCTGGGAGCCCGTGCGGACCTTCCCCGGGTGCTGCGCGAGACCCGTGCTCGCGAGGTCATCATCGCCATGCCGTCGGCGCCCGGCGCGGTGCGTCGCGACATCGTGGATCGGTGCCGCGCGGCCGGCGTGCGGGTGACCACGCTGCCGGGCCTGCCGGAACTGATGAACGGCGAGGTCTCGGTGCAGAAGTTGCGCGAGGTGCGCGTGGAGGATGTGCTCGGCCGTGCCTCCGTGGAGATCGACATGGCCCGCGTGGCCCGGTATCTCAACGGCAAGCGCGTGCTGGTGACCGGGGCCGGCGGCTCGATCGGGTCGGAGCTGTGCCGGCAGTTGGCCACAGTGGGCCCCAACAGCCTGGTCATCCTTGATCACGCCGAGAACAATCTGTTTGAGATTGACCTCGAACTTCGCGACCGCGGCCACTCCCCGGTGCCCGTCATCGCCGATTGCCGCGATGCCGATCTGATGGATGGCGTCTTTGCGCGCTACCGACCCGAGATCGTGTTCCACGCTGCTGCGTACAAGCACGTGCCCATGATGGAGCTCAATCCCATTCAGGCCATCGCCAACAATGCGCTCGCCACGGCCACCCTTGCCGAGTTGGCGACGCGCCATGGGGTGGAGCGGGTATGCATCATCTCCACCGACAAGGCCGTGGAGCCCCAGACGGTGATGGGTGGCACGAAGGCGCTTGCCGAGCGGGTGGTGGAGATGCACGGCACCCATGCCGCCACCCGGTTCGCCGCCGTGCGGTTTGGCAATGTTCTTGGCTCGTCTGGTTCGGTGCTGCCCATCTTCCGCCGTCAGATCGCCGCCGGCGGGCCGGTCACCGTGACGCACCCCGATATGACCCGGTACTTCATGACCATCCCGGAGGCCGTGCAGCTGGTTATCGAGGCCACGGGGATCGCCGAGGGCGGCGATGTATTCGTGCTCGACATGGGTGAGCCGGTGCGCATCATGGATCTCGCCCAGAACATGATCCGGCTCTCGGGCATGGAGCCTGGACGGGACATTCAGATCGAGGTCACGGGCGTGCGGCCGGGTGAGAAGCTTCACGAGGAGCTGTTCAACCTCGATGAAGAGGTGAAGCCCACCCGGTACGGGGGCATTCTGCGCGCGACCCGTCCGGCCCTTGACCCCGACGAGTTTGCCGCACGCATTGAGGAATTGCGGCTCGTGGTGGCTACTGATGATGCAGAGGCTGCATCAAGGGCGCTGTGGTCCACGCTGCGTGCGGGAAGGGACGCCATGTATTCCGGCGAACCACAGGACGTTCAGGCAGGCGATGAGGGGAACATCACGTGACCACGTTGGCGATTGCACGTTCGACCAAGTCCGATGCACTGCCCCCTGGGGCCGTGGGAGTGCGTCCCGGCGGCCTGCTGTCGCATGTGCGCCGCCCGTGTGGTGCCCATCAGGGTGATGCGTACTGCGTGGGCCGGTCGAGCGATGGATCCGGGCTGGTGTATTGGTGTGCTGACGGGCGCCACCACCTGACCTCTCCGCGTGAGTCCGCTGGGATCAGCCGCGCGGCGTGATGTCGATCGGGCCCATGCAGGACCTGCCGTGAGCACCGCCACGAACGCGAGCAGCCTCATGTATCGCGCGCCCGACGCCCGGGATTAGGCTTCCCCCTCATGGATCTCCGTCACCTGCTCACCCTTCGCACGGTCGTGGACAAGGGCTCCTTCTCGCACGCAGCCGAGGAGCTTGGCGTGTCCCAGCCCGCGGTGTCATTTCAGATCCGTTCGCTTGAGGAGCGCCTGGGCCACCGACTGCTCGACCGCAGCGGGCGGCGCGTCACCCTCACTGATGCCGGGCGGGTGGTCGATGGCTATGCCCGGCGCATCCTCGCGCTGGAGGATGACCTCGAGCGCGAGATCAATGAACTGACCGATCACATGACCGGACCCCTGGTGATGGGATCATCCACTGGCCCAGGTGAACTGCTGCTGCCGCGGCTCCTTGGGGGCTTCAAGGCCGAGAACACCGACGTCGAGATCTCGCTGGTAGTGCAGGACACCCAGACCGTGTGCGACCGCGTGCTCGATGACGACCTGGAGCTTGGCGTGGTGGGCGCCGCCCGTCCTCACCGGGGGCTTATCTTTGAGCCGTTTGTGCGCGACGAACTGGTGGTCATCTGCCCGCCTGGTCATCCGCTTGCCGCCAGCACGCGCATCGCGCTGCGCGACCTGGCCACGCAGCCCATGATCCTCCAGCAGCGCGGGTCAGGTGTGCGGGCCGTGTTGGAATCGGCATTTCGCGCGGCGGGCGTGCGCATGCGCGACATCGACGTGACCCTTGAACTGGGCCTCCAGCAGTCAGTCCGCGCCGCTGTGCTGGATGGCCTGGGAATCACGGTCATCTCGCGTCTGGCGGTTGAGCGCGACCTGGCCGAAGGGCGGCTCGTTGCGGTGGAGGTTGATGGCGCCGTGCTGGCCCGTGACTTCTCGCTCGTGCGCCATGCCGGGCGCACACCCAGCCGGGTGAGCGAGGGCTTTGTGGCATATGCCCGCGAGCACCTGGGCGATCTGGCACCGCCGGCATCAGGCCCGGCAGTTCCGGCCGAGCCCGGCGATTCGTAGGCCGCGGGCGTGACCGATGTCCTCGTGGTGGGGTCGGGGGGCGCGGGTATGAGCGCAGCGATCGCCGCCCGCGAGGCGGGCGCAACGGTGGTGCTCATCACCAAGTCGGCCCTCGGGGCGT
Organism: Thermoleophilia bacterium; assembly: GCA_037138115.1. Classification (GTDB taxonomy): domain Bacteria; phylum Actinomycetota; class Thermoleophilia; order Miltoncostaeales; family Miltoncostaeaceae; genus SYFI01. Next base: position 5,313 of record JBAXJA010000036.1, on the reverse strand, counting down.
CCAACACGGGGCGTGCGCAGGGGGGCATTCAGGCGGCAATGGCCTCCGACGACAGCACGGACGATCACTTTGACGATTCATTTGCTGCCGGGCACGGTGATTCCCGTCCGCAACTGCTTCGTACCCTTGTGGAGGGTGGGCCCGACGCCATTGCGTGGCTCGACTCCCTTGGCGTGGCCTTTACGCGCGACGACGACGTGCTGCGCATCATCCGCTGCGGTGGTGCGCGCCGACCACGCCTGCTGCAGGCCGGTGAGCGCACGGGTGCCGAGATGGTGCAGGCGCTCCGCGCGGCCGTACGCGAGAGCGGTGCTGACGTCCTCGAGTCAACCGAACTCTCGGCGCTCAGCCACGACGGTGCTTCATGGGTGGCCACAGTGCGCGCGAAGAACGGCACTGAGACCCAGATCAGCACCCGGGCCGTGGTGCTGGCGGCCGGTGGTGGGCTTGCGGGTGAGGCCGCCCGTCTTGGCCTCAAGTCCACCAACCATCCGGACGCCACGCCGGAGGTGCTGGAGATGGCCATTGCGCTGGGCGCGCAGGCCGAGCACCTCGACTCCTGGCAGCGGCACCCCACCGGCGCGTTGTGGCCTGCTGCGCTCGCGGGCTACGCCCTTCCCGAGACCACGCGTTCGTACGGCGCCACGCTGCACGATGCCGCTGGCGAGCGCTTCGTCGATGAACTTGCCCCGCGCGACGTGGTCGCGGATGCCATCATCCGCATTGTTGAGGAAGGCCGTGGCGCGACTGCGCCAGATGGCGCAGAGGGCGTCTGGCTGGACACGACTGCGATTGACCGGGAGCACGGAGCGGGCTTCACCGCCGAGCGTCTCGCCTATGTTCATAATCGCTACCTCCGTCAGGGGGTGGACATCACGAAAGAGCGCGTTCTGGTGTACCCGGTGCTGCACTACCGCAACGGTGGCCTCGTGATTGACGAGCAGGGCGCGACCACTCTTGATGGCGTGTTCGCTGCCGGCGAGATCACGGGCGGGGTGCACGGTACGAATCGACTGATGGGCAACTCACTGCTCGACACCGTGGTGTTCGGGCGTATCGCGGGACGATCGGCAGCGCGGAGGTCACTGGCATGAGCGACGGGGCGATGGACAACGGATCGGGTGCCGAGGCGATGCCCGCATTTCTCACACTTCCGGGCAGGCCCCCGCGGCCACGTCAGGCGGGCATCACGCACGTCATGGACAAGGGACTGTCGCTGGCCGACGTGGAGTCGCTGCTTCAGACGTCTGCCGACTACATCGACATCGTCAAGCTGGGCTGGGGTACTGCCTATGTGCAGCCAAACCTGCGCGAGAAGATCCGCCTCTATGAGTCGGCCGACATCGCCGTGGTGCTCGGCGGCACGTTCTGGGAGGTCTGTTACGTCCAGAACAAGCTCGATGACTGGCGTCGCTGGGTCAGTGATCTGGGTTTGCGCCACGTTGAGGTATCCGATGGGACGGTGACCCTGCCGCACGAGCGGAAGCTCGAATACATCGCCGAACTTGCCCAGGACTTCACGGTGCTGTCGGAGGTGGGCTCCAAGGACAACGACGTTGTTATCGCCCCGTACCGCTGGGTGGAGATGATCGAAGCCGAATTGCGTGCCGGCGCCTGGAAGGTCATCACGGAGGCCCGCGAGAGCGGCACAGCGGGCGTGTTCCGTGGCGACGGTGAGGTACGTATGGGCCTCATCGACGAGATCGTCCATGCGATCGACGTGCACCGGCTGCTGTTTGAGGCACCGCAGAAGTCTCAGCAGACGTGGTTTATCCGGTCGTTCGGCACCAACGTGAACCTCGGCAATATCCCTCCCGACGAGGTCATCCCGCTCGAGACGCTGCGCCTCGGCCTGCGGGCGGACACGCTCTTCACCATGACGCCGCTCGGCCACGTGGACGGCGCAGGGATCTGATCCGGAACCCGCTGCCGCCTCGTGGCGCGGTGGGTCGGGCATGATGCACGCGTGGTGAGAAAGCCCCTCGTCATTGCCGCGGCACTGCTCGCGATCGGCTCGGCCGCGCAGGCCGCCCTTGCGCGTCCCATGGGGCGGGTATTCGACTGGAGCCACGAGCTCAACCAGGAGGATCTCCCCCGCTGGAACCCGAAGAAGCCGCCCCCCATCCCGGCCGCCACGTGGTACCGCACGGTTGACGCGATGCTGCACACCGCCGGCGACAACGGCCTGTGGTTCAGCGGGTTCGGCGCGCTTCCCTTCGACATCCCAATTGCCCCAACCGAGCCGCACGCGTGGCGCAACCCCGGCAACTTCCAGCGTCAGTACGAGGCCACGGGGCTCTCGTGGGACGCCAACGTGGAGGCGCGGGCCGCCAAGGAGGCGCTGTGCATCTACCCACGCGTGCCGAGGCGCTGCCGCCCCACCGGAACCGTATTTCAGCCGGAGACCGACGCCCCGACGCGCCGCATGTCGCTCCTTGACCCGGCCTATCGCACCTCGGCGCTCAAGGAGATCCGGCGCACCGTGCCGGGGCTCGCGGGAAAGCCCTACGTGTGGGCTTTTACGGGGTCGGACGAGCCCCAGGTGGTACTGCCCAAGGGCCGCAAGGCGACGACGAGCGCGGTGTGGCGCCGCCAGCGGGCGCAGATCAAGGCCGATTTCGGATGGGGCCCGCCCAGTGCATCGGCGAAGCGCACCACGTCGTCGCTCGCGGGGCTTCAGTGGCTGGCCTACTCGCGGTGGACCAGCCGCGAATTCTTCGCCATGAAAGCCGAGCAGGCTGCGGTCATCCACCAGCTGGCACCCGGTTCGCGCGTGGTGCCAAATGACTACGGCTTCATCGACGGCTTCATGCCGTGGGACTACACGGCCCTCGGTGGGTTTGCCGATGTGGTGGAGGGCGACCCATACGTGTCGTACGCCGAGATGGACGACCCGGGCCGTGGCCGCTACAACCCGGGCTTCGGCGCCAAGTTCCTGTCCGACCTCACGGGCAAGGAGACGCGCATCATCGTGCAGGCGTTCAGGTACTCGGGCTACATGCCGGTTGCGGCCGATCTGGATGCATGGGCGGGGCAGGCACTGCGCGCGGGCGCGACCGATATCAGTCTGTTTGCGCTGGGCAATCCGCGCTTCACCAACCGGCCCCTGTACGACGGCATGCTGTCATTGGCCTCACGCCTGAAGGGCGCCGCACTTCCCGACCCGCCTGTGGACCCCGGCACGCAGGTGGTGTACTCGGTCATGAGCGAGGGACAGGGGCAGCCCGACCGCGGCGGTGACGCGCGCTACAAGGCATCGGGCGACGGCATCTACACCACGTACTCACTGCTGGGCGAGCTCAACCACGCACGATTCCGGTTTGATTCGGATACGCATCTTGAGGCCGATCCATCCCGATTGGCCGAGGCCCGGGTGGTGTGGCTTCCGCGGGGCGAGGTGCTCACGCGCCCATTCGCCGAGCAATTGCGCGCATGGGTAAGCGATGGCGGGTTCCTGGTGGTCACCGATCCACAGGCATTCGCCCGCACTCCCGGCAACGAGAGCCTGGCCGATGTGGGCAGTGCGCTCATGGGCGGGCACCTGGCCAGTGCGCCGGGGGGTACCGCGCTGCTCGTGCAGCGCAATGCTCTGGCAGCGGGAAGCCCGGCCGACCTTCTCAGCGTGCCCGTGGACGATCGTCGCTCGTGGGCATTTGAGGACGTGCCCCCCGGGGCATCCGTGGTGGCCACGCACCTGGACGGTCGCCCCGCCGCGGTGCTGCGCGACGTGGGTCGCGGCAGAGTGCTCTCGTTCGCCGCCGATGTCATGACGCCGTCGTCGCTGGTGGAGCCAATGGACCTGATCACCTTCATCGGGCAGGTGGAGAAGATGGCGGGTGGCACATTCGACGACGCCACCTGGACATGGCGCGTGCCGGGCAGTGCGGATCGTCCGCCGTGGGTGGACGCGCTCGGCGGGTAATCTTCCCGCGTGGCCGTCTTCCTCTGTCCCCACTGTGCCCACCGCGAGGTCGGGTCTGAGCGTACCGAGGGGCATCAGCCCCGTGGGTGTGCCAAGTGCGGCTTCGGGTTTCTCTTCGAGATGATGGACGACTACTACGCGGGGCCGCTGACCGCGCTGGTGTGCTGCGATCGCCAGCTGCGCGTGCTTGCGGCGGGGCACGCGGCAATGCCCGTCACTGGCTGGCCCGAGGGTGGCATGATCGGGCAGGACGTGGTGGAGGCGCTGCACCTGCGCTTCCCCGGTGTCGCCGATGACCCCGTGGCCAAGGTGATGGAGTGGGGCGTACGCGTGCAGGGTGAGCCCTGCACGTTCCGACCCCGTGGCATGGTCGAGGACCGCGATGCGGTGGTCGACCTCTTTCCGGCATACGACGATGACGGCGGCCTGTTGGTGGCACTCACGCCCGTCACGAAGGAATGACAATGGAGACCCGACGGCTCGGCGCATCTGACCTCGACCTCACTGTGGTGGGGCTCGGTACCTGGCAGTTCGGCGGGCGCTGGGGCGGTGCCGACGATGCCGACAGCGAGGCGGCCTGCCACGCGGCCCTCGACAGCGGCATCAACTGGATTGACACCGCCGACATCTACGGGCAGGGGCGCGCAGAGGCGGTGGTGGGCAAGGTCGTGCGCGAGCGCCGCGAGGACATCATCGTGGCCACCAAGGGCGGCGTTGCATGGGAGATGGGTGCCGATGGCCTGAAGATCTGGCGCGAGGCCACGGGCGAGTACCTGCGTATGGCACTTGAGCGCAGCCTGAAGGCCCTGCAGATGGATCACGTTGACCTGTATCAGGTGCACTGGCCGGTGAACGGCGTGGATGCCGCCGACACCATGGGTGAGCTTCAGCGTCTGCGCGACGAGGGCAAGGTCCGCTGGATCGGGGTGTCCAACTACCACCGCGACGACCTTGTGGCTGCGCATGCTGTGGAGCCGTTCGTCTCACTCCAGGTGGGCTACCACCTGATGCGTCGCAAGGTGGAGCAGGCCGAGATCCCGTGGTGCGCCGACAATGGTGTGGGTGTACTGGCGTACGGACCGCTGGCCCACGGCCTCCTGACCGGGCGCATGGACGAGCACACCACCTTCCCCGAGAACGACTGGCGTGCGGTCAGCGAACTGTTCGCTGATGAGTCGTTCGCCGATCGTATTCAGGTCGTACGCGAACTCGAGGCGATCGCCAGCGAGGCCGGCCGATCCGGTGGCGTCGCCGAACTCGCCGTTGCGTGGGCGCTGCGCCTGCCGGCGGTCACTGCCGCAATCATTGGTGCCCACGACGCCGCGCAGGCCCGGGGTATCGCCGCACTTGCCGCCCGCCCGCTCAGCGCCGATGAGGACGCCGCGATCGAA
>JBAXJA010000035.1:0-16788 GCA_037138115.1 Thermoleophilia bacterium | reverse complement strand
GGCGTTGCCCTGATGGCCATGGCGTCGTTTCGTCTTCCCGACGGGGACACTCCGCCCCCGTGGCTCATGTTTGTGGGCATCGATGGCGTCGTTTCGGCGGGGGGCACTCCGCGCCGGTGGCTACCATCGGTGACCAGTGAGGATTCTCGTAACCAACGACGACGGCGTGGATGCTCCGGGACTCCTCGCGCTCAAGCAGGCCGTGGATTCCCTCGGTGAGGTATTCGTGATCGCGCCGGATACCAATCGCAGCGCCATCGGTCGCGGCATCACCATTCATGATCCTCTGGTGGTGGACGAGGTGGAGATCGGGGACGGCACAAAGGCCTTCGCCATAAGCGGTACGCCCGTTGACTGCGTGCGGCTCGGGGCGCTCGGGCTCATCGGTGCTCCGCCCGATGTCGTGGTGAGCGGGGCCAACCTCGGGCTGAACCTGGGCGACGACGTGACGTACTCGGGAACTGTCGCTGCAGCGCTTGAGGGAGTGATGCTCGGCATTCCCGCAATTGCCGTAAGCCAGGATGCGCTCGGTGGGGGGAGTGGCCCAGGGCTCGTGTATGACTTCTCCGCCGTCACCGCATTTGCCGCCAAGTTGGTGCCCTTTGCGTGCCAGCGGCGGTTCCCGCGCCACGTCATCTTCAACGTGAATGGGCCCGGCATATCGCCTGCTGAGATCACGGGTGCGAAGGTGACGCGCTTGGGGCGGCGCGTGTATGACGACACCCTCACGCTCGAGGGTGAATCCGGATCCAAGAAGCACTACCGCATCTACGGCGAGCCGATGAGTCATGACCAGCAGCCCGGTACCGACCTCTCGGCCATCGACGATGGCCTGGTGTCGGTGACCCCTCTGCACTTCGACCTCACGGACATTGACGGGATGGATGAGATGCAGCGCTGGGAGATCGACGGGCTACTCGACGACGCCGGAGTGCGCTGAGGCCATGCCACCGCGGTTCGGCACGGTCCTGTTTGATCTCGATGGCACGGTGGTGGACACCGTGGCGCTTATCCGCGAGTCGCACCGGCATGCCGTGCGCACCGTGCTGGGGCGTGATCTGTCCGATGACGAGTTGACGGCGAACGTCGGGCGGCCGCTCATCGACCAGATGCGGGCATTCTCCGACGAGCACGCCGACGCACTCCTGGCCGCGCAGCGATCATGGAACCACGCGCACACCGCGGAGCTCATCGCGTCGTACCCGGGTATGGACGATTTGCTAAGCCGCCTGCATGAGGCCGGATGCCGTATCGGCATCGTCACGTCGAAAAGCCGTCCAACCGTCGATCTCGCGTTCGATGCACTTCCGGAGATCGCGCGGTATCTCGATGACGTGGTGGGTCTGGAGGACTGCAAGACCCACAAACCCGGCCCGGAGCCGGTGCGTGTGGCCCTCGAGCACCTGAATGGACTCCCCGGCGATGCCTGCTACGTGGGTGATGCCCCGTTTGACATCGCCGCGGGCAACGCCGCCGGCGTAGCGACGATCGGGGTCACCTGGGGCTTCTTCGACCGGTCCGCGCTCGATGCCGAGCAGCCTGACTTCGTGGTGGACGACATCCCGGCCCTTCACGCGCTGCTTCTGGGAGGCGGGTCGTGAGCGATGCGCAGCGCGCAGACGAACTGCGTGGGCTCATCCGTGACGCCGCGCACCGGTATTACGTGCTGGATGATCCTGCAGTGGATGATGCGGTATATGACGACTGGTTGCGCGAGCTTGAGGCGATCGAGGTGGCTCACCCCGATCTGGTGACCCCCGACTCCCCAACGCAACGGGTGGGTGCCGGCCCCGCGGCGGGGTTCGAGTCGCACTCCCACGATCAACCCATGCTGAGCCTGGCCAACGCCCGGGGGGAGGAGGAGCTGCTCGAGTGGAACACCCGCGTGGGGTCGGTGCTGTCGCAGGAGGGGCTCGCCGGTACGGCTGTGCAGTTTGTCGTGGAGCCCAAGATCGACGGGCTCGCCGTCTCGCTCACCTATGAGGATGGCCAGCTGGTGGTGGGCGCAACACGCGGCGACGGCACGGTGGGTGAGGACGTGACCGCCAACATCCGCACCATCCAGTCTGTGCCGCTGGTGCTGCGGCCCGAGGCGGGCACGCCCCCGCGTCGTGTGGAGGTGCGGGGTGAGGTGTACCTGCCACTCGAGGCCTTTGCGCAGTTCAACGAGGTCAGGGCGGCCGAGGGGCTGCCGACATTCGCGAACCCACGCAACGCTGCGGCCGGGAGCCTGCGGCAGCTCGACCCACGGCTCACGGCAGAGCGACCGCTGTCGGCGTGGTTCTACGCGGTGGGTGCCAGCGATGGCCTGCACGTTGAGGCCCAGACCGATGTGCTCACATGGCTGGGCGACGCGGGGTTTGCGGTAAACCCCCTCATCGAGGTTGTCGACGACATCGCCGGAGCGGCTGCCGCGTGCGCCCGGTGGGAGGAGCGCCGTGGCGACATCGACTACGACATCGATGGGGCTGTGGTGAAGGTGAACTCCCTCGAGCAGCAGCGCCGCCTGGGCGCGGTGGCGCGCGCGCCCCGCTGGGCCATTGCGTACAAGTTCGCCCCCACCACGGCGACCACGCTGCTGAAGGCCATCAACATCAACGTCGGCCGCACCGGGGCCATCATTCCATGGGCCGAGCTTGAGCCCGTGCATGTGGGTGGGGTCACCGTGCAGCACGCCACGCTGCACAATCAGGACGACCTCGCGCGCAAGGACCTGCGAATCGGTGACACGGTGGTTGTGCAGCGCGCCGGTGACGTGATCCCTCAGGTGGTGTCGGCGCTCACCCAGCGGCGCACAGGTGACGAGGTACCGTTCGTCCTGCCCACAGAGTGTCCGTCATGCGGCACCACGCTGGTGCGGCCCGAGGATGAAGTGATGTGGCGGTGCCCCAACCGTTCGTGCCCAGAACAACTGGTGCAGAGCGTCATTCACTTTGCGTCGCGCGGGTGCATGGATATCGAGGGGCTCGGCGACAAGACCGTTGCGAAGTTGTTCGAGGTGGGCCTTGTGGGCAACGTGGCTGACATCTACGACATCACGGCGGAGCAGCTCATCCCACTTGAGGGATTCAAGGATCAGAGCGCGGCGAACCTGGTGGCGGGTATCGCCGCGTCACGTGAGCGCCCTTGGCCGCGGGTCATCAATGCGCTCGGGGTCCGGCACGTGGGTGAGGTGACTGCCAGCTCGATCGCGCTCGTCGCGCCATCACTCGATGCCCTGCTGACGGCATCGCCCGACGACCTTGCCCGTGCTGAGGGGGTTGGTCCCGTGGTGGCCGGGGCGGTCACGGAGTTTCTGTCGAGCGATGACAACCGGGCCATGCTTGACCGCCTGCGCGCGGCTGGCCTGACCGTGGAGATGGACGTACCCGACGGCCCGGTGGATGGCCCGCTCACCGGATGTACGGTGGTGGTGACCGGAGGGCTGGACGCCTTCAGCCGTGATGAGGCCAAACGGGCCATCGTGGCCGCCGGGGGAAAGTCGACCGATTCGGTGTCGAAGAAGACCACATTCGTGGTGGCGGGGCGTGATCCGGGAAGCAAGGTGGCGAAGGCGGAGTCTGCCGGGGTACCGGTGATTGACGAAGTCGGGTTTCAGCGGGTACTGGCGGGGAATGATCCCCCGCCGGAGCGGCAGGCCGGGGCCTAGGAGGGAACTTCGGGGCTGGTGTCGGCAGCACCCGTGGCGAGAAGGGTCACGGCCCTGTCCATGCTGCGCTGCGCCGCGCCGATGTCGCGGTCGTTGATGAGGAATGCAAATGCGTATCGCGCCCCTGAGGTGCTGGTGACCATTCCCGCCAGCGAGGCAACGCCATCGATGTAGCCGGTCTTCGCCCGGATGCGGTTTCGCACGGCTGGACCGCGCAAGCGATGGATGAGGGTGCCCTCGCCGCCGTGCTCAAGCGATCTGATGAGCGCGTCGCCCCACTCCGGCTGGGTGGTGGCCAACCCGAGCATGGCGACGAGCGTGGACGCCGAGAGACGGTTGGCATGCGACAGCCCTGAGCCATCCACCAGGTCGTCCTCAGGGCCCAGCGCACCTCGCTCGCGCAGGATCTTCTCGGCCTGAGCGGTGCCCGCCGCCGTGGTGCCATGCCCGGCTCCGTACGCGCCCACATCCTTGACCAGCGTTTCGGCAGCGAAGTTATTGCTGGCTGGGTTCATGAACCCGAGGATGGCCGACAGCGGCTTCGACTTGACCTCACCGATGACGTCCCCACCCGGAGCATTGGCGCCCCGCCGGATCGTGCCGTGCACGGTGACTCCAACGTGGCGGAGTGCGGTCACGAGCCGCTGGCCAGCGGCGATTGCCGGCAGCGAGACGTTATGCGCCTCACCATTGCCCGCGCGCCCCTGATTTGTGGCGATTGCCGACAATGGGCCGCACTCCCACACGTAGTCGCTGCGCCACTGCGGACCGGTGCGACGTGAATCGAACAGCGACTCGTCCACGATGATGCCGCCGGAAATGGAGGTGGTTCCTGACTCCCTGATGTTGGACGCCAGACGCTCGATCGGCGTCCCGACGTCATCGAGGTAGCTGCGGGAGAACGCGCGTGTGGACAGCAGCGGATCGCCGGCCCCGATGAGATACGCCGGGCCCTGCACCACGCCGCCCACGGGCGCCTTCCCCTCCACGCGTGTGGTGAACTGGAAGTCGGGGCCCACCGTCAGAAGGGCGGAGGCACTCGTGATGATCTTCATGGTCGATGCGGGCGCGAACGACTCCTTCGCATTAACGGCCGCCACGGCAACGGGGCCGGACGCATCGAGTCGCGTCACCAGGGCGCTGATGCCCGGGTGCGTGTGCGCGAATGCGTGGACGGCGGCATCGACCGGGTTGGCCGTGGCAACGGCAGGTACGGCCACGGTGAGTGCCGCCAGCGCAATGAGGGCGATGCGATGGGGCCGAAGGCGGTGGGCAGAGGTCACGACGGGGAGGAGGCTAGCGCCGTGCCCGGGGCATCCCGTGCCGCCGGGGTCTGCTGCACCGCCCCCCTGGTGGGGCGGTGCAGCATCCGGGTCAGGCCACGAGCGCTTCGTCGGCCTCCTCTGGGAAGCGGTGCCCGGTCTCCAGAAGGCTCGTAACGACCAACGTCTTGTCCACGCGGCCCTGATAGATGGGAATCGACTGCAGAAGGCAGTACCGCACGAGGCGGTCTTTGCGCATGCCGATCACGTCGGCGAGCTCATCCGGGGTCAGGTGATTTGCCACTCGATCCTCCCTGGTGATGGAAATGTCCCGAAAACAACAGCGACCCGCGGCCAGATGGCCCGCGGGTCGCTCACTGCAGCGCACGTGGAGATGGGCGGGTCACCGTCCGATCACCTCGCGCGCGTCCATATCGAAACGCTACGCCCATCATCGGATGCAGGTGGCGAGGTGGCCGTGATGGGCACCTCGAAATGCACGCATGATGGGCTACTATCCGCGGGCTTCACCTCGGGGTGTGGCGCAGCTTGGTAGCGCGCTCCGTTCGGGACGGAGAGGCCCCCGGTTCAAATCCGGGCACCCCGATGAAGCGGATCTCGGTGTACGACGGGAGGCATGTCATGGGACCCGATTCGACTCCGGCCGAGATCCTCGGCCAGACCTGTGTCATCGCCATGATCGGCGCGGCGATCGATCCCGCGAAGCCCTCGTACGGCGTGATGGAGTACCTGCTCGCCCAGGGGTACCGTGTCGTCCCCGTACGGCCGGGCGGCGGCGAGGTATTGGGCCAGCCGGTGGTGGCTTCGCTGGCAGAGATCGATGGTCCCATCCACATGGTGGACGTCTTCCGCAATTCCGATGCCGCCCCCGGCATCGCTGAGGAGGCCGTGGCGGTCGGTGCACAGGCCCTGTGGCTTCAGCCGGGTTGCATCAGCGACGAGGCCGGGGCTATCGCCCGGGGTGCGGGTCTCGCCTTTGTCCAGGACATGTGCACCCGTCAGGTACACCGCGATCAGGGCATCGGGCCAATCGGCCCGCCCATCTCCTAGACGGTGATAACGCCTTCAACCTCGGGGATCTCGCGGCGGAGCTCCGCCTCGATGCCGAGAGTGAGGGTGGCCGTCGACATGGGGCAGCCGCCGCACGCGCCGAGCATCTGCAGGTGGACGAACCCCTCGTCGTCAAAATCCATCAGTTCCACGTCGCCACCATCTGCATGGAGCGCCGGGCGGATCCGCTCAAGGACGTCTTCGATGCGGGTGAGTGTCTCGACCGTCGACATCTCGTCTCCTGCTGGTCATGGGTGGGCGTTCGGAGCCATGGTAGCGCGGGGCTCTGTTGATGCCCGCTGAACCGCTGCGCGCCGCCGTGGTGCAGGTGCTGTCGGATTCCGATTCCGCCGCCAACATTGCCCGGACGGCGGATCTGGTGGATGCTGCGGCCGCATCCGGTGCCCGACTCATTGTGCTGCCCGAGAAGTGGAACTGGTGGGGGCCGACGTCGGCCACGGCCAGCGGTGCCGAGCCCCTTGACGGCCCGTCGCTCACGGCTGCCCGGGGATGGGCCCGTGACCTCGGTGTGGCGATCGTTGCCGGCAGTGTGCTGGAGGCCGCGGGTGACGGGTCCCGTGCGTTCAACACAAGCGTGCTCATCGGCGCAGGTGGCAACGACCTCGCGGTGTATCGGAAGATCCACCTGTTTGACGTGACCGTGGACGGCCACGAGTACCGCGAATCGGCCGCCACAGACGCGGGCGATGGGCCGGTGACCGGCGACGCAGTGGGTCTGCGTATCGGCATGTCGGTCTGTTACGACCTGCGCTTTCCTGAGCTGTACCGCGCCCATTCGGCCGCCGGAGCCACTGTGCTCTGCGTACCTGCCAATTTCACCCCGGCCACCGGCGAGGCCCACTGGGAGTTGCTGCTGCGGGCCCGCGCGGTTGAGAATCAATGCTTTGTTCTCGCCGCGGGGCAGCAGGGCATTCACGCCACTGGCGAGGGTGCCTGGGGGCACTCGATGATCGTGGACCCATGGGGCCGCGTGCTGGCCGAAGTACCCGACGGTGAGGGATTCGCAGCGGCTGATCTCGACCTTGATGCGCAGGCGGTCATCCGCGCATCGCTGCCCGCGCTCGCGCACAGGCGGCTGTGATGGACCAGCCCACGAAGAAGGAACGGCCGAAGTACGGCGATGAGATTGAGGTGACGGTGGGCGATCTGGCCTTCGGGGGCCGGGGCGTCGCGCGCGCGGATGGCTTCGTGGTGTTCGCACCCGACACGGCACCGGGTGACGTGGCGCTCGTGCGTCTTCGCAAAGTGCGCCGCCGGTTTGCCGAGGCCGATCTGGTTGAGGTGCTCACACCTGGCCCGGGGCGCGTGCCGGTGGAGTGCCCATTCGTGCCCGACTGCGGGGGATGCCGCCTGCAGCATGTGCAGTACGACGAGGTGCTCGAGGCCAAGCGCCAACAGGTGATTGAGCATCTGGCCCGGATTGGCGGCCTCACTGATGTAAACGTGCTCGAGGCCGACCCGGCCATCGAGCGGTTCGGCTACCGCAACAAGATGGAGTACTCGGCGACGCCGGGGCCTGATGGCGAGCTGGTGCTGGGGTTCCATCGTCGCGGGCGCTGGGACGAGGTGGTGGACATCAATCCGTGCATGCTTGCCACCGCGGCGGGAAACGTCGCACGCGAGGCTGTGCGCGCATGGGCCGTGGATTGCAGAATCCCGCCGTACAGCCAGCGCACAAATGAGGGTGTGCTGCGCCATGTGGTCGTACGTGAGGGCGTGTTCACGGGCCAGTTGCTGGTAACCATCGTGACCGCCTCCGGCGCCGACGATCTGGTTGACCTGCTTGCCCACCGGCTGCCTGACGATGTACCAGGCCTCGTGGGAATCGTCCATGCGATCAACGACGGTGTCTCGGAGACCACCCAGGGCCTTCCGTCACGCACGGTGTGGGGCCGTGACTGGATCGAGGAGCAGGTGGAGGTGGAGCCGGGGCACCCGGTCACGCTGCGCCTTTCCGCCGCATCGTTCTTCCAGACCAACTCGGGCATGACCGGCCACCTGTACCGCCGGGCTGCGGAGGCGGCGGGACTCACCGGCGGCGAGGTGCTGTACGACCTCTTCAGCGGTGTGGGCAGCATCGGGGTGGCGCTTGGCCGCCTGTGCAAGCAGGTGGTGGCCATCGAGATGGTGCCCGAGGCCGTTGAGGATTCGCGCGGCAACGCGGAGCGCAACGGAATCACCAATCACACCGCCATGGCGGGTGATGTGCGGGTGGTGCTGCGCGAGCACCGTGGCCAGCTGCCCGAGCCCGATGTCGCGATCATCGACCCTCCGCGCGGGGGGCTGTCGGGCGGTGCCTGCAGGCGCATCATTGAACTCGCGCCGAAGACCCTGGTGTATGTGTCATGCCAGCCCGCCACGTTTGCCGACAACGCCAAGCGGTTCGTCGACGGTGGCTACCAGTTGGAGTGGGTGCGCCCGGTGGACATGTTCCCCCAGACGCCGCACATCGAGGCGGTTGCCCGCTTCACGCGCGCCGACTCGTAGGTCGGCCCTTCCCTCACCCCGCCGGGATCAGTACGGGGGTTCGGCTGCGTACCAGTCGCCCAGGGCACGGAAGTCGGCCCAGAACTGGCGCTTGGCGTCCTGCTCGTCCATCGAATCGTCGATGTCGGGTACAACCAGTGCCTCAACGGCTGGGGTCCACCGCGCCACCGTGCCCATTTCGGCGGGGAGCGGCTCAGACATGGGCACCTTCAGCGAATCGATGGCACGCCGGGTGCGGTCGCCCATCACCACGATCAGCCGGGGCCGCACGATGCGGATCTCCTCGGCCAGCCACTCGAGGTCCTCGTCCACCGGTTCAGTTCCGGCGGAGTGCGGGCACTTCTGCACCAGGGTGCCGTACAGCACCGACGGGTCAACGCCGAGCCGTTCCACACTGCGGCGAATGGCGTCGCCGGAGCGGCCGAAGAATGACACACCCTCCTGGCGCTCGGCCAGCGCTGACTGCCACTTGATGAGCATCACGTCGGCGGTCGGTGAGCCGGATGCCTTCACGGGGAAGGTTCCGGCATTTGCGCATCCGGGACATGCATCCATGCGCTCTTCGAGCAGGTGCACCTCGCGAATGGCGCGGTCGAGGTACGCATCCTCGATGCGCGGGACTGCTCGGGTGCCGCTGGTCCCGGGGTCATCGGGCTGCGGCGTGGCGGTGGGCTCGGCGGTCATCAGCGAGAGGTCATTTCCCCGGCATGGCCATTGAGTCCTGCCGGCAGCTCGCATCCCGCGTTGCAGGGTTCAGTTCTGCTGCGAGATCCTGCGCGAGGAACGCGGGGTCCGAGCGCGAAGGCCGCGCCGCCTGCGCACCGGGCGGGCATCGCCCAGAGCCTCCAGAAAGTCCTCTGGTCCAACGAACGGCCGCATCATCACGCCTGCGGTACCGATCTCGTCGGGCCGCGTTGCTCCACTGCCTGCGCTCACCACGAGTCCCGTGCGCCGCAGCAGCAATGCCGACTCGGTTGCCTGCGCTGCAGGGCGTGCAGGCGTGAGCCCCTCGTGGCAGTCGATGAGGTCCCGGCATGCCCGCAGGGCCTCCGCCGGTGGGGCCACGCCGCCATCGGGGTGCGGTGCCATGGTGAGGCCACCCTGATCGCGCACCCGCGCGAGGGCGTCGGCAAGGGCCAGCCCGTCAGGCACCGGTGAGGTGAGGAAGAGGCCAACGATCACGCCGTCACGGGTGGTGATCTCCTGCCCCACGATCACCTGAAGCCGATCGGGCGCCGCGCGCAGCACCGCAAGAGCGGGCTCGATGCCCCCGGGGGCAGCGATGGCAACGATGCGCACGCCCCGATCCAGCGCCGTCGCCACCAGGTCGGCTGGCGCCAATCCCGGGCCGGTACGGATGCGGAGGTCGGCAAACACCGGCGCGCTCGGTGCGTCGTGCTCGTGACGGTTGCCCGCGTCGCGGTAGAGCAGATCCAGATCGGCGGCCACGTCATCCCAGGTGCGTGTTCCTCCCCGTGCCCGGGCGGCTGCGCCCAGCGCCACCACGCGCTCGGGTGCAGCCGTAAGGGACCGCACGGCGTCCGCCCAGGCATCGCCCGAGAATGGCTGCACCACGAGCCCGCCATCGGTGCCGATGAGGTCGTCCGCCTCCGGGCATCGCGATGCCACAACTGCCAGACCCGCTGCCATCGCTTCGCGGAGCGCCGGGCCAGTGGCATCCTCGGCCGTGGGCAGCAGGGCGATACGACCGCGGCGGAGCGCCTCGGCGCGCGAGACGGGTCCGCTGTCAGGAATGACATCCACGATCTCGCGCAGCACCTTCGGTACCGCATTTCGTGTGCGCCATGGGGCATCGGGCGGACCGAGCACCGTAATGCGTCCGATGGCATGTGGGTCGATCCCGATGAGCGCCCGGAGGGCGAAGCGCAGTCCCGTCCGCTCCCGCTCCCTGGCCACGATGACGATGCCGGGAGCATCTGAGGGCGGTCCGAACAGGCCCTCTGCCACGCCAGCCGGGACCACCGCGTATTCACCCGGCAGTACGCCCTGAAGCACGTGCCGCGCGGCATCCGATTCGGCCACCCGTATGTCGGCCTGGGCCAGCGCGCGGTCCACCAGGGGGCGCACAAATGCGACGCCCGCGAGTGGGGCAGTGCGGTGGAATGTGACCGCACGCACGCCGGTGGCGTGCCGCAGCGCGTTGAGGGCTGGGCTCGGGGCCAGGGGCTCGTGCAGGTGGGCCACATCAAACCGGCCCATGCTGAGCGCCACCTCCAGGCCCGACGCCGCGTCGATGGGGCCACCGAGGCGTCGCCCGGGGCCGGTGCTGCGAAGCGCCCGGGAGGTGGCCACGAATAGCGGCTCACCGCCGGGAGCGGGCGAGATCGCATCGCCATCGCCCATCTCAAGGGCATCAATGCGCCGACGCCCCGCATCAACGGCCGCGCGCCCGGTGCCGGGGGCGAGGATGGTCACCGAGTGACCGCGTCTGGCGAGCGCATCGGCCTCGGCCTGCACAGCCCGCCCGACATCGTCGCCGGGCGGAAATGCGTGGGGCGAGATCAGCGCGATGCGAAGAACCGGTTCATCCATCACCGCGAGCCTAATGACGACGGGGGGAGCGCGCCATGCGTGCTCCCCCCGTCGGGCCCTTCAATTCATCCCCGCGATTACTTGGGGAGTGCGGAGTTGTCCGTACCGTCAATGAAGGCCTCGGTCATCTGGCGGGCCACGTCATCGGGATGCTGGACGGGCGGGCTCTTCATCAAGTACGCCGCCGGACCCTCGAGGGTGCCGGATATGCCGCGGTCCATGGCCACCTTGCAGCAGCGCACGGCGTCAATGACGACGCCGGCAGAGTTCGGGGAGTCCCACACTTCAAGCTTGAGCTCGATGTTGAGGGGGACGTTGCCAAAGGCCTCGCCCTCCATGCGGATGTGGGCCCATTTGCGATCGGTGAGCCACGGCACGTAGTCCGACGGGCCGATGTGGATGTCTTTCGGATCCATCTCGTAGTCGAGCATCGACGTCACGGCGTTGGTCTTGCTGATCTTCTTCGACTCAAGGCGCTCACGCTCGAGCATGTTGAGGAAGTCGGTGTTGCCACCGAAGTTGAGCTGGGTCGTGTGCTTGAGGCGCACGCCGCGCTCGCGCATAAGGCGGGTGAGCTGGCGGTGCACGATGGTCGCACCGACCTGGCTCTTGATGTCGTCACCCACGATGGGCACGCCGGCTTCGCGAAAGCGCTCCTGCCAGTAGTGCTCGCGGCCGATGAAAACGGGCACGCAGTTCACAAAGCCACAACCGGCGGCGAGGATGTGCTCCACGTACCACTTGGTGGCCTGCTCGGAGCCCACCGGGAGGTATGACACCACCACGTCAGTCTTGGTCTCCTTGAGGAGGCCCGTGATGTCGGCGGTCTCACCGGGGGCCTTCTCGATGATCTCGGAGAGGTACTTCCCCAGCCCGTCGTGGGTCATGCCGCGAGCGACAGTGATGCCGGTCTTCGGGACGTCGGCGAGCTTGATCGTGTTGTTCGGCTCGCAGAAGATGGCCTCGGAGAGGTCGGTCCCCACCTTGCGGGCGTCGATGTCGATCGCCGCCGTGAAGTTGATGTCGCGGACGTGGTACCCGCCCAGAACCGTATGCATCAGGCCCGGGATGAAGTCGGTCTCGTTGGCGTCCTTGTAGAACTGAATGCCCTGAACGAACGACGAGGCACAATTGCCCACACCAATAATGGCGACGTTGACAGTCTTGCTCACGTGTTGGGGTCTCCCCTTCGGTTACCTGTCCTCGGGCGTGCCGTCGGCATCCCGAAGTGTGGAGTGTACGTAGGAAAGGCGCTGGGCGACAGTCACGAGCGTGCCGACGGCGAGGATTGTCACCGCGATCTCGAGTACGGGCCCCACACCGCCGAAGAAGATCCCGGCGCCGACCAGCACCAGACGCTCGGTACGGCTCATCAGGCCGCCCTTGTTGGAGTCGACCCCCAGCCCCTCGGCACGGGCACGCGTGTACGACACCAGAAACGATCCGGCCAGTGCCGCGAAGGTCATCCCCACGGCCCAGGTCGATCCCTCGCGGGCCAACGCAACACCGATTCCACCGAGCACAAAGCCCTCACCCAGCCGGTCGAGCGACGAGTCGAGGAATGCCCCGAATCGTGTGGCCTTGCCGGTCATGCGCGCCACCGACCCGTCAAACATGTCGCTGACGGATCCGATGACAAACACGATGCCGGCCGCGATCCACTGCTGGAAGCCCACGAGCACAGCCGTGGCAACGGCCCCTGCGAAGCCGAAGATGGTGATGGCGTTCGGGGTCACACCCGCCCGCACAAGCCCCCGCACGAGCGGGTCGGCGGCTGCCCGGGCTGCATCTGAGTAGCGCTGGCGCGCGCGCGGATTACCGGCGCCGCGGGCGTCATCGGGCCGCGTGGGAATGGTGCGTGTCTCCTGCCGCTGTGAATGGGGCCGCGCCCTCGCGCGGCAGGTGCCTAGGATAGCGGCCGATGCGCCTGTGCTCATTCCAGGGCGTTGATGGGCCCCGCCCCGGCCTTGTCGTCGGCGACACCGTCACGCCCCTCGCCGTGGGATCGGCCCTGGATGTCATCCGGGGCGCTGATGCTGTGCCGGCCGGTGACCCCATCGCGCTTTCGGACGTCATTCTCGAACCGCCCGTCACGCCTGGGGCCGCCCTTGGCATCGGTCTTAACTACCGGGCCCATGCGGACGAGACCGGTATGACGCCCCCCGATGAGCCGCTGCTGTTCGCGAAGATGCGTGGGTCCATCACGCGACCCTCGGGGCCGGTGCTGCTTCCCCCATGGACGCGCGCGCTCGACTACGAGGGCGAACTCGGGGTGGTCATCGGGCGCACCGCGCGTGACGTTGCCGTGGCCGATGCGCTCGACCATGTGTTCGGGTACGTCGTCGTCGACGATGTGAGTGCTCGCGACCGGCAACGGTCGGAGCCGCAGTGGATCCGCGCCAAGAGTGGCGCAACATTCATGCCGATGGGCCCGTGGATCACCTCCGCCGATGAGGTGGGTGATCCTCAGGATCTCCGGATCCGTACGTGGGTCAACGGCGAACTGCGTCAGGACACCAGCACTGCCGACATGATTTTCGGTGTTGCTGATCTGGTGGCGTTTACGTCGACGGTCTTCCCGCTGGAGCCGGGGGACGTGATCGCCACGGGGACGCCATCGGGCGTTGGAGTGGGCATGGAGCCCAAGCGGTTCCTCGCCGATGGCGACGTCATCCGCATCGAGATCGACCGCCTCGGGGCCATTGAGCATGCGGTGGTCGCGCGATGAGCGATCTGCGTGCGGATATGGCCTCAATGCGGCGGGTCATCGAGATGGCGGGACTGGCATTCCCGCGCGGTGTCCTGGGGCCAGAGGCCATGGACCTGGCCGCGGCCATCGGTCTGGGTGCGCCCGATCCCGCTCTGGTGGATGCGCTCATCCGCCGGGTGGCGAGCGCCCAGTGGCTTGCGCTGCAGGCCCCTATGAATGCGTCGCTTGCCCGTGTGCCCGTGCCCGACAACGTGTCGGATGCCCGTGCGCTGGAGCAGGCGATCGGGTTCGCCGAAGATGCCGACCCCGAAAACCCCCTTGCCCTCGCCCTGGCGGAGCGAGCAGGGCTCGATCTGGCGGCCGTGCGTGCCCGGGCACTCGACCGCCTTGAGGCGCTGGCAGTTGTGCAGGCCGATGGCACGAACCGGCCCGAGGCGCTGGTGGCTCTGGCATCCACGGCCGGTCGTCTTGTTTCCGACCTGCTGGATCTGGACCCCGATGACTTCGCTCACGAGATTGCCGACTACGCCGATGTGGAGACGACGGCCGAGGTCGCCGCCCCGGAACTGGCCCGTGCCACCGGTGATATCGAGATACGCACCTGGGCCCGTGAGGCCCTGGCATCACTCGATGTACCAGCCCCGCCCCGCGCACTCGCCGCGGTACGTGCCATCGCCGACGGCGACGTACCGGTGGACGCCGCAGATGACGTCGTGTGGACATCCACGATCATTGTGCTGGCCGAGGAGGCCATCGAACTGGCCGCGGTCGAGATGGACCCGCCGGAGGGCGCCGCCGCGGGGAGCTAGCGCGCGACCATGACCTCGCGGGCGGCCCGCTGCCCCGACTGCACCGCACCCTCCATAAAGCCCGACCACTCATCGCTGGTGTGCTCGCCCGCGAAGTGGAAGGGCCCCTGAGGCCGCGCCGCGATGGTGGCGTAATCGGCTTGCCCAGGGCGTGCGGCTGAATATGAACCCCGGGCGTAGGGATCTTTCGCCCAGGCGTGCACCACGGCACCGTCACGTGCCGCCGCCCGGGTGCCGGGCGCCACGCGATCTATCAGCGCCAGGCGTGTCTGCACGATCGAACCCGGCGCCGGCCCGTGGTCGGGTCCGGCAATGGTGCGGCCAGCGACCCCGCCGATGAGCGACGTGAATGCCGCGGCACCCTCACCCTCACCCAGGGTGGAGCACCACGTCTGCCCCAGAGCCGTGTCGCTCACGCCTTCGGCATCCCAGCCGTGGGTTCCCCACGCGGCGCTGCTGAACGGAATGATCACCTTCGCGTTGGAACCCATGCCATAGGTGCCGATGACGTCGCGGGCGCGCGTGGAGAACCCCGACCGGCTCAGATTGACCGTGCGAAGCACGCCTGGCGACAGGGTGATGACGGCCCGGTCGGGGCGCTCAACGCGCGGGCCGTCGGGGCCGGTGAGCAGCAGCGCCGGACGCGACCCCTCGCGGACCAGTCCGGTGAGCCGCGTGCCGCGCACGATGCGCTCGGCGCCGATTCGCTGCTCCAGCGCTGCCACCAGCATGCGGGTGCCACCATTCACGCGGTAGCGCTCGGCGCCGTCGGCCATCTCGTTCGACCCCGCTCCCTCGGCCAGGTCGGCCACCAGCCACAGCGCGGTGAGCGCCGACGGGTCAGCGCCGTACTCACCGGTGGTGAGCGCGCGTTGGTAGCGCGCAAACGGCGCGCTGGTGCCGCCGGGAATGGCGCCCCGTAACCACTCGGCGGCGCTCATGGCATTGAGCCGGTCCTCGCCGAGCCGCTGCAGGTCGCGTGCAGCCCGCTGGGCAAGACGGGCGCTGGATCCATCGGCCCAACCGTCCTCGCGTACGCGTCCCCCCACCAGGTCGCGCGTGACCCCGGAGTCGTCCACGCCCGCCAGATCCTGCAGGGTGACGCCGCTCTCGCTGCACAGGCGACGGATGGCCGAGTGATCGGCGTCGATGAACTCCCCGCCGCACTCCACCCACTTGCCGGGCACCAGAGAGGTGTCGGTGAGCGTGCGCCCGCCGAGGCGATCACGGGCCTCCCATACGCGCACATCCACTCCGGCCTGCACCAGCACAAGTGCACAGGCCAGACCGGAGAGGCCTGCGCCCACCACATCAACCCGCGTGCCCGCGGCCACACCCCGGCTGGGTGCGAACCCCGGCAGGGCGAGGGCCAGTGCACTGGCCCCGGCGGCCATCAGTGCCTCGCGCCGGGTGAGGCCCATCGTCAGGGCGTCAGGCGGTGCGGGCGGTTGTGAGACCGGCGCGCGAGAGGATTTCCGGCACCGACTCTTCCCAGGCGATGGCCATCACGTGCACACCGGCGACGCCGGGGATGTCCTGCAGCGCCTGGATGACCTCCACGCAGATGGTCATGCCCGTGTCGCCCTCGTCGGCAGTCGACTCCATACGGGTGATCAGGTGGTCGGGCACCGTGACACCCCACACCTTGTCGCGCATGTGCATTGCCATGCGCAGGTGCTTGAAGGGGCCAACACCGATGAGCAACTTCGGGAACGCGGGCAGATCGGCGGCCTCGAGGCGCGACATGAATGCCGCCACGCGCTCGGGCTCGTACACCAGCTGGGTCTGGAAGAAGTCGGCACCCGCCTCCATCTTCGCCCTGATCTTTGAGATCTCCACGTCCGGGTCGTCGGCCGCCGGGTGCGCGGTGGCACCGATCACCAGGTGCGGGGCCTCCCCGGCCAGCTCCTCCCCGGCCTCATTCATGAACCGACCCGACCGCAGCGACGCCTGCAGCCGCAGGAGCCCCATGGTGTCGATGTCGTTTACCACGGCGGCATCGGGATGGTTGCCGATGTGGATCGGGTCACCGCTCATGCACAGGGTGTTGTGGATACCGAGCGCGGATGCGCCCAGGATGTCGGAGGTGAGTGCCATGCGGTTGCGGTCACGCACGGTCATCTGCATCACCGGCTCCGCCCCGTTGTCGAGGGCGATACGGGCGGACGCCAGGGGGCACATGCGCGACTGGGCGGTCTGGTTGTCGGTGATGTTGAGGGCATCGGT
>JBAXJA010000034.1:0-17539 GCA_037138115.1 Thermoleophilia bacterium | reverse complement strand
ACGACCGGATCGACGCCAATCGCAATGATGATGATTGCGGGAGCCATGGTGATGAGGCGGCGAAGCGCAACTGGAATGCGACGGCGCAAGAAGCCATCCATCACCACCTGCCCGGCCAGCGTGCCGACGCTCGACGACGAGAGGCCCGAGGCAAGCAGCGCAATACCGAAGAGAATCTCGGCATGGCTGCCAAGCGCTGTGCCCAGCGCGTTGTACACCGCCCCGAGGTCATCCCCCACGTCGGTCATGCCGGACTTGTTGAAGACGGTTGCGGCGATAACCAGCATGGACAGGTTCACAAGCCCCGCGATGGTCATGGCGATGATCACATCCACCATCTCGAACCGGAAGAGTCTGCGCTTCGATTCGTCATCTGTCACCGGGATCCGACGCTGAGTAAGGGCGGAGTGCAGATAGATGACGTGGGGCATGACCGTGGCCCCGATGATTCCCACCGCCAGCAGCAGGCTGCCCGTACCGTCGAAGGCCGGCACGAGCCCGGACGCCACGTCTGCACCCGAAGGGGCCGCGAGAACAACCTGGGCGCCGAAGGCCAGCACGATGACCCCCACGAACCCGGCGATGACCGCCTCGAATCTGCGCACTCCACGCGACTGCAAGCCAAGGATGATGAATGCCGCCACGGCGGTGAGCAACGCCGATGGCAGCAGGGGCAACCCGAACAGGAGGTGCAGTCCGAGTGCGGCGCCGATGAACTCGGCCACGTCGGTGGCCATTGCCACAAGTTCCGCCTGGATCCAGAGACCGATCACCACGGGGCGGCGGTAGCGAGCCCGGCAGGCCTCCGCCAGATTCATCCCTGATGCAATACCCAACTTGGCGCTGAGCGACTGGATGACCATGGACATGAGCGTGGCCAGCAGCACCACCCACACCAAGAGGAATCCGTAGCGGGCGCCGCCAGCCATGTTGGTGGCGAAGTTCCCCGGATCGACATAGGCAACCGCGGCAACGAACGCAGGGCCGAGAAATGGTGTGAGACGTCGGACACCCCGGCGGTGCCCCGCCAGGGACTCCTCCGCCGCGCGGAGCACCAGCGCGTCGCCGGGGAGCGCGTCAGCCGGGCCGGGAGCCGCGCCATCGGCCGGCGTGCCGGCGGCCTGCGCCCGCATCGCCCGGTCGTCAGCCATCGGGGTGAATGGTAGCCGCGTGCCCCATCGCGTCAGGGTGCACGCGCCACGCGCACCAAGGCCGACGGCGACGCGTCAAGGCCCGAGATGATCACTGACCGCCCACCCCGGGCGACCATCACGGCGGTACGGCTGCCTGCATCGAAGCCGAATACGGCGGGGGCACGTCCCACGATCGCCCGGCTCCCGGGTGGCGCGCCGAGGGGGGGCCCCGAGACCACCGAATATGCGATGCGCCGGCCGGCGCGTTCATAAATGAGCGTGGTCACCGTGCGATCCGACACCGTGTCTTCCCGGCGCCCTACAGCGGACCACCCCTGGCGGGCCATCAGATCCGGGAACGCCACCCCGGCCGAGGTCACCGCCGGTGCCCCGGATGGGCTCACCCGGGGGGCGCCCGATTGCGACCCGCGCGCCTGCGCCGCCACCACGGCACGGGCCACGTCGTCGGAGCCGTGGGTGGCAACCCCAAAGGCGACTGCAAGCACGATGGCAATCACGATCACCCCGAGGCCCCACCACGTCCCACGCCCGGGTGGATCCTCTCCCGCATCACTGACGGTTGGCCCATGCCCCGCGGGCGGGAACGGGTTTACCATCGAGAGGTGCCTGAGGGATCGAATTCCATGCCCCGTCGGGGGCCATTTCGTCGGTTGTGGGCTGCGCTGACCACCGCGCGTGGATTCCGCTGGCTCGCTGCCGTGAACATGGTGCTGCTCTGGTTCATCCTCCCGAGCGGAGCGTTCGTCCGGCTGACTGGGTCCGGGCTGGGATGCACGAAGTGGCCGCTGTGCAACGACGGGCGCATCATCCCCGCCAGCAACCACCACGCGTGGATTGAGTACTCCAACCGCATCGCGTCGGCCATCATCATCGGCGTCTCAATCGTCGTGGCCATCGCTGCGTTCAAGGCCATCGGATCAATCCGGGCGACCAAGATCGGGGCCGTCGTTGCCGCAGTGGGCAGTGTGGGACAGATCCCACTGGGCGCCATTACGGTCATCTTTGACCTCCACCCCCTTCTGGTGGCATCGCACTTCGTGCTGTCGCTCGTCGCATTGTCGGGTGGCGTCGTTGCCTTCCTGGGCGCCGATGATGTGATGCGCCGCATCAGGCGTGCATGGTCGCGGCGCCCCACGCTTCTGGCCGTGCTGTGGTCGGCCGCACTCAGCACCGCCATCGTCACCGGTGTGCTCGTGACGTCGGCCGGCCCGCATTCGGGCGACCCCAAGGTGATCAAGCGCTTTGGCGTACTGGACGACGCCGCGTACGTGCACGTGCGCGCAGTGTTCGCTCTTCTCGTGGTGGCAATTCTCGTCGGCTGGCTCATGCGCGCGCGAAGGGATGATCGCGGGCTCATCGTGCCTGCACTCTGGTTCATCCCGGCCTTCATCGCGCAGGTCATCATCGGCGAGGTGCAGTGGCACACCCAATTGCCGTGGGCCACTGTTGAGCTGCATGTGGCCGTCGCGGGCATCGTGTGGACGCTGGGCACTGTCATCGCCTGGCGACTTGCGCGTCCCATCGTGCGCCGCGACGCCTAACGACGGCGACCCGTCGCCGTCTCCTGGCACGCGACGCACCGCTCGGCGCCGGGCACGATCATGAGTCGGGCCTCGGGGATTTGCTCGTCGCAGTCGGCGCACGTGCCGTATTCGCCGCGCTCCGCCGCCTCGGCTGCCCGGATCAGGCGCTCCTCCTCCACTTTCAGACGAAGCGCCGCCTGCAGCTGCCGCTCACGGGCATCTGCATCGGTCGCCGCCTCGGCCGGGTGATGGTGCGCATCACTGGCACCCGCACCATCGGCGGCGAGATCACGGGCCTCGACCCGTTCGTGAGCCTCACGGGCGAGTCGGGCGAGTCGGGCGGCCTGATCCTCTTTCGGCATACGAAAACCATAGCGACGCCGGAAGGGGACGGCGTGGGTGTGACGCTGCGGCTACTCTCACATACGTGAGCGATCAAGCAGTTGAGACACGGGATCTCGTCCGGGAGTACAAGGGCGGCGTCAAAGCGGTTGACGGAGTGTCACTCACCGTCGAATCCGGCGGCATCTTCGGCTTTCTCGGCCCCAATGGCGCGGGCAAGAGCACCATGGTGCGCATGCTCACCACGCTGTTGCGACCCACCTCGGGTACCGCGATTGTTGCTGGGCACGATGTGATGAAAGAGCCCGACGTCGTGCGTCGTCGTATCGGCGTTGCGCTGCAGGATGCGGCCATCGACCCATACATGACCGGTCGCGAACTCCTGAGGCTTCAGGGTGTGCTGCACGGGATGAAGCGTTCCGACTGCCGGGCCCGTGCCGACGTACTGCTTGGCAGGGTCGATCTGGAAGATGCCGCCGACCGCCGTGTGGGCACCTATTCGGGAGGAATGCGTCGCCGCCTCGACCTCGCCCTCTCTCTGGTGCACGAGCCCGTGGTGCTGTTTCTCGATGAGCCCACCACCGGGCTTGACCCGGTGTCCCGTGTGACGCTGTGGGATGAGGTACGCCGACTTAACGTTGAGCACGGCACCACGGTCTTCCTCACCACCCAGTACCTCGAGGAGGCCGATCAGCTTGCCGACCGTGTCGCCATTATCGACGGCGGGCTGATCGTGGCCGACGGCACGCCCAAGGCACTCAAGGCCCGCATCGGCTATCCGCTGCTCTCCGTGGTGGCCGCAGACGGTTCCACGCCGGATGACGTTGCACGGGTGCTCGCCGGATTTGGCGAGATGGTGCCGGGCGCCCGCGAGGGCGGTGCTGCTGTGCGCCTTCCCGGAGGATCGACCGCCATGGCCGATGCCGTACGGGCCCTCGACGACGCCGGCGTGCGCTTTGCGGAGATCGATCTGGCCGAGCCCACGCTCGACGATGTGTTCCTCGCCAGCACGGGTCGTCACCTTGCGGGATCGGACGACGCCACCGCATGACGGCGGCCGTCCCCGTCATCAGGCAGACCGCTGCGCTGGCCTGGCGCTCAATCGTCACCACCATGCGGCTGCCGCAGGCGTGGTTTCCCGCGCTCTTCTTTCCGTTGGTGCTCATGGCCATCTTCACCGCCTCGTTCGGCGGCGCACCGGGGACCATCCCGGGCTTCCCCCCGGTGCGCAGCTTCCTCGACTTTGCGGTGTCCGGCGCCATCATCCAGGGCGTATTGATTGGCGGCACGACCGCCGGCGCGGCGTTCGCCACCGACATCGAGGGTGGCTTCTTCGACCGCCTGGTGGCCTCCCCCACCTCGCGCACATCCATCCTCACCGGCCGGCTGGGTGCATCCATCACCCTTGGTGTGGGACAGGCGCTGCTGTTCATCGCGGTCGCAGCAATCTTCGGGGCGAGGGTCGATGGCGGGCTGGTCGGCATCATCGTGGTGGTGGTCATCGCATCGCTCTTCGCCGCTGCCGTGGGGGGTCTCGGGGTCTTTCTCGCTATTCGCACCGGGTCCGGCGAAGCCGTGCAGGGAATGTTCCCCCTCTTCTTCGCGCTGCTCTTCTTCTCGTCAGCGTTCTTCCCACTCGACACCATGGTGGGCTGGTACCACGACGTGGCCGCACTGAACCCGATCACCTACCTCGTGGAGTCGATGCGCCTCGAGATCATCGGGGGAGCCACGATCTGGACGGCACTGGCCGGCATCGGAATCGCGCTCGGCCTCGCCCTCATCACTGTTGGCGCGTCTGCCCTTGCGCTTCGCCGACGACTGCGGGTGGCCGCATGATGAAGGGTCTCGCCGTGAGCCTTGGCCTTGCCGGGCGCAACCTGCTGCTGGTGCGACGCGTGCCGTCGGTGTTCATCCCGTCGCTCATCATGCCGCTGTTCATCCTCATCGCCACGTCGGGGGCGTTCCACGGCATCGGGGCGCTTCCGCAGTTTGCCGGGGCCTCGTACCTGGCCTTCACCATTCCCATGGCGGCCACCATGGGCGCGGGATTCGCCGGCATCAACTCCGGCATGACCGTGGCCCGTGACCTGGAGGGTGGCTTCTTCGACCGCTTGCAGTCGAGTCCGGCACCGCGCGTGGCCCTCATCATCGGCCCCATGCTGGCGGCCCTCGTGCGCAGCATCTTCACCACCACCATCGTGTTCATCGCCGGCATGATCGGCGGAGTCTGGCTGCCGGGGCTCCTTTCGCTGCTGCTCATCTACGGCTTCGCGCTCCTCTTCGGCGCCTCTGCATCATGCTGGGCGATCGGCGTGGCGCTTCGCGCGCGCACCATCCAGGCCGCCCCCATCATGCAGTTGGTGGTGTTCCTGTCGGTGTTCATGTCGGTGGCCTATGTGCCCGTGAGTGCCCTCCACGGGTGGCTGGGCAACGTGGCCAGGTTCAATCCGGTCACGTACATCCTCACCGCATCCCGCTCGGCCGAGCTCACCGGATCGATCATCTGGAGCGAGACCTGGCCCGGTCTGGTGGCGGGCTTCGGCCTGCTCATCCTGCTCGGGATTTTCGCCTTGGCGCCGCTCCGCCACCTGGAGAACCGCTAGCGCGCGCAGGCCCCGCTGCCCGACACTGGCAGTGGGCGTCCACGGCTGGTCGCCAGGGTGTGCCGGTCAGGCCCTCAACGCGCCGTCGTCCAACCGCCGGGCAATCCGCATCAGGCCGATGAGCGACTTCGCGTCGTGTACCTCGGCGATCAGCGCATCAAGATCTGCCAGCGGC
The DNA here is from genome assembly GCA_037138115.1 of Thermoleophilia bacterium. Taxonomy (GTDB): domain Bacteria; phylum Actinomycetota; class Thermoleophilia; order Miltoncostaeales; family Miltoncostaeaceae; genus SYFI01. The sequence goes on along the minus strand of JBAXJA010000034.1, from coordinate 11,739 downwards.
CACGGCACCACCGTGATCTCCTCCTCGGGGATCGGCTCATGCGCGATCTCGGTGAGGTCGGTGGCCAGGAAGCAGTGGATGTATTCCTCGAGGATCGCGGGGGCGGTGTAGAAGCCGCCGAGACTCTCCCACGAGTCCGCGGCGCGCCCGACCTCCTCGGCCAACTCGCGCTTGGCGCAATCAATGGGCGGCTCACCCGGCACGTCCAACTTGCCGGCCGGCAGTTCGAGCAGGTACTCCCCCACTGCCTCCCGCGGTTGGCGCACCATCAGCACATGGGCACCATCTACCGGAACCATCACTACGGCACCGGGGTGTGCGATGACCTCGCGGCGCACCACGAGGCCATTGGGGCGTCGGTAGTGGACCACCGACAGGTCCACGACCTCGCCCTCGTACATGGACTCCGACGACTCGACGCCGAGCCCGTCGATGCGTTCGATGCCCACGCCGTGCTCAGGCGGTGGCACGGGCCACGATGGCCAGGGTGATGTCCACCATGCGCTCGATGTCGTCGATGCGGATGCGCTCGTCGGGGGTATGCACCCCCACCATGGCGTTACACAGGTTCACCGACGCGAATCCGTTGACCAGAAACGCGTTCACGTCCGAACCACCACCAGTGGCAACGAACGTCGGCAAGATGCCGCAGTCCTCAATCGCCTGACGGGCCATCACCACCTGCGGAGCATCCTGAGCAAGCGTGTAGCCGGTGAAGTGATGCTTCACGCGCACCTCCACGTCGCACTCGCACTCGGTGCCGGCCCAGGTAAACGCGTCCACCATTGCGGTGAGTTGCCTGTCGAGGGCGTCAAGATCGCGCGACCGGCATTCGCCCGTCACCACGCACTCCTCGGCCACCACATTGTCGGCGGAGCCCCCACGGATGGTGCCCACGTTCGCCGTGGTGGCGTCGTCGATACGCCCCAGGGGCATCGCGGCGACGGCACGGGATGCGGCAACGATCGCGCTCCGCCCCTGCTCCGGTTGGATGCCCGCATGTGCCGCGACTCCCCGGAAGGTGGCCTCGATCTCCTTATGTGTCGGGGCCGAAGTGACGATCCCGCCGAGATCCCCGGTGTGGTCGTATACAAACCCGAACTCGGCCTTCAGCACCGACGGGTCGAAGTAGGCAGCACCCTGAAGGCCCACCTCTTCGCATGGGGTGAACACCAGCTCGATTCCGGCGTGCGGTGTTCCGTCGCGCACGATGCGATCAACCGCGTGCAGCATCACGGCAACTGCGGCCTTGTCGTCGCCACCCAGAATGGCCTCGTTGGCGTTGGTGAGCCATTCGCCATCCTGCACCACCTCAACCGGCGCGAGCAGTGGCACGGTGTCCACGTGGGCACAGAACATGATGGGCGTGCCGGGCGCAGTGGGCGCAAATCGCGCGACGATGTTGTTGCAGCCCGCTGGCCCCACCATGGTGGCCGCATCGTCCTCGGTGATGCTCGCCCCCATACGCTCCAACTCACGGATGACCGCGTCGGCCATCGCGCGCTCCTGCCCGGTTGGCGAGGGGATCTCGCACAGCCGTACAAACAGATCGCACACCTCGCTGAGCCCCGCGATCACGCCGTGGCCGTGGTGGCGGAGTCACCGCCGCCGTGGCCGGCCGCGTCGGCACGTGCCACCGCCGCCCCGATGAACGCCCGGAACAGAGGCTGCGGACGGGTGGGCCTGCTCTTGAACTCGGGGTGGTACTGGCTTGCAACGAAGAACGGGTGACCGGGCAGCTCGATGCACTCCACCAAGCGCCCGTCGGGCGAACGGCCGCAACTGACGAGGCCCATCTCCTCGATCTTTGGCCGCAGCACCGGGTTGACCTCGTAACGGTGGCGGTGGCGCTCCTGGATGGAGTCCACATCGCCGTAGAGATCGCGCACGACTGACCCCGGGAGCAGCGACACCGGATCGGCGCCAAGGCGCATGGTGCCGCCCCGCTCCTCGATCTGGCGCTGTTCCGGCAGTAGGTCGATCACCGGGAACGGCGTCTCGAGGTCGAACTCGGTGGAGTTGGCGCCATCCATGCCGCACACGTTGCGGGCGTACTCGATGACCGCAACCTGCATGCCGAGGCAGATGCCGAGATAGGGCACGCCCTCCTCGCGGGCAATGCGGGTGGCCTCGATCTTGCCCTCCACCCCGCGGCCACCGAAGCCGCCGGGCACCAGCACGCCATCTGCAGCGCGCACGTGGTCGGCCAGGTCCTCGGCGTCGGCATCCACCCAGTCGATCTCGACGTTCACGCCATGTGCCAGGCCCGCGTGCTTGAGGGCCTCGTACACCGACATGTAGGCGTCATGCAGCTGCACGTACTTGCCCACCAGAGCGATCTTCACCGAGCCGGTGGCGGCCAGCAGGCGATCGACAAGCTCGCGCCAGTCGTCGAGCTCGAGCGGCCCGGACAGGTCGAGGCCCAGGCGGTCGCCCACAACGCGGTCGAGGCCCTCCGACTCCATCATGAGCGGCACCATGTAGATGTCAGCGGCATCCTCGGCCGAGATGACGGCCTGGGTCGGGATACCGCCATAGAGCGCGATCTTCTCGCGTACTTCGCTGCCCAGCGGACGGTCTGATCGCAGCACCAGCACGTCGGGCTCGATACCGATGCGCCGCAGCTCGTTGACCGAATGCTGTGTTGTCTTGGTCTTGAGCTCTCCGGCGACGCCGAGGTATGGCACGAGGGTGACGTGCACGAAGGCCACACGGTCGCGGCCTTCCTCGTTGCGCATCTGGCGGATTGCCTCGAGAAATGGCAGTGACTCGATGTCGCCCACCGTCCCGCCGATCTCCACGATGACCACGTCGGCGTTGGATGACGTCGCCGCCTGCCGGATGCGGTCCTTGATCTCGTTGGTGATGTGGGGAATGACCTGGACGGTGGCGCCCAGGAAGTCGCCCCGGCGCTCGCGGCGGATGACCGCGTCGTACACGCTGCCGGTGGTGATGTTGGACGTACGCGTGAGCGCCTCGTCGGTGAACCGCTCGTAGTGGCCAAGATCCAGGTCGGTCTCGGCGCCGTCCTCGGTGACGAACACCTCACCGTGCTGGAACGGGCTCATGGTCCCCGGGTCCACGTTCAGGTACGGGTCGCACTTCTGCAGCGACACCTTGAACCCACGTGCCTTCAGCAGCGTCCCGAGGGACGCTGCCGTAATCCCCTTGCCAAGGCCCGACACCACTCCGCCCGTCACAAAGACGTAGCGCTCACCGTGCTCACCCAATGGACCGGCCTCCCCGACGTACCGCACACCGTACGGGGGGTGAGCATACCCACCCGCGCGGCGCATGCCGCGTGCGCTCAGCGACCCCGTCGCGCCAGCAGCTCACCCGCATGGGCGCGGGCGCCCTCATCGTCGGGTGAGGCCCCGAGCATGCGGCACATCTCGGCCAACAGCGCATCCCCCTCAACCGGCTCGATGGTGGTCACCGTGCGACCGTCGTCGGCCACCCCCTTCACCAGCCGGTAGTGGCGATCGGCTGCGGCCGCGACCTGCGGCAGGTGCGTGATCACCAGTACCTGCCGCCCCACGGCCAGTGCGGCAAGGCGATCGCCCACGGTGCCGGCCGTCACCCCGCCGATACCGGCATCCACCTCGTCGAATACCCAGGCAACCCCCGGCTCGGCCGCCGCAGCCACCGAGTGCAGGGCGAGGAGCACTCTCGAAAGCTCGCCGCCCGACGCCGCGTTGGCCAGTGGGGCCTCAGGAAGGCCGGGGTTCGCGCGCAGGATGAGGGCAACCTGGTCGGCGGGCACTTCGGCGTTGTCGCGCGACACCTCCACCCGCAGTGCGGCACCCGACATGGCCAGATCCTGCAGCTCGGCCTCAACACGTGCTGCCAGGCGCGGCGCCGCCTCAGCGCGAGCCGCGTGCAATGCGTCGGCGAGCGCATGCGCATCGCCCAACAGCGCGTCGCGCGCTGCGGAGAGGGCGTCGTCACCGGCCTGCCCCGTTGCCAGCGCGTCGAGCGCCGCCCGGGCCTCGTCAGCACGGGCCAGCACCATCTCCGTTCCCGGTCCGTATCGGCGCCCGAGGGTGGCGTACTCCTCGAGCCGGCCCTCAACCCACTCGAGGCGGCCGGGCTCGGCGTCCAGATCCTGCGCGTATCTGCGCAGCCCGATGAGCGCCTCCTGAAGCGCTGCCTCAGCGGCCTTCAAATCCTCAAGTGGCCCCTTGAGTGTGGGGTCGAGATCGCACGCGTGTTCGATGGCACGTGCCGCGCGGCCCGTGGCCATCACCGCCCCGCTGTCATCCGAGTCGAGAAGCTCAAGGGCGCTGTCGGCGGCTTCGGCGAGGCGCTCCGCGTGCCCCAGCCGGCCGCGCTCCGCCTGCAGCGCCATCTCCTCGTCCAGATCGGGTGCAACCACATCCACATCGGCCAGCAGTTGGGTGAGTGCATCGCGCTCACGTGCAGCGCGCTCACGCCCGTCTCGGGCCGCGTCGATCTCCCGGGCAAGGCGCACCAGATCGCGTCGCATCAGGGTCAGTTGGTGGGCCTGCGCCACCACGTCGGGGCCGGCGAAGGCATCGAGGATGGCCATCTGCGCGGCGGGGCCCACAAGCCGGCGCTGCTCGTGCTGGCCCGAGAACCGCACAAGGCCTCCGATGAACGACGCCACCGCGTCACGCGACGCCACCTGACCATCCACCAGCGCCCGTGCGCGGCCCTCTGCGGGCACGCGCCGGGCCACCACGACCTCGGTCTCATCGTCCGCCAGGTCACGCACCTGCAGTGCCGGATCGCCGGGGTCGAGGGAATCCCAGAAGCCATCCGGCACGCTGACGGTTGCCTGCACCAGCGCATGCTTGGCACCGGGGCGCACGGCCTTCGGGTCAACGGGTGCGCCGGCGAGCAGCCCAAGGGCCGTTGCCACCACGGTCTTTCCGGCTCCGGTCTCGCCGGTGATGGCCGTGAGGCCGGCGGTGGGCTCGATGTGCGCCCGCTCGATCACCACGAGGTCGCGGATCTCGATCTCGCGGATCACGCCGCCACCCCGCCCGCGATCATCGGCGGCCGAACTTCTCCCGGTACCGGCGGAAGAATGACGACTCGGGGAAGATTGCAAGGTGCACTTCCTGCCCGCCGAGGCCAACGGTCACCGACCGGCCCGGGGGCAGTTCGCCAATGCGCACGCCGTCCGCAAGCACGTCGCACGGCCCCACGATGGCGCTGTTTGTGACCACCAGCGTCTCCTCGGGCGCGAGGATAAGTGGCCGGGTATCCAGGTGGTGCCCGGCGATGAACGAGATGACGAAGGCACGGGCCTTCCACGACACCGTGGGGCCACCGGCAGCAAGGTTGTAGGCAGTCGATCCCACCGGCGTGGAGCAGATGAGCCCATCGCACCGAACGGTTGCCACCGACTCCCCATCAACCGAGTACGAGAGATCGGCCAGACGCGACTCGCCCCCCCGCAGGAACGCCAGATCGTTCACGGCGTTGATCGTGCCGCCGATCCATTCGGCCTTCAGTGATGGAAGGCCCAGAGTGATGTAGTCGCCGCGCAGCGCTCGTGTGAGGCTGCGCTCGAGGTCGCCCTGCTCCACCGTGGCGAGAAATCCAACTCGCCCGAAGTTGACGCCGAGCACAGGCGCGCCGGTGCGCGCTTCGAATGACAGCGCGCGCAGGATGCTGCCGTCGCCACCCAGCACCAGCACGAGGTCAACCCCACCGGGTCGTAACTCTTTCCCGGTCACCACCGTGCGGCCCCGGAGCGCGGGGTGCTTGGCGGCCTCGTCGGCGGTGGCCAGCACCTCCACCCCGTTGGCATCGAGAATCGCGAGCACGGTCGGCATGACCCCGGCGGTTACCTCGGCAGCGCCATGGCTGAGTACCAGCACGCGCTCGGCACGGTTGCCCTCAACCTCGCGGATCGGCTCATGTTGACGCTTCATGAAGCCCCCGCCATCACGGCTGCGTCGATGGCGGCGGCGATGTCCACGCACGGATCGGGCAACGCGGGGCCGTGTGCCAGCAGGAAGATCTCGCGGTTGCCCTTGGGCCCGGGCGTGCCGCTGTCGGCTGCTCCGGCGATATGCGCCCCGGTTGCGCGCATGGCGTCAGCCACGCCGAGCACGGCGTCACGGCGGAGCGCGGGATCGCGCACGACGCCCCCTGACCCCACGTTGTCCTTGCCCACTTCGAATTGCGGCTTGACCATCACGAGGGCACGGTACGCCGGGTGGAGGCAACCCGCCACCGCCGGCCACACAATGCCCGACGAGATAAACGACACATCCATCACAGCGAAGTCGGGAATGCGGGGCAGCATGGCCGGCGCGAGCGCCCTCGCATTGGTTCGATCGATCACATCAACGCGCGAATCCTCGCGTAGCGCCCACGCGAGTTGTCCGTAGCCGACGTCCACGGCGATCACGCTCGTCGCCCCACGCCGGAGCAGTACATCGGTGAAGCCGCCCGTGGACGCACCAATATCAATTGCCGTCGCCCCGGTGGGATCGACCCCCAGCACATCGAGGGCCTGCGCCAACTTGAGCCCACCCCGCGATGCGTACTCGGGGCCCTCATCCACATCGATGACGGCGTCGTCACGCACTTGGGACCCGGGCTTGACCGCCGCACTGCCGCCAACGCGGACGCGACCGGCCATCACGGCCGCCTGCGCACGCGCTCGGGTGGGGAAAATGCCGCGCTCCACGAGCGCAGCGTCCAGTCGCTGCCGGGCCACGCGCGGGATCGTAGCCACCGCCACCCCGTCAACCATCACGAGGGCGTGCTGATTCGGGTCAGCCGATCGCCCGATCGCCAAGCGCAGCGAGCGCGGCAGCGGCCGTGGCGGCCGGTGTGATCCCGGCCTCGGCCAGCAGCAGGTCGCGGCGTCCATGCTCGATGAAGTGGTCAGGAATACCGATGCGGGCGATGTATGCCCGGCATCCCGGGAGGGCCTCCACCACCGCACTGCCGAACCCACCCTCCAACGCGTGGTCCTCAATCGTGACCACCACATCATGCGTTTCGGCGAGCTCGCGCAGCAGATCAACGTCAAGCGGCTTCGCGAACCGCGCATTCACCACGGTGGGCGGCACGCCGAGCGATTCCGACACGATCACCGCGGCGTCACGCGCCACCTGCACGCCATACCCATAGCCCACCAGGGCCACGCGCGACCCCTCGGCGAGCACCTCGGCCTTCCCCACCGGGAGCACTTCGGGGCGATCCGGAAGCGGTACGCCCACGCCATTTCCACGCGGATACCGCAGCGCAGAGGGACCATCAAGGCGGAGCGCCGTATGCAGCATGTGCACCAACTCGGCCTCATCCTTGGGGGCCATCACCACCATGCCGGGGATGGGCCGCAGGTACCCGATGTCAAACACGCCATGGTGGGTTGGTCCGTCGTCACCGACAAGGCCACCGCGGTCGATTGCGAAGACCACGGGCAGCCCCTGAAGGGCGACGTCGTGCACGATCGGGTCGTAGGCGCGCTGCAGAAACGTGGAGTACATGGCACACACCGGGCGGTACCCGGCGATGGCGAGCCCGGCGGCGAATACCACCCCGTGCTGCTCGGCGATCCCGACGTCGTAGGTGCGCTCGGGAAAGCGGTCGGCGATGAAGTCTGTTCCAGTGCCCTTGGGCATGGCGGCGGTAATGGCCACCACGCGGGGATCAGCCTCGGCCTCGGCCAGCAGGGCGCGCCCAAACACCTCGGTGTACGTGGGTGCGCCGGGCGTCGATGGGCGCGCGGCACGGCCGCTGTCCACCGCGAATGGGCCGGACCCGTGCATGGCCTCGCGATCAGACTCGGCGGGGGCATACCCACGCCCCTTCTGCGTGTGCACATGCAGCAGCACCGGCCGCTGGAGGTCAGTGGTTCGCTGCAGAGCACCACGAAGGGCATGGATGTCGTGCCCATCAATGGGCCCCAGATAGGCGAAGCCCAGCGCCTCAAACAGCTGGCCCGGAACGAATAACGCCTTGGTGGCATTGGAGAGCGAGTCACCCAGATGACCGAGGCCGGGCACCTTGCGAAGCCCCTTGTCCAGTTCGCCGCGAACCTTTGACAGGGTCGGATCAAGCCGTGCCCGCTGCAATAGCCCCGCCAGCGCCCCGACGTTCTCGGAGATGCTCATACCGTTGTCGTTCAGCACCACGGTGAGGGGCGACTGCAGGTGGCCGGCCTGATTGAGCCCCTCGTAGGCCATGCCACCGGTCATGGCACCGTCGCCGATGACGGCCACCACGCGGCGGTCGCGGCGACCGGTGATGCGCATGGCCTCGGCCAGCCCCACGCCATACGAAATGCTGGTGCTCGCATGCCCGGCACCCATGATGTCGTGCTCGCTCTCCGCCCGGCGCAGGAAGCCCGAGAGCCCCTCGTGCTGCCGCAGCGTGCCGAACTCGCCAAGGCGACCGGTGAGCAGTTTGTGCCCGTAGGCCTGATGCCCGACATCCCACAAGATGCGATCGCGGGGCGAATCGAGCTCGGCGTGCAGCGCGATGCTGAGCTCGATGGTGCCGAGGCTCGACCCGAGGTGCCCGCCCGTGGTGGACACCGTGGCGATGATCGCCTGGCGCATCTCCTCGGCCAATGCGGCGAGCGCCGCGTCGTCCATGTCGTGCAGCGGGGCCGGCCCGTCAAGCGAGGCAAGCATTGGATAGCGCGAGGCGAGATCAGTCACACCGGCCATCCTAATTGCCCCCGGGCCCGTGGCGCGTACGTTCGGTCCGACCGTGCCCCCTCAGCGATGCACGACGCGCAGCACCCGGGTGCGCCAACGCTGCCCAGGCCCCGCCGGACGCGTTCGCACCTGCACCTCAAGATCTCCACGCCGCAGGGAGGGGAGCGCCGACGCCGGGAGCGTCACCCGGCGCACGAGCCGGGTGTTTGGGGCAACGGAGAAGCCGGGGCGAAGTGTGGCGTAGGTGCGAACGCTCCTGCCGGCGCGCCGACGATCACGGACGGTCACCGTCATCGGGCCAGTCACCCGCCCCGTGCTCACTTGCATCGATGCCTTGGAGGTGGCGCCCGCACCCGTGCCACCCACCACATACGCCGTGACGGGGATTGCCACCGATCCGCTGCTGCTCGCCGTGGCCGTCGTACCTGCCGCAGCGACACTGGTGACGGGGCACGTGTAGCTGAAGGTGCTGCCGTTGTCGGACCCTTCGCACGTCCCCACCCCGCCAGCAATGGTCATCGCCTGCACATAGGCTGCGTAGGACGCATCCGGGGCCCCGAACCACCCGATTGCGGTCGAATTGTTTCCGTCAAGCGGACCCCACGAGATTGTGTTTGCAAGCCCCGCGGGGTGTCCGCTCGGGGAGTTGGCCCACGCCAAGAAGCCATTTGCAGGGTCAATTGCAAGTGCCGTTGCCTCCGAACTGTTGCCAACCGCACCGCCACTGAACAGGCTCGTGGCACAGCAGCCGGTCTCAGGCACCTGAGCGATCTGGTTGGGCTCATCCCCCGTCTGGGCGGACAGGACGTACACCATCGCCGTGGCCGGGTCCACCACGAGGCCCTGAACTCCGCTCGAGATGAGCGAGCCACCCGACAGCACCACTGAGGGCGACCCGCCACCGGATGTCGGGATGGAGATGACCTGGCTCATGTTGGCCCCCAGAAGGAAGAGCCTGTTGGAGATGGGATCAACGGCCATATGGGACGAATTGAGATTGTTCGGCAACTGCGCGAGGAGCGTGGGCGTGAGCGTGCCACCCCAACTGGTGGCGACGGGAGCCGACCAGATACTGACCTGGCACAACTTCGCGCCGTCACACCCGGCGGGCACCGTCGAGAAGTAGAGGATGCCGCGCGTGGCATCCATAGCGAGCCCGCTCCCGACCACCACGTTCAAGCCCTCGAAAGACACGGCAGCCCACGGCGGGGTGCTCTCCGGGGGGCCCATAACTCCGGGTATCTGCGCTTTCGGACACCCGATCAGGGGCGCCTGCGACGGCGTCACCTGAGGCCATGCCGCATAGCACGCGGCGTACAGATACTGCTGGGTGCCGCTGCAACTGTTGGTGAAATACACCAACGTGCTCCACGTCGGCCCCGCGGTTCCCCAATAACCGGTCGGCCCATCCACCGACCATGGATATCCAAAGGAGTAATTCCACGCAGTGGAAACCATCGAGGCCGCATACAGACCGCTGGCGGTACCCAAGCCGGTTGCCGGGGGCGGATAGATCACCGGACTCGTCGAACTGGTCACGGCGAACGGGTTGACGCCCGATTGCGCGGGTGCTGACGCCTCCCCGATCGCCGAGATCTGGCCGTCGCCGCATCCCCCGGAGGAACTCGGACTGAAGAACAGCGTGTTCTGGCCGGGAGGCGGGCCAGCGACGGCGATGCCAGCGCCGAACGTAAGTGCCAGCAGTCCGGAGAGCAGTACCAGCAGCAGTGCGCGCCCGTGCGATGCCCCGGATGTCGTGCGGACGGGAAGAGATGGATCACGGGCCATCGGGCATTCCGTTCGGAAGCGTTCGCGAGGCGCGGCTCAGTACGGTGTCGGAACACTATCCCATGTCCATTGACCCCGAACTCATCCACGCGCTTCACCTCTCCGTGGAGGACCACGACGCCGCGCTCACCGATGACGCAGCGGCCCACCACGTGTTCCAGACATCCACGGTGCAGGCGCTCATTGATAGCCGGTACGAGGGCGATCTCTCAGTCGCCGAGCTGCTCACCCACGGCGACATCGGACTGGGCACGCTTGATGGGCTCGATGGCGAGTTGGTTGTGTCAGCAGGAGAGGCCTACGTCGCCCGGGCTGATGGCTCGGTGTCCCCGGTATCCGGCGACACCCGCACCCCCTTCGCGGTGGTCACCCCCTTCGCGCCCGGTCCACCCGTGCAGGTGGAGGGCCTCGACCATCAGGCGCTTCTGGCCGTCCTTGATTCCCAAAGCACCGTGCCGGTACAGGCCGTGCGTGTGTCCGGCCGGTTCAGTCGTCTACGGGTGAGGAGCGTGCCGAAGCAGCAGGCGCCGTACCCACCCCTTGAAGACGTACTGACCACGCAGGTGGAGTGGGAGATCGGGCCGGTCAACGCCACGCTCGTGGGATTTCGATTCCCGCTGCTCGCCACCGGCCTTGAGGTGCCGGGTTGGCACCTGCACGCCCTCGCCGATGATCGACGCTCAGGGGGGCACGTGCTGATCGCCGATCTCGAGCGCGGCACACTCGAACTTGATGCAGCCACCGAGGTGCACTGCGAGCTGCCCTCAGGCGTGGCGATCACGCGCGCCGCCCACGGTACCGCTGAGCGCCTCCAGGCCGCGGAGACCCGCATCCACCCGTAGACGGGCCTGCGGGGGCCTACTCGGAGACCGGGGCATCCGGGGCATCCGGGGCCTCGGCGGCCAGTTGGCTCATCTGTGTCCCGATCGGCGCAACCGACTCCAGGTCCGCCACTAGTAGGCGCCCCGGTGGCCGAGGATGGTGCGTGGGTTGTCCACCAGCATGGTGGTGATCTGCTCCTCGGTGACACCGCGCTGCCGAAGCGCTGGCAGCACGTCATTGTGGATATGCAGGTAATGCCAGTTCGGCAGGACAACGGGCAGCGCGGCCTCCGGAAGCCAGTCGATGAAGCAGGACGCGTCGTGAGCCAGGACCATTTTGTCGGCATGGCCGCGTTCACACATTTTCGCCACGGTGTCGACCCGGTCATCGAAGCTGAGGATGTTGTCCACACCGAAGCGGTCCATGCCCAGATAGGAACCTGCTGCGACCATCTCCTCGAGATAATCCAGGTCGGTGG
>JBAXJA010000033.1:0-17736 GCA_037138115.1 Thermoleophilia bacterium | reverse complement strand
CGCTCAAGCTCCTCGGCGAAGCGCCGGCGGCGCTCCTGTGGTGAGCCCCGGTACGGGCCACCCGTGGCGTTGTACTCAATGAGGTTCACGTGAAAACGGCCATCGCGCAGAAGTTCGGCGAGACGCTTGGCGTCGGCAACCGAGTCGTTGATCTCCTCGAGCAGGAGGTACTCGATAAACACCCGTCGGCCGGTGCGGTCGCCGTAGCGGCGGCAGGCCGAGAGCACATTGGCGATGGGCCAGCGGTTGTTGACGGGCATGAGCTGGCTTCGCGTGGCGTCGTCGGCGGCGTGCAGCGACAGCGCCAGGCGCACCGGCACCTCGAAGTCCATCATCTCGTCGATGCCCGGTACCCAGCCGGCCGTGGAGATGGCGATCTGGCGGGCCGAGATGCCAAGCCCCTCGGGTGAGTGGATCTCGCGCACGGCGTCAAACACCGCAGCGGTGTTCTGCAGCGGCTCGCCCATGCCCATAAACACCACGTTGCTTACGCGGGCGTCGGCCTCACGGGCGGCGTCGTTGGCCAGGTACGCCTGGTCGGAGATCTCGCGGGAGGTCAGGTCGCGGCCCGGGCCCATGGTGCCCGTGGCGCAGAACTTGCATCCCAGGGCGCACCCCGCCTGACTCGACACGCACAGGGTGCGCCGACCACGGGCATGTTTGATGAGCACGCTCTCGATGGCCAGGCCATCGTGGGTGCGAAGGCGCCACTTGAGGGTGCCGTCGGTGCTCTCGGCAACCGCGTCGGGGGTGACGGTCCATAGGGGCACCACCTCGGACAGCTTCTCGCGCAGGTCCTTGGGCAGAGTGGTGACGTCGTCCCACGAGCGGATACCCGTACGCCGGGCATCCTCCACCTGCTTGATGCGGTACGCGGGCTCGCCCCAACCCTTGAGAATTGATGAGATGTCGTCTTTCACGAGGCTGAGGGTATCGCGACGTGCTCCTCGTACGGGATGACCCGCGGAAACAGGCGCCGACCGAAGATGATGACCCAGGCGGCCAGCACGCACGATGCGATGCTGAACACCACCAGCGTGGCGGTGAGCCCGATGCTGAGCGACAGGTATCCGAGGCCCACGGCGGGGACCGTTCCGGCGTATGCACACATGTACAGCGACGACAGCAGTTTGCCGCGCTCCTGCAGTGGCACGACGGTGCCACAGATGACCGTGGCACCCTGCAGGATCATGCCGTTGACGAAGCCGATGATGCCGGCGGCCACCACCACCAGCAGCGCGCTGCCGCCCACCGCGGCGATCGCGATAAGCCACGTGACCACAGCCGAGACCCCAAGCCCGATCATCACCGCCAAGCGGGGTGGCACGTTGCGGGTGACCAGCGGCGTCATGCCACCCAACCCGAGCACGAGGAACCCGCAGAGTCCGGCGATGGCCACGTTGCGCTCGCCCAGCGTTTCGTACAGATACAGCGGCACGATCGACAGCACCGTGCCCTCCATAAAGCTCATGGTGAATGCGGCGGGTGCCATGAACCCGGCGAATCCGCGCATCTGCCCCTTGGGCACCCCCACGCGTATCTCAAACTTGTAGCGGCGCCGGGGCACGGTCTCGCTGGCGAGGATGACGCAGCCGATACCCACCGCCAGCAGCACCAGGTGCACCTCAAAGGGACGGTGGATGGGGTTGCCCCAGTACTGGGCAACCAGGCCCGCCATGCCGGGGCCCAGACCGAAGCCCAGACGGAAGAATGCCCCCGCCGCCATGGCGGCCAGTGCCCGCTTGGCCGGGATGGCGTGATCCACCACAAACGCCGTTCCCACACCCAGGAACATGCCGACCGCCAGCCCCTGCAGCACCCGGCCCACAAAGAGCATGGGTACCGACTCGGTGAAGGCGAACACGAGCGACGCGCACGTGAGCACCAGCATGGCGGGCAGCAGCACGCGCTTTCGGCCCAGGCGATCGGATGCGCTGCCGGCCACCAACATGGTGGGTACCACCGTGGCCGTGTAGGTGGCAAACAGCAGCGTGAGCGTGCCGTTGGACAGGTGGAACTGACCCGCATAGAGCGGCAGCAGCGGGGTGATGATGCTGGTGCCCATGGTGAACACCAGCAGGGCGACCAACGCCAGGTAGGCGCCGCGGGTCAATCCCGTGGCCTCGGAGGGTGCTCGCCCGTGCCCGGGATCATCGCCACGATGCGTGCCCCCGGACCAACAACCCGGGGCATGCGCCAGGCCGCCACGAGGCCCAGCAGCAGGATGCCTGCGGCCGTGAACAGCGCAGCGCGCATGCCCTGCGCCGCCTGATCGCGCACGGCAACGGGCAGCAGGCCGGAGTCGGCGGTGACGGAGGCGGGGAGCGACATCGCAAGGACCGTACCGAGAAGGGCGCCCCCAAGGGCTCCGCCGGAATACCGCGCGACATTCGGAAGCGCCGCGGCCACGCCGATCCGATCACGCGGCGCCTCGTGGATCGCCGTGGTGGTCACGGGTGACGTGGCAGACGACAACCCGAGCCCGGTGAGGATGAGCCCCGGCAGCATCCACACATACGACTGCGTCATGGCCCCCAGCGCCAGCGCGATTGCGCCGGCCACCGCCGTACCCACAGCGAAGCGCACCACCACGTCGCTTCCCACCATGCTCATGAGGCGGCCGGATGTGGGCGCGCCGATCACGAAGCATGCCGCCACGGGGGTGATGGCCAACGACAGCTCGATGCCCGAGTAGCCGAGCACTGTGGAGAAGTAGAACGGCAGCAGGATGAGCGTGCCGAACATGGCGCCCCCCACGGCGAACCCGGCCAGGTTGGCATTTCTCACCGTCGACAGTTTCAAGAGCGACAGATCGAGCATGGGATCGTCGGTGGTTCGCTCGCGCCAGGTGAACAGCACGAGAAACACGATGCCGAGTACACCGACGATGAGCGTGCGGGGTGCCGTCCATCCCCAGACGGATGCCTGCGAAAGCGCCGTGAGCAGCGGGAACAGGCCAAGCGCTGCCAGCGCGGCGCCCAGCATGTCGAATGGGCGGGCCTCAGACGGCGGGCGCTCGCGCATCACAAACAGCGCGCCCACAAGCACGATGACCGCCACCACTGGGGTGAACCAGAACACGCTGCGCCACCCCCACACCCCCACAAGCACGCCGGCGAGGTTCAGGGCCAGCACCGGGGCGACGGCCATGATGCCCGACAGCACCCCGAGGGCCAGCCCACGCTTCTCGGGCGGAAAGAGGATGGCCGCATAGGCGAATGCCGTGGGCGCCATGGCCGAGGCTCCGACCCCCTGCAGGATGCGGAACACGATGAGGGCGGGCTCACTCCAGGCCACTGCGCACAGCACCGAGGCGAGAACCATGATGAGGATTCCCGCCACCCACACACGCCGGCGCCCGTACAGATCGCCCGCCCGGCCCGCGATGGGCAGCAGCACCGCCTGGGTCACCAGATAGCCCGTCACCACCCAGCCGGTGCCCGACACGCCTGAATGGAAATCGTGGGAGATCGACGGAAGGGCGATGTTGACGATGCTGATGTTCAGCACCTGCAGCATCATCCCGCCGGCCACCACGGCCATGGCCATCCACCGCCAGCGGGGACTCTGTCGCAGCCGGGCACGGGCGGCGAGCAGGGCGGGAGGGCGTGGCATTCGCATGACGGTCGCACCGTATACCCCGCCCGCGATCCCCCATGGTGCCCGGAGCCAATCCGGCTCGCTACGCTCCCGCCCGTGGCAAAGAAGAAGCGCCGACGCGTTATCGATCCGGTCAACCTCGGTGACCGGGACCTCCTGTGGGGCTACGCGCGGCTGTCGCGCCTGTACGGCGTGGTGCTCATCGGCGTGTCATTCGCGCTGCTCGGGTTGTCGATCATCCTCGAGGCCACGTCTGAGGATGGCTGGTCGTGGATGTGGCTGGGGGTCACCGTGGGCGTGGGTGGGATCACGGGCCTCATCTTCTTCCCGCTGCTCAGCGTGTGGCTCAAGCGCAGCGGGCTGGCATCTATCCGCCTGCCCGATGCGCAGCGGGCTGACGGGTCACGCCTGCTCGAGGCCGGGCCACGCGACTGGCGGCGATGGACCACCATCTCATCCATCGTCATGTTCATCGCGTCGGCCTTCATGCTGCTGTTTCTGGTGGCCGTGCTCGGCCGTGGGGGCACCGCCGAGGGCGTGGTGATCGGCGTGCTCATGGCCTGGGGCGTGGTGACCATTGCCGACGGCGAGAAGATCGCCATGGCCGAGGAGGAACAGGGGCGGGCCTACTGGGCAGCGGGGCAGCGCCCCACTGGCGCCGGTAACCGGCTGGTGTTCACCACCCGCGCGAAGTAGGGCTCAGCTGGTCGGCGTGTTCCGGTGCAGGTCGCGGAACAGGCGCTCGGGCCGCTCCGCGTACATCTTGGTGAGACCGCACTCGATGCAGGTCTCAGCCCGCAGGGCGCTCACGCGCCCCGAGGCCATTCCCGATCGACGGCGCTTCAGGGAAACAATCCCCGACACGACCGTGTATTCCACGCGGCCACCACACTCGCTGCAGGCATCTGGCATGTTGCTAGGGTATCCCCTCTATACCGGGAGGGGGTATGCTCCCGCTCCGTGTCAAGTGCCCAGGAGGGCCGTGTGTCAGTAGATGGCGTCAACGAGGTGATCATCATCGGCAGCGGGCCCGCCGGGCTCACCGCCGCCATCTACGCGGCCCGTGCCGGGCTGGAGCCGTTGGTCATTGAGGGCTACGGCGCGGGTGGCCAATTGATGATCACGACCGACGTGGAGAACTACCCGGGATTTCCGGATGGCGTTCAGGGCCCGGACATGATGGCCCTGTTCCGCGAGCAGGCCGAGCGTTTTGGCACGCGGTTCATCACGGCCGATGTATCGCGGGTCGACTTCTCGGAGCGGCCGTTCCGGGTGTGGGTTGATGCTGCTGAGCACGTGGCCCGCTCCATCATCGTGTCCACCGGCGCGTCGGCGCGCTGGTTGGACATCGAGGGCGAGACGCGCCTGCGCGGCAAGGGCGTGTCGGCGTGTGCCACCTGTGACGGCTTCTTCTTCCGCGACAAGCCAGTGGTGGTCGTCGGGGGTGGCGACACCGCAATGGAGGAGGCGCTCTTCCTTACCCGCATGTGCGAGAGCGTGACCATCGTGCACCGGCGCGATGAGTTCCGGGCGTCGGCCATCATGGCCCAGCGGGTACTTGAGAACCCCAAGATCACCGTGGTGTGGAACTCCCGGGTGGTTGACGTGGAGGGCGCCAACGTTGTGGAGGGCGTACGCGTGGCCGATGTCGGTACCGGTGACGAGCACGTCATCCCGGCCGCGGCCATGTTCGTGGCCATCGGCCACCAGCCCAACACCGATCTGTTCGGGGGAACCCTCGAGGCCGATGGCGAGGGCTACCTCATTACCGACGGCACCCGCACCAACGTCGAGGGCGTGTTCGCATGCGGCGACGTGCAGGACACCGTGTACCGGCAGGCCATTACGGCAGCGGGCAGCGGATGCATGGCGGCAATCGACGCCGAGCGGTGGCTTGAGGCCACAGAGCACCCGGCCGCTGTTGCCAGCTGACAACACCAGAACGCGAACGAGGAGCAGACATGTCTGAGGTCATCGAGATCACCAGCGACACCTTCCAGGGCCTTGTGCTCGAAAGCGAGAAGCCAGTGGTGGTGGACTTCTGGGCTCCGTGGTGCGGCCCCTGCCGCATGATCGGCCCGGTTATCGACGAGATCGCCCGCGACCGCGACGACGTCGTGGTGGGCAAGGTGAACGTGGACGATGCCCCGGATATCGCACAGCGCTACGGGATTCAGGGCATTCCCTTCATCGGCCTGTTCGAGGGTGGCCAGCTCACCAAGAACGCCGTGGGTGCCATGCCGCGCGCGGGTATCGAGCAAGCACTCGGGCTCTCGTAAGCCATGTCCTCGTACGACCTGCGATGCCAGTCGTGTGCGCACGACTTTGAGGTGTTCCGCCAGGGGTTCCTGCGTGATGAGGACCGTTCGTGCCCCCAGTGCGGGGCGCGGGCGGAACAGTTGATCACCGCCGGGTTCGTGTCGGCCAAGCCCTCCCGTGGTGGTGGCGCCGGTGCGTCACCTGGCGGGGGCGGCCACGCACACGGCGGTGGCTGCGGCTGCGGCCACAACCACTAGGTCGTACCGTGGCCACCGGCGCATCAGCACCTCCCACCCGTGAGCAGATCATGGTGCGGCTGCGGCGCGCGGAGGGTCAGCTGCGCGGCGTACAGCGCATGCTCGACGAGGGGTCGGCATGCGATGACGTGCTGGTGCAACTGGCGGCCGTCACCGCGGCACTCGATCAGGTGGGGCTGCACCTGATCGGCGAGCGGCTTCGCGGCTGTACGCAGGCGGATGGGGAGATCTGCGCCGACGAGCTCGAGCGAAGCGTGGCGACGCTCATGCGCCACGCGCGCATCGGGCGCTAAGCCGACCGCCCGGGGCGCACACGCGCCACGATCGCCGCGGCCCGATGCTGTACCGGCGGGGCCACCACCACCCACTCCACCGCCCCCACCACGAGGCTCGCAATGACGGCCGTGGCGCCCAGCACGCCTACGTGCCCTGTCAGCGGCCCGCTGAAGTGCAGCATGAGCGTGCCGAACACCAGCCCGGCGAGACCCACCCAGAACGCATTGGGCAGACGGCTCGCCCCCGCGGCGCCGACAAATGTGCCGCCAAACCAAGCACCGGCAAGTGCGGCGCCCGTTGGCATGGTGAGCGCAATAACCCCGCACACGGCAAGGGATGTGGCTCCCGATGCCAGCACGAAGGGCACGCCCAACCGCTGGATGAGCACCCAGGTGACGAGTGCCGCCACGCAACCGATGGGCACGACTGCGGCATGCGCCATGCCATCCATGCCGGGCAGCAGCGGGTGGGCACGCTCGGCACCTACGATATCCGCCATGAAGTAGAGGCCGGACCCCGCGATGTAGGCCAGCGCGCCCATGCGTCCACCCACGCCATCCCACACCGATGGGCCGATGAGCGACCAGAGCACCCCGGCCAGCAGGGCGGCAGAGAGCACCCACCCGGTGCCCAGCGTCACGGTGGGCGACAACATGCCGACGAAGGCGCCGGTGTAGCCCGCACCAGCGGCGCTGGCATCAATCCGCTGCCCAGGCAGCGCCATGGCCCCAAGGACGACGGCCACGAGCGACGCCGCCACGATGACGGGGATGCCCATGTCGCGAGCCAGAAAGAGGGTCATCGCGGCCGATGCCACAGACATGCCGACATCGATGACCCGGACCCGACCGACCGGCTTGGAGGTGAGCGTGGTGATGGCCATGCCACCCACCAGAAGGACCCCGACAACAAGGGCAGCGGCGAAGGGGAGAGGCTCGGCGTCCAGCAGAAATGACGCGGCGTAGAGCAGCCCCAGGGCCCCGGCCATGACCATCGAGAGCAGCAGCACGGCCGGTGACGGCAGCCCCGAACGGCCCTGCCACGGCTCCTCGTGGAGGATGCTGGCAGTGGACCGGTCCTCCGGCTGGAAGAGGGGCGAGAGGCGGGGTGGCGTCATCGTGATGGCGTGGCCGGTGCCGGCGCGATACGCGCCACGAGAGATCCGAGGCGGCGACCATGCATGAGCCATTCGGCTGCGGCAGTGGCCATGCACGCGATGGTGGCCGTTGCGCCCAGAACCCCGACGTGGCCGGTGAGCGGGCCTCCGAAGTGCAGCATCAGCGCGCCATAGACGACTCCGGCGATGCCGATCCAGAAGGCCGTCGGAAGGCGCTCGGGGCCGGCACTGGCAATGAGCGTGCCACCCAGCCAGGCCGATCCGAGCACCGGCAAGCTGGCAGGGAGGGCGATGGCCATCACCCCGCACACCAGAAGTGACGGCAGTGCCGATGCCAGCACGAACGGCGTCGATGTACGCCGGATGAGCACCCAGGTGACCAGCGCACCGGCCATCCCGATGGGAAGAATTGCCCAGCTTGCAAGACCAGTGCTCTCAGCTGGCAAGAGGGGTGGGGAGTCGGTGCCGGTCCACTGGGCGAGCAGGTACACGATCGACCCCGCGAGAAAAGCGACGGCGCCAATTCGGGCTCCCACCCCGGGCAGCACCGCGGGGCCAACGACGGACATGAGCACCCCCGCGAGCAGGCCTGCAATCAGCACCCACCCCCAGGCCAGCACCGGACCGGGCTGGAGCAGCCCCGTGAACATGCCCGCATACCCGGACGCCGATGCCATGAAGTCGAGCGGCCCATCTGGAAGGGCCAGAACACCGAGGGTGCACCCCGTCACGCCCACTGCCACGAGCACGGGAACCCCCAACTCGCGCGTCAGGACCTGGGCGAACAGCGCGCCGAAGAGTCCGAGGGTGACATCGACGGCCCGCGGGCGCCGCGAGGGTCGCGACGTGATCAGGCTGAGCAGGAAGCCGAGCAGGCCGAGCGCGCCGATGAGCGAAACGAAGGCGAGGTCCACACCGTGCGCCCGCATCAAGAAGCCATCCACGTACAGGTATACGAGCGCGACAAGCAGCAGGGTGCCGAGGATGAGCGTGACGAGCGACGGCCGGTACCGGCGATAGCCCTCGCGGAGGTCGCGCACCATGGCCGTCTCGGATGCTTCGAGGTGTGCCGTGGCGCCGGGAACGCTGCTCATGTGGCAATTCTTCCGGGAATCTGCGCAAGCGTCGTGATGACGTCATCCGCGGCCTCGACCTGCAAAGCGCGGTCCAGAAGCAGCGCCTGGAGCCCGGCGGCACGGGCACCGTCCAGATCCTCCGCACGACGGTCGCCCACGTGCAGTGCGTCAGCCGGTGCCGTGCCGAGTGCGGAGAGGGCCGTGGTGAAGATGCCGGGATCGGGCTTGCGGTAGCCAACCGCCGCACTCGCAACGATGACCCCAAAGCGGTCGGCCACCCCCAGACGGGCCAGATGCTGGGGCAGCGCGCAGTCCCAGTTGCTCACCACGCCGAGCACGAGACCCATGTCGTCCAGGAGATCAAGGGTCGGCAGCACGTCGTCAAACAGGTGAAATCGCAGGGATTCCACCAAGAGGTCGGTGGCCAGTGGGATGGGCGGCGCACCAGGGCCGAGTGCATCCACCAGCACTCCGGCGCACTCCGCACGCAGCGCCGCCAACCCCTCGGGATCGCGCCCCAGCTGCATGCGCAACCGGTAATGGCGTATCTCGAGGGCGAGGGCATCGGACACCCGTTGCTCGTCCAGCGGGAAACCGGCATCGGCCAGCAGGGCGGTGAGCACGGGGGCCGGTGGCTCCATACGAAGCAGCGTGCCGAACGCGTCGAGCAGGACCGCGCGCACCGTCACCGAAGCCCCACTGGACCAATGGATGACACGCATCGTGAAATGGGAGCGGGGGACGCCACAGGCGACAGGGTACGTCCCGACCATGACGCGCGGGCGGATGCCGCCCCGGTCCTATACTCGGCGGCCGTGTCCGGACTCACCTCCACGCTGCCATCAGGTGCCAGCGCCCACCATCCCCACGGCGCCCGTGGCCGTACTCGCGTGGCGCTTATTGCGGGTGCTGCGGTGGTCATCGCCTGGATCCCCTCGTTCATCGCGACCGCCTACTCAGTGCAGCCAGCGGGCGAGGTGCTGGCCAACCCCGCCAGCGGCTGGACATTTCTGTGGGATTCGGTGACGGCGTCGCGAAATCCCCGTCTGGGCACGCCCGAGGTCGCCATGCAGGAGGCCGCGCAGCTGTGGGCCGGGAGCCCGGCCGTGGCCGACGACGTGTCGCTCAAGTCTCTTCCCTCCCCGTGGACTGTTCCCGTTCCGGGTGGCGGCGCCCACCCCCGTGCCGGACACGACGTGGTGGTCCCGGCCGATCCGCTGCAGTGGGTGGTGCAGGGCCACGTGAATGGCGGGCCAGATCAGGTGATCGGCATTCTTGACTACCGCACCGGCCGGGTGGGCTGGGATATCCGTCCGCTGGCAGCAGCCGGAGTGGGCCGATGATCCCGGTCAACCGCATGCGCCGGCGCCGCAAGGCCCGGGCAAAGCACGGGCGGCTGGGTGCCGGGCGCGTCATCGCGTTCGCCCTCGTGGTGATCGTGACCATCCTCGGGGTGGCGGGCGCGACCGCGTACCAGTCGGTGACAGCCGGGCTGCCCGGACTCGACGAAATCAAGCCGGTGGCCCTCGGCCAGAACTCGCGCATCCTCGATCGCAACGGCAAGGTGCTCGGGTACATCACAGGCGTGACCAACCGCACCGAGCTGCCCTACGCCCGAATCCCGAAGGCCCTGCGCGATGCCACCGTGGCCATCGAGGACAAGCGCTTCTACCAGCACGACGGGGTGGACTATGTGCGCCTGGTAGGGGCCGCGGTGCGCGACCTCACCGCAGGCGGGGTGAAGCAGGGCGGCAGCACAATCACGATGCAACTGGCAAAGAACCTGTACGACCCCAATGCGCCGCGGGGCTTCTCGCAGAAGATCAAGGAGGCCTATCTGGCCAAGGAGATCGAGCAGAAGTACACCAAGGACCAGATCCTCGCGAAGTATCTCAACGGTGTCTTCTACGGCGAGAACTCCATCGGGGTGCAGGCGGCGTCGCTCACCTACTTCAACAAGCCGGTGTGGGCCATCTCGCTGGCGCAGGCGGCGCTGCTCGCCGGACTGCCGCAGGCACCGTCGGCGTATGACCCCTTCCTCAACCCGAAGGACGCCACCGCGCGGCGCAACACGGTGCTGGACGAGATGGCGAACCAGGGCTACGTGAGCCGGGCGGATGCTGACGCCGCGATGGCCAGCGGCCTGGACCTCCACCACGGCACGTTTTACGAGCGCAAGAAGGAGGGCTACTTCTTCGATTATGTGCGGCAGCAACTGCTCGACCAGTTCGGTGAGCAGCGCGTGCAGCAAGGCGGAATGGCCGTACGCACGACCATCGACCCCAAGTTGCAGCGGGCTGCCGAGCAGGCGATCGCCCGCAATCTTGGTCAGCCCGACGACCCCGCCGCCGCCATCGTGATGATGGATGCCCGAACCGGATACATACGCGCCATGGCCACCAGCCAGACGTACGGCAGTGATAGCCAGTTCAACTACGCCACCCAGGCCAAGCGCCAGGCCGGATCAACGTTCAAGACCTTTGTACTGACGCGCGCGATCGCCGATGGCACCAACCCCTACACCACCATCTATGCCAGCCGGCCCATCAACATCAATGACCCCAAGTGGGGTCCGGTCAATGTGGCCACGTACTCCAACACCTATGCCGGGCCCATCTCCATCCACGACGCCACGCTGCACTCCGATAACTCGGTGTACATCCAGATGACCCTTGACGAGGGCCCGGACCGCGTCGTGAACATGGCCAAGCGCATGGGAATCAAGGAGGACCTGCCGGTGGTCCCCTCCATCGGTCTGGGGTCGGGCGAGGTCACACCGCTCGACATGGCCACGGCGTATGCCCCGCTGGCCAACGGAGGCTTTCGCGTGAAGCCCATCTCCATCACCGATCTGGGCAAGAACGCACCGGCCAGCGACCTGGCCACCCCGAAGCGCACTCGCGTGTTCTCGGACGGCGTGGCCTACGAGGTCACCCGCATTCTGCGCGACAACGTGCATGGCGGTACCGGCGGGGCCGCCGACATCGGCATTGCCCAGGCGGGCAAGACCGGCACGACCGACGACTACACCGACGCCTGGTTTGTGGGCTATACGCCGCGATACGTGTGCGCCGTGTGGGTGGGCTACCCCAATGCCGATGGCGTGCGCCGCTCGATGACCAGCGTGCACGGCATCACCGTTGCCGGCGGCACGTTCCCGGCGCAGATCTGGGCCGACTTCATGCGCGTTGCCACCGCGAAGGACGGCTCACTCGACTGGGCGATGCCCAAGGATCCCGTTCAGTGGTCGGCGTTCTCATCCGACTTCACCGACAGCGCATCCCAGTACGCCGTGAGCTCGGCCAACAGCACCAGCACCGGCCGCACCACCAGCACACCGAAGACAACCTCAACGGGCGGCACCAACACCAAGGTTCAACCACCGGACACCGTGGTGGTGCCAATTCCCGCACCAGCCCCTGCACCGGTGCCTGCTCCGGCCCCGGCGCCTGCGCCTGACCCAGCGGCGGCGCCGGCACCCACGGCGCCCGCCGCCCCTCCGCCGACTCCCTAGGAGACGTCCTCCGGCCCGATCATGTCCTCCGGGCGGGCGGTGAGCAGCAGGATGCCGGCCATTCCCGCGAGGGCCGCCGCCGCGATGGTGATCCATGCCGCGGGCAGCACGGTGATGATCCAGTCGCCCCCAAGTGGCGATATGGGCATGCCGGGGCGCTCGGCCACCACCCCAACGGCGGGCACAAGCGCGGCGCGTGCGGCCCACCCGACGGCCACCACCGCTGCCATCACGATGAATGCGCCGGCAATGCGTGCCAGGCGGGTGCCTGTGCGTGGCCTCCACCAGGCGGTGAGGAGCCCCGCTACCGCCAGCACCACACCGGCGACAGGGAGGATCCACGTGCCACCGGTGGCGGCGTACCCCGACAGCTGGGCGGGGCCCGTGGGGAGGTCGGCCGAGTACCACGGGAGCCCGGGAAGGACGGCGAGCAGAAGCCCACATCCCGCCGTGGCGAGGCCGAGCACGGGCACGCGCATGCTCATGCGCGTGCCCGGGGGCGCACTCTGTGGAACACCACGACGCCGCCCGTGTTCCACACAAGGCGGAAGTCGGGGCGCGCGGCCAAGTTGTCAAGCGCCACCTGGAACCCCCGGGGGTCAAGGCGGTCGTACATATCGGGACGCGTCCGGTCCACGATCACCCATTCGGCGTCGCCGATGGCCGGGAACACCAGGATCCGGGTGCGGGCCGACAGATGCCCCCCGGGATTATTTCCCGCCGACACGATGGCGCCATCCGGGATGAGCGCGGCGGCCTGGTCGAGCGCCACCGACGCGGGGGTGCGGTCATACTGCGCCAGTCGCGACGGCGATGCCACCGACACGCCCTGAAACCACGGCAGTGGGCCCTTGATCATGGTGGCCAGCACTCCCGCAACCACAAGCGCCAGCGCCATTCCCCCGCTGGCCCGCGCCGCGCGGCCGAGCCAGGGCGGCCGCCCGCGCTCGCGCAGCTTTGAGAGCCCGAGCAGGGCAGCGGCGATGAGGTA
Organism: Thermoleophilia bacterium; assembly: GCA_037138115.1. GTDB lineage: Bacteria > Actinomycetota > Thermoleophilia > Miltoncostaeales > Miltoncostaeaceae > SYFI01. Next base: position 4,646 of record JBAXJA010000033.1, on the reverse strand, counting down.
CGGACTCGGTACGGCCGCGTAGTGGAACTCCACCGAGTAGTTGGGCCACCACTCGGCGAGCATGTTCATGAGCAGATCAGGGAGCGCGCACGCCGCCAGTAGTGGTGCGGCCAGCGGCAGCAGAAGCAGCGGCACGAGGAGGATGAGCAGGTACGACAGACGCGACCAGCCGCCAAGGGTGGTGACGAGGTCCACCGGATGCGTCACCGCGCCCACGAGAGCCTTTGCGGGGGTGGCACCGAACTTGCCGTAGCGCTCGGCAAACGGGGCGGGCAGCCCACTTCCGGCCGCGGGGATGATGACCAGTACCGCCATGGCCGTCCATGCCAGGGCGCAGACGGCAAGCACGGCGCCTGCGATACGGCGGCGATGGCGTATCGCAATCCACAGCCCGAGCATGGCGATGGAGAGGCCCACCTGCTCCTTCGACAGCAGGGCGAGCCCGGCCGTGACACCGAGCACCACATCACGGTGGGTCTCGGCTGCCCAGATGGCATACATGATGAGCGGCGCGGCAAGGGTCACTGCGTGGAAGTCGGTGAGTACTGCCCACTGCAGCGGCACATACAGCAGGTAGACGGCGGCGGCGGCTACCGCCAGGCGGTCGTCGCGCAGCCACAGGCGGCCCAGCCAGAATGCCGGCAGTGCCCCCAGCGCCACGATCAGCGCCTGCGCCACCAGTAGGGGCACAGGCGACGTGGTGACCCACTGCAGCGGAGCGAACACCATGAGCAGCGGATCGACATGCGATCCCAGCCGGCTGATCTGCGCGCCGGCCGCGTCGGTGGCCTGGAGCGGATGCCCCTGAGCGGTACTCCAGATCGCCTGCACCATGTTTCCCAGATCAAAGCGCCCGGTCCACCATGCCTCGTGGCGCTCCACCGCCAGCCAGGAGAAGAGCGATGCCCACCCCGCCACCATGAGCCACACCAGAAGCCGTGGGAGATCGCGGGTGATGGCGTGGGGGTTCAGCCGGCCAGCGAGCGGGGCTGTGCTCATCGGGGTGACACCCGCCGGCCCCAGGCCGCAGCCAGGGCGACGAACACCAGCTCCACCACGATAAGCGCAAGGCGCGACCCCACCGACAGCGCGATGGCCACGCCGCCCGGTACCTGGCGCGAGAGCACCAGCGCAAACAGGGCGTCGCGGATGCCGAGCCCGGATGGCACCACGAACACCAGCATCGAGATCACGAATGCGAGCAGGAACCCGCTGGCAACACCCACCGGGTTACCGATGGCCGGGCCGCCCATGCCGCGCACCAGCGCCCACACGCCGAGTGCCAGCAGCGCCGAGATGACGAGGTACCAGACCATCATCAGGAGAACCCGGCGGAAGGGCATGAGCGCACCCAGCGGGGCGCGCTTCGCCCGGGCCAGCAGCCACGTGGATGCGGGGCCGAAAATGCGGGGGTGCAGCAAGAGCGACGCGAGCGGCACCCCCAGCACCAGCCAGGCCAGCGGTCCGACAGCACTTCCGCTGCCGATGTCGAGCAGCGCAACCACGGCCAGCATCGCCGCTGCTGCGAGTGCGATCACCTGCTCGTAGGTGGTTGCCGCGAGGGTGACCATCTTTGGAACCCCATGGGCCTGGGCCATCACCGCACGGCCCACGAGCATCAGGACGTTGCCCGGCACGTACCGCCCCAGCAACGACTTGGCCCATGCAGCGACCGTGGCGGCGACCGGCGGAGCAGGGTGGTGCAGGCCGCCCAGAATCGCCTCGTAGGCGAAGGCCGAGAGCGTCAGCGACACCAGCACCAGGCCGCCACCCAGTACCAGCCAGCCCGCTGATGGCTGCCAATCGAATGCGGTAACGACGTCCCACGCGTTGTACACCGTCCACCCAAGGGCGGCGATGATGAGCAGCCCGGCCACGGTGCCGAGCACGCGCATGAGGTTGCGGCGATCGCTCATGGGCGGCTGCGCCGAATGGCGTCCAGCAGGGGCGCTGCCACCGCTTGGGGGGTACCCATTTCCTCGTACCGTCGGCGCGCCGCGGTGCCCAGGCGCTCGCGCAGGGCCGGGTCGCCGGCCAGTGTCCGCAGCGCTTCGGCCAGCGCATCGGGATCGCCGGCGGGCACCAGCAGGGCGTTCTCCCCGTGCACCAGGGCCTCGCGGATACCGGGCGTGTCGGCGGTCACCACCGGGCGAGCAGCCGCCATGGCCTGGAACACCTTGTTGGGGATGACCCGCGAGGCCTTGTCGCTCTGGCCGAACACGCCCAGCACCACCCCACTTGATGCAATCTCGCCCGCGAGCGCCTCGTAGGGAACCCACGGCACGTGCTGGAGCCCCTTTGGGGGGTCGCGACGTATCTCATGCGCCAGCCAGCTATCGAGCTGGCCGCTGCCAATGAGGCGGACGGGCGGCACTCCCTCACCGCGCGCCGCGCTCACGATGACTTCGAGGCCATGCATTGGCGCGAGCTTGCCGTACCAGAGCACGTGCAGAGGTCCGGAAGGTTGCGGGGTGGGTGGAAAGGCATCGGGTTCGGCACCCACTGGCGCCACCACCAGGCGGTCCCGTGGCACGCCAAAGCGCATGGCCATGAAGTTGGCGTTGGCGTGGGTGTCGCACAGCACGAGGTCGGCCAGGCGCAGCGTGGTGCGGTCGATTCCGGCGAGCACGGCACCGCCCATGCGACCCACCCGCGCACGGTCGCCGGCCAGCGTGTCGGTGAGCGAGATCATCATGTCCACCACCAGCAACGCCCGATGGCGACGGGCCACCACCCATGCCGGCACCGCGTCGGGCTGCGCCGGGTATCCCGCCACCACCACGTGCGGCGATCCGCCCGGACGCCGCTCCACGGCCAGACCGGCCCAGGCTGCCGCGTAACTGCCGCCCGCCTTCACGAGACTCCCCGGCGACAGGAAGCCCCCGGCCTTGTGGGTGGTGCGCTCCCACACGGGCCTGTGCCGCTCGTCAACAACGACCCCGAGCGAGCGCAGACCCGCGACCAGCACGCGGGTACGCGGATAGTCGCGCTCGTACGTGCCCACCCACTCGACTCGCAGCGGGCGGATCACCCCTCGATGATGCGCTCGATGCGTGACGCCGCCTCGTCCTCCTCCGACCGCAGGCGACCGCGCTGGATCAGCTCGCTCACCAGGCCGAGAGTGAACAACTGGACGCCCACCACGATGAGCAGCACCGCGAGGATGAGCAGCGGGCGGCCGCCGATGGCCTCCCCGAAGAACTTGAGGACCGTGAGGTAGATGCCGATCAGCACGCCGATGAAGAACAGCAGCAGACCGGCGCCACCGAACAGATGCATGGGTCGGTGACGGAATCGGCCGACGATCGAGATGGTCACCAGATCGAGCATCCCGCGCAGGTACCGCTCAAATCCGTACTTGCTCTTGCCGTGCTGCCGCGCCCGGTGATTGACGGGGATCTCCACGACCGTAAAGCCCTCCGACGCCGCAATGGCGGGGATAAAGCGGTACATCTCGCCGGGGATCGCCAGCGCTCGCACCACGTCGGCGCGATAGGCCTTGAACCCGCAGTTGAGGTCGTGCAGCTCAAGCCCGGATGCCTTGCGGGCAGTGGCGTTGAAGAGCTTCGATGGGATGCGCTTGTTCCAGGGGTCGTGGCGCTCCTTCTTCCACCCCGACACCAGGTCGGCGCCCTCGGCAAGCGCCGCGAGCATCCGCGGGATCTCAGCGGGGTCGTCCTGCAGGTCGGCGTCGAGCGTGATGACGACATCCCCCTGTGCCTCGGTGAAGCCGGCGGTGAGCGCCGGCCCCTTCCCGAAGTTGCTTCGCATCTTGATGACGCGGATCTCTTCGTGGAGCGCCGCAAGACCCGCGAGCACCACGTCGCTGCCATCACGTGAGCCGTCGTCGATGAAGATCACCTCGTACGGCGCGCCGACGGTGCGCATGACTGGCAGCAGTTCGTTCACCAACTGCACAAGCGAGTCGCGCTCGTCGTACACCGGGATGACGACCGAGATGAGGCGTGGTGCGGTCAACGGGTGGGACCTCCAGTGGTCTCACGGCGGCGGTCGCGGCGGCGACCGAGCGATGGAAGCGGGCGGCGGCCACGGCGGGCCTGCCGCTCATGCTCGCTGGGAATGGGCTTGTAGGGACCGGCAGCCACCAGACCACGGCGCACGCGGCGCATGACCAGACCCCCAAGGCTCCAGGTGATTATCAGGATCGCGGCGGCCAGCACTGGGCCGGCGACCCCGCGCCCGCCGGCCAGGGTCGTCTCGATGAGGTACCAGACCGACCCGACGAAGCCGCGGTCGATGCGGCCGGACAACCAGACGCACAGAAGCACGATTGGTGTCATGGCAATGATGGCAAGCGCCACCACCTGCCACGACCGCCGGGCCCGGGTGACCACCAGCGCCGCGTGCGCCGCCGGAAGGGCGATGACCAGCGCGAATGGACTCACGATCCAGAGCACCAGACAGACGCCGCCAAGGGCGATGACGCCCGCAGCGGCACGGGACGCCACCTCGGCATCCCGGCGGATCGCCCGCAGACGCACGGCCAGCCAGGTGAGCACGCCGGCACCCACGGCCAGCAGCATTGCCACAACCGCCGGGAGGTCGAATGGCACCGAACCCGCCAGCGGGGGCCATCCGCCGGCTGCCGACGCCAGCATGCCTGCGGTGGCCAGCAGGTGGGCCAC
>JBAXJA010000032.1:0-18046 GCA_037138115.1 Thermoleophilia bacterium | reverse complement strand
ACGTTGGTGCTGCCTGCGGGCATGGGTGCGAGCGCCGATCCGGTGCCGATGAGCGCACCGGCGGCCTCGGCCGCAGTGCCATCCCCTCCCATGGTCACCACGGTCAGTGCCCCGTGGGCCTCAACTGCCACGCGGGCGAGCTCGGCTGCGTGCCCGCGTTCCTCTGTGGTGAGCACTGCTCTGAGACCCAGGGGGCTAAGCACGCGCTCAGCATGATCCACCAGCCCTGGGTGGGCCGCAGTGGATGCCGGATTGACCAGAACCACGATGGGGTGCGTAGCTGCGCCCCGCGGGTCAGTCATCGTCTCCGGAAAGCAGCAGCTCGAGTCGCGCCAGCCAGGCGGCCACCAGCAGATCCACCGCGTCGGCCCGCTCCAGCTGCGGTACGTGCGCCGCCCCGGGGATGATCACCATGGTGGCGTCGGGCAACCCATCCGCGAGTTCCTGCGAGAGCCAGGTGGGCACCAGCGGGTCCTCTTGGCCGCTCAACACCAGGGCGGGAACCGTGATCTGGTCGAGGAGTCCGCGTATGTCGTGGCCGCGGGCGGAGAGGTAGTCGGCGCGAAGGGCGTGCGGGCCCATGGAGATAACCGACCCGGTTCCGCGTCGGATGAGGTCGGGATCGTGGTGCAGCCACGACTGCTCCACCATGCGCGCGCACTCGCCTTCGAAGTCATGCTCGATGCGTTCGAGGGCATCGTCGGGTACCGGGAGGCGTGCGCCGGTGGACACCAACACGAGGCCGGCGACCAGATCGGGTCGCTGCAGCGCCACTTCAAGCACCACGGCCCCACCGAGGGAGTGGCCCACCATCACCAGTGGGCCCGGAATCTCCTCAATCTCGCTCACGACCCACTGGGCCATGTTCGCGGCACCCTCAAGCGGCTCACCGTCGGGGTGCCCGGGCAGGGCCACCGCGAGAGCACCCTCAAACCGTGCGAGCTGTGGCCCCCACGATGCCGGGGTGCGACCGGCGCCGTGGATGAACACGGGGCGGGGCGAGTCTATGAGATCGGCGTCGTCGGGCACGCGGTGGATGGTATCCCGCTGGTACCCTCGTCCGTCGTGGCACCGCTCCTCATCGCCGTGGACTTCGACGGCACGATCACCCTGCGCGACACGTTGCACGTGATCGTGGATGCTCACGGGCGCCCGGGTCTCTGGGACCAGATCGAACCGGCCCTGCGGTCGGGCGAAATGACCGTGGAGGAGGCCATGCAGACTCAGTTTGCAACGGTCACTGCTGCCCATGATGACGTGGTGGCCCTGGTGCGCGACCAGGCGGGCACACGCCCCGGCTTCGCGGATCTGGTGGCATTTGCCGAAGCCGGTGGTCACCGTCTGGTGGTGATGAGCGCAGGCTTTCGCTGCGTCATTGACGAGGTGCTGGGCGATCTGGGCCTCAGGCACCTTGAGGTGGTCGCCAACGATGCCATCTTCACGACCGGGGGCTGCACACTGGTGTGGGGCGATCACCGGGGCGAGACGTGCGAAATCTGTGGCCGAAGGTGCAAGCGCCACGCAATTCGCGAGCGCCACGGGGATGAGCGGCTGATCTATGTGGGCGACGGAATCTCGGATCGCTGCGCGTCGCTGCTTGCCGACCAGGTCTTCGCCCGCGACGGCCTGGCGGAGTGGCTTGTGCAGGAGGGTGTGCCCTTTGTGCCGTACGAGGACTTTCACGACGTGATCCGGGTGCTCCGGACAGACCCTGCAGTGGCGGAGGCCGCATGAGCAATTGGCGCCCGGTGGGACCGGCGGCTGACTGGACGGCGATGGAAGAGCGGGTGCTCGCCTTCTGGCATGAGCGCGACATCTTCCAGCGCAGCATTGACGACCGGAAGGGCGCTGAGCCGTACGTGTTTTACGAGGGCCCGCCCACGGCCAATGGTCGTCCGGGTTCGCATCACGTGCTCTCCCGTGTGTTCAAGGACATCTTCCCGCGCTTTCACACCATGCGCGGGCGCTATGTGGAGCGCAAGGCGGGATGGGACTGCCACGGCCTGCCCGTGGAGCTCGAGGTTGAGAAGCAGCTCGGCATCTCGGGCAAGCCAGAGATCGAGGCCTACGGCATCGCCGAGTTCAACGCGCGCTGCCGCGAGTCGGTGGGCGAGTACCTCGACGAGTGGGAGCGCCTCACCGAGCGCATCGGGTTCTGGGTTGATACGTCACAGGCATACCGCACCATGGACACCGACTATGTGGAGAGCGTGTGGTGGAGCCTGGCCACGCTATTCGACAAGGGCCTGGTGTACGAGAGCGACAAGGTGGTGCCGTACTGCCCCAGGTGTGGCACCGCGCTTTCGAGCCACGAGGTGGCGCAGGGCTACAAGGACGTGGTTGACCCGTCCATCTATGTGCGGTTTCCGCTTGTGGACGACCCCGGTACCTCGCTGCTGGTGTGGACCACCACTCCGTGGACGCTGCCGGCCAATCAGGCCGCGGCAATCAGCCCCGACACCACCTATGCGGTCGTGGAGCTGGACGGCGAGCGCCTGGTGATGGCCGAGCCGCTGGTGGCAAAGGTCATCGGCGACGACGCGGTGACCGTGCGCACCATGTCGGCCTCCGAGATGGCGGGCAGCGCCTACGAGCCGCCCTTTGGCCACATCCCGGGCAAGCACATCGTGGTGATGAGCGACTTCGTCACCACCGAGGACGGCACCGGAATCGTGCACCTGGCCCCGGCGTTCGGTGAGGACGACATGCGGGCTGCGCGCGAGCACGACCTTGACGCCCCCAACCCGGTTGACCGCCAGGGCCTGTTCACCGACGCGGTGCCCGAGGCTGTCGGCGTGTTCGTGAAGGATGCCGACCGGCAGCTGATCGCCGACCTCGAGGGCCGGGGCCGGGTATTCCGCGAGAAGCCCTACGAGCACAGTTACCCCCACTGCTGGCGCTGCTCCACGCCTCTTCTCTATTACGCGAAGCCGTCGTGGTACATCCGCACCACCGACGTGCGCGACCGAATGCTGGAGCTCAACGAGCAGGTGGGCTGGCACCCCGACCATGTGAAGCACGGCCGCTTTGGCCGCTGGCTCGAGGGCAACGTCGACTGGGCCATCAGCCGCGAGCGCTACTGGGGCACCCCGCTGCCGTTCTGGCGGTGTGACGACTGTGAGACGGTCACGGCCATCGGATCATTCGAAATGTTACGAGACAGGGCTGTGGACAAGGTGCCTGTCAGCCTGGATCCCCACCGTCCGTACGTCGATGAAATCCCAATCCGCTGCGGGTGTGGGGGGGTTGCGCATCGTGTGCCGGAAGTCGCCGATGTCTGGTTCGATTCCGGCGCGATGCCGTTTGCGCAGCATCACTATCCGTTTGAGGGTGAGGACGGGCTGGCCGGTCACTTCCCGGCCGATTTCGTCTGTGAGGCGCTCGACCAGACCCGCGGGTGGTTCTACTCGCTGCTGGCCGAGGGGGCGCTGCTGTTTGACGAGGCGCCCTACCTCAACGTGGTGTGTCTGGGGCTCATTCTTGATACCGAGGGCCAGAAGATGAGCAAGAGCAAGGGCAATGTGCTGGCGCCCTGGTCCGTGCTTGATCACGCCGGCGCCGACGCCTTCCGCTGGTACCTCTTTACTGCGCAGAGCCCCTGGGATTCATTCCGATTCAGCCTCGATGTGGTGGACGAGACCCGACGTCGGTTCCTGTTCACGCTGTGGAACACCTACGCGTTTCTGGCCACCTACGCATCGCTGCCCGACGGCTTCACCCCGGGCGACCCCGCACCGCCGGTGGCCGAGCGCAGCGAGATGGACCGTTGGGCGCTCTCGCGTCTGGATGCCACCACCCAGGTGGTCACCGACGGGCTTGTGGGGTACGACCCCACCAACGCCGGTCGCGCCCTCGAGTCGCTCATCGACGACCTGTCCAACTGGTACGTGCGCACCGGTCGCCGCCGTTTCTGGCGCAACGACGACGCCACCGATCGGGCTGCTGCCTTCGCCACGCTCCACGAGTGCCTGTCGACTGTCGCCCTGCTGCTGGCGCCGTTCTGCCCGTTTGTGGCCGACGAGATATGGGGCAATCTGGTTGCGGCCCACGACCCGGCCGCACCCGAGAGCGTGCACCTGGCCGACTGGCCCACTCCGGGCGGCCGCCGTGACGAGGCACTTGAGCAGGCCATGGCCGCAGCGCTTGAGGCCACCACGCTCGGCCGCTCGGCCCGGAAGGAGGCCAAACTGAAGGTGCGTCAGCCGCTGAAGGAGGCGGTTATCGCCTGTCCGCCCGCCACGGCCCGCCTGCTGGAGGGGCTGTCGCGGGTGGTGGCCGAGGAGCTGAACGTGCGCGAGGTGCGCTTTGTCACCGATGCCGAGGGGCTGGTGGAAGTGAGTCTCAAGCCCAACTACCGCACTCTCGGGCCGCGCTTTGGCAACGAGATGCCCGCCGTCGCCCAGGCGGTGGCGTCGCTTGATGCAGCCACCACGGTCAAGGCGCTCGACTCGGGCACAACGGTGGAGATCGAGGTGAATGGGGCCACGCAGACTCTCGCCGACGACGACCTGCTGCGCGAGGTGCGCCCGTCGGAGGGCTACGCGGTGGCCGAGGGTGGATCGCTCGCCGTGGGGCTCAGCACCGAGATCACTCCCGAGCTGCAGATGGAGGGCCTCGCGCGCGACCTGGTGCGAGCCATTCAGAGCGCCCGTCGCACCGCGGACCTGAAGGTGGAGGATCGCATCCACCTGCACCTCGACGGGTCGGGTCGCGTACGTGAGGCCATTGACGCCCACCGGGCCTACATCGCGGGCGAGGTGCTGGCCACCGAACTCACCGTTGGTCATGGCCTGCCATTTGCGCCCAAGTACCGCGAGGATGGCGAGATCGACGGCGAGCCGGTGTCAATCGCACTGGCGCTTCCGTGATTACCTGCGCGGCATGAGCATCTTTCCACTCCCCGCCCGCACGCCCGCGGCAGTGCATCCGGCTGCGCCGCGGTTCTCGCAGGCCATCACCGGCATGCTGTGTCTTGAGGCAATCATCTTCCAGACGCAGGCCGTGGTGGTAATCGCCGCAGTGTTTATCGCGCTTGCGCTCATTGGCCCCCGCTGGTCACCCGTGGCCTACCTGTTCACCCTCCTGCCGGTGCGCCCGGCGGAGCTCGAGCCATCGCGCCCGGTGCGCTTCGCGCAGCTGATGGCCATCTCCATGTTGGTGGTGGCAATCGCGCTGCTGTATGCGGGGGCGTCGACGGCTGGGTGGATCATCACGGCACTGGTGGCTGTGGTCGCCCTGTTCTCGGCAATCAGTGGCATCTGCATCGGGTGCATTGCCTGGAAGCAGCTGGTGCGCCGCGGCGGATCTGCGCACGACTTGAAGAAGGCGTTCGACCTCAAGGGCGAAGGACCGTGGCTGCTGGTGGTCACCGCCCCCAACTGCCCGCGCTGCGGCCCGGCCAAGCGCGCCATCCAAGACGCCGGCGGGTCTTCACACGACATCGTGAACGTTGACCTGAGCGAGCACCCCGAGGCCGGGGCGCTGCCGATCTGGAGCGTTCCCGCGGGGGTCATCGTCGAGTCGTCGGGCGACGTGGGCCTTGTGAAGACCGGGGCAATCGGAGCGAATGAGGCCCGGGAGCTGGTCAGCGCCCTCGGGTAACTGGCGGGCCCCCGCCGCACACCGCCCTACTTCTGGATCTTCTCCCGGATCTTCACCGACAGGTCCACATCGCCATGCACGCGCCGCCAGCACTCGTACGGGTCGATGCCAGCCTTCTCGCAGATCTCCTCAAGCCGCCTCAGCATGCGCACGTCGGGAAGCAGTAGGCCTACGACCTCACCGTCGGCGATGGTGAGGTCAACGCCGGGCTCACCCTCCAGTTCGCGAAGTTCCATCTTCGCGAACGGCTGCACAGTGCGGAGGCTGAAGTACATCGGGGGTGTGGGCCTATCGGTCATGGCAACTCCAGGTGGGGCGCAAGCGCCCGGTTGATCTTCTTGGCCGACGGCGTGCCGGTGAGTCGGGCCACCTCGGTTCCGCTGCTGAACAGAATCAGCGTCGGAAGGGAGAGTACGTCGTGACGGGCCGCGGGGGCGGGGTACGCGTCCACGTCGAGGCCAAACACGGTGAGGCGGCCACCGTGCGCGCGCGCGAGTTCCTCTACCAGCGGCGCGATCTTCGCGCACGGCACACACCACGGCGCCCAGAAGTCGACCAGCGAGAGCCGCCCGGCGGCCAGTGCCTCCGCGTCGAAGTCCGCGGCGGAGAGCGCGGGCACATGCGGTGCGTCGGTCAGTTGTGGATATCCACGGGCATGCCCACGACGACGTCTTCGTAGAGCTTTTCGTTGTCGGAGATGTGCATGCGCAGGCAGCCGTGGCTGGCGGCGCTGCCGATGCTCCAGTCGGCTGGGGTGCCGTGGATGCCCACGCCCGGTGCCGAGGTGCCGATCCAGCGCGTGCCCAGCGGGTTACCGGGGCCCGGCGGAATGGGGCCGAGGCCCTTGGCCCATGGTGAGTCGGGCGGCAGCCATGTGGGGTTCTTCTGCATCTCAACAACACGGAAGCTGCCGGTGGGGGTCTCGTGACCGGCCATCCCGATGGCCACCCCAAAGGTCTCAAATGCATGCCCATCGCGGTAGAGCGTGAGCTTGCGGCTGTTCAACGAGATGTCGATGCGACCAACCATGTTGCGCAGCGTGGCTGCATCGACGTTGCCGGTCTGCTTCAGGTGATACCGCTTCTGGTAGCGGGTCACCGCTTTGGCGGTCTTCTCGTTGTACGCGCCGCTGGCCCCGCCCTTCCACAGGTGCATCTTGCCGAGGCGCTCCTGCAGTTGCTTCACGTCGCCCCCGGTTGCCCCCACCGTGAGCTGCGAGGTGCCGAACACGGACTGGGTGTCAACGAACGACGTGAACGACTTCTTTACGGTGTTCCCCCCGCGGTCGCGCACCGAGATGGTGATCGTGTTCTTGCCCTCGGGCAGACGGCCAATGGCCAGTGCGAACCGGTTGCCCGAAAGCGAGAGGCCCGTGCCGCTGATGGTGCCCGCCGCCGGGCCGGATGCGCTCGGAGCGGATGCGTCAGTGCCCTTGATCTGCACCACGCCCACCCCGTTGATGCTGGCACCGTAGGTAAGGAGCGCTGCGTTCTCGCCACCCACCTTGCCGTAGATGATCGGCTGGGGAGTGGTGGTGAGCTTGGCCAGCTTTGTGGTGGCCGCCAGCTGAAGCGTCGGAGCTTTGGTGTCCACGAAGATCGCCTTGGTCTTCGTGGTGGTGTTGCCGGCCAGGTCGGTGGCCGTCACCTTCACCGTTGACCCGCCCTCGGGCAGATTCGTGGTGGTCGACCAGGCGCCGCCGGTTCCCGCTGCCTCGGCACCGGCCAGCCCGTCACCCGGCCAGGTGATGCGGATGGTGCTCCCCTTGGTCGCGGTACCCGCCACCGCCACCGCATGGGTGTTGGCGCCGTCTCCAGACGGCTTGGCGACGATGAGCCGGGGCGGGGTGCGATCAACCGTGAAGTCCCATGACTTCGACGTGGTGCCACCCATCAGTCCGCCGCCCGTGGAGTATGAGACCGCCATGGCGTGCGCACCATCGCGAAGCTTCGGGGCGCTAAGCGCAATTCCATCGCTCGCGCCTCGCACGGCTGCGGTGACATCCCTGCCATCGAGGGTCACACGCAGGTCCTTCATGGGGGCCGACGTGGTGCCCACCACGATGAGGCGCTTGCCCGGGTTGATCACTCCGCCCGCCGTGGGCTGCAGTGGATCAACCGTGGGCCGGGCCCCGAATAGCGAAAGTACGAACACCGCAATCCCCGCGATGGCGAGCACGCCAGCCGCGATCATTGCGATAAACCCACCCCGTGTTCCGAGCCCCCGCATGTCCCCCGATTCAGGCCTCTAACGGCGCGCACACTATCAGCGGCCTCCGGGTATCCACCCCGTACGGGACGAGCATCGGGGCGCACAAAGTTCTGGCGGAACACCGGCCCGATCGGGCTGTCAGGAGGCCAGCTGGTGAAGCAGGTGAAGTACGCCGGAGGTGCCATCCACTGTCGCGTCGGCAGCCGCACGCACCTCGGCCCCAACCTCGGGCTGGTCGGCCACCACGCAGTGGGCGTGGTCGAGTACGCCGGTTGCCTCCAGGTCGTGAAGTGCCCGCCAGGCATCCATATCGGTGCGGTCATCGCCCACGTACAGCGCCGTCCGCGCCCCGGATGCCCGGATGATCTGGCGCACGACCGTGCCCTTGTCCACGGCAACGTCGGGCAGTACTTCCATGATCATGCGGCCGTGGCGTATGCGAAGCCCCTCGCTGCGCGCGGCATCGGCCACGGGCCCGGCGAGAAACGCCGCGGCCACGTCCTGATCGGGTGCTTCGCGATGGTGCAGGCTCACCGACACGCCCTTGTCCTCCAGCCATACGCCGTAGGGGGCCAGCGCATCGGCCGGGTGCGCGTCCACAAAGGCGCGCATGGCGCGGGCATGTGGCCGGGCCTCCGGCACCACCTCGGCGACACCGCCGGGCGTCGCCACCTCCAGACCGTGATTGCCACCCCGGGTGAGCCCGGGCACCGGCACCATGCGGTCCACGTCTGCGAGCCCGCGGCCGCTCACCAGACCCACCACCAGGTAACGGTCGCAGAGGCGAGCCAGCAGGTCGCATACCTCGTCGGGCACGCGGGCATCATCGGCATGGGGCACGATGGGGGCGAGCACGCCATCGATATCGAACAGCAGCGCAGCACCGGCGGCGTTGTCGCGAAGTGCCCCAACGATGTCGGCGATCGAATGGTCGGAGGAGGTGGTCACGTTGGGCGAGGCTAACAGCACGTTCACGCGTGATCGCGTCTGGCGCCTTGTGCTCGTGGGTGCAGCCGGGGGTGCGTTCTCTGCGCTCTTTGGGGTTGGGGGTGGCGTCGTGATGGTGCCGCTGCTCATCTTTCTGTGCGGATATGGATCGCGGGCCGCCACCGCAACGTCACTGGCGGCCATCGGCATCATCGCCCTGTGGGGCGTGATCGCGTACGGCGTTATGGGAGATGTCAACTGGGTGCTGGGTGCACTCATCGGGATACCCGCGCTGCTCGGCGTGGTTGTGGGTGTGCGGGTGCGGGGCCGCGTGTCGGCCGTCGTCATCTCGCGGGCCTTCGCCATCGTGCTGGTCGCCGCTGCTGTTCTTCTGGTGGTGAACCCATGACCGCATACGTCATCGCCGCCATCCTCGGCGTGGCAGGGGGCTTCGTCGCTGCCCTCGCAGGGGTGGGCGGGGGCATCCTGTTCGTGCCGGCGCTTGCCCTGGTGCTGGGCCTCAGCCAGGTGGTGGCCGAGGCCACCTCGCTGCTTGCCATCGTGCCCGTGGCAATTCTCGGCACCTGGCAGCAGCGCAGGTCGGGAGAGGTGCGGCTTGCAGATGCAGCCATCATCGGTGCCGGATCCCTCATCACTGCCATTGCCGCGGCATACGTGGCCAGCAGCCTGCCGCAGGATGTCCTTCGCCTGCTCTTTGCAGCGTTTATGGTCATAATTGCGGCGCGCATCTGGTGGGGCGCCGAGCGCGATGCGAAGGGGGGTTAGCCCCCTTCTCGACGGGACCCGCTTCACACGGGCGTCTCCATACGCGACAATGTCGCCGACCAGCCACCCCTTTGTGCTGAGGATGATCGACTGATGACCACTTCCCCCGACTTGATCGCCACCCCTGTGCGCCGCCCTCGTGGCCGCCCCCGCGACCCGGGTGTCGAGGGCGTCGTGCTGTCAGCCGTGCGCGACCTGCTCGTGGAGCGGGGAATGGCCGGCTGCACCATTGCTGCTGTGGCGGAGCGCGCGGGCGTGGGGAAGGGCACCATCTATCTGCGTTGGCCCGATCGGGAGGCCCTGATCGTGGATGCGCTGATGGAGCGCCTTATTGATCTTGAGCCACTCGACACCGGGTCGGTGCGCGGTGACCTCGTGGGGGCATTGGGGGCATTCGTGCATGGGCTTCGCAGTGACGACGGCCCGTTGTTCGCTGCCGCCATCGGAGACCTCTCCCGCTCACCCAGGCTTCATGCCCTGTACCTCGAGCACATCGTGGGCCCATTCGACGCCGTCATCCGCGACATCCTCAGCGTCGGCATCACCCGGGGGGAGATCCGCAGAGATGCAGACATTCATCTCTCCACGCAGTTGCTGCTCGGGCCACTGGTCATCCAGGCCCTCATCTGGCAGCAGCATCTCGAGGATGACATCGCGGCCGACGTGGTTGATGCCGTGCTCCCGGGCATCTGTCCCGCCTGACCCGACCGTCGCCGCTCCTGGGGACGGCTAGGGAAGGAGCGATGCCCCTGCGTCGCGGCACAGGTCGATGACCGGTTGCGCCCAGATGGCCAGGGCGACAATGGCCACGCCGCCGGTAACGGCCACGGTGGCGACTGGACGCGGCACGCGCAGGGTGCGCTCGGGCACATCGCGCACAGGCTCAGGTGACCACATCACAATGCTCACGCGCAGGTAGTACACAACGCTCACCGCGCTGGCGAGGGCGCCCACAATGGCCAGCCACAGCATGTCGCTGTCGATCGCCGCAGAGAACAGCATGAACTTGCCGATGAACCCGGCCAGGGGCGGGAACCCGGCCAGCGACAGCAGGGCCAGGGTCATTACCACTCCGGCCCATGGGCGCCGTCGGCCATATCCGGTGAAGGCCTCCAGCTGGTCGCCATCCACCACCTCGCGCTCGCGCAGAATGACGATGGCGAATGCGGCAAGGGTCATGGCCAGGTAGGCGATGAGGTAGTAGATGAGTGCCTCGGCGCCGAATGCGGTGCCCACGGCCACGCCCATCAGCAGGTAGCCCGCCTGGGCCACGCTCGACCAGGCGAGCATGCGCTTTACGCTGTTCTGGCGCAGCGCACCGATGTTGCCCACCACCATCGACGCGGCGGCGATGGCCCCGATGAGCACCCGCCAGTCGGCGATGGCCCCCTGGGCGGCACCGGTGAACACCAGGAGAAACGCCCCCATGGCCGCGGCCTTGGTGCCAGTGGACATAAACGTGGTCACCGGTGTGGGGGCGCCCTCGTACACATCGGGCGTCCACATGTGGAATGGCACGGCCGACGCCTTGAACCCGAGGGCAACAGCCACCAGCGCCATTGCGGCAACCAGCAGCGGCTGCGACGTAAGGGGCCCCGCGTGCTGAAGGCGCTCGCCAATCACGTCGAGCGACGTGCTGCCCGTCATGCCGTACAGAAGCGCGAAGCCGTAGATGAGGATGGCCGTGCCGATGGCGCCGGTGATGAGGTACTTGAGGCCGCTCTCCAGCGACCGCTCGCGGGCAACCTCAATGGCGCACAGGATGTACAGCGACACCGACAACAGCTCGATGCCGATGAACATCACGATGAGGTCGCCGGCGGTGACCGTGAGCATCATCCCGGTCGCGGCGGTAAGGATGAGCCCGATGTACTCACCGCGCCTGCCCGCGCCTGCGGGCTCGCCCCACGAAAGCGCGATGGTGGCAAGGGTGGCTACGAGGATGATCCCCGACATGAGAAGGCCCATGTGCGTGAGGCGGATCTCTCCCTCAAATCCACTCTGCGGCCGGTCCCACATGGCGATGAGCATGAGCAGAGTGATGCCCACAGCGAGCAGGCCGATCCACTCGGGCAGACGGCGCAGGTCGCCCGGCAATGTGAACGCGCCGCTCACAATGGCCAACAGGGCAGCGGCCGACATGACGTACAGCGGTAGGCCGACGACGACGTTCACGGGAGATCCCGCGTGGCAGCGGCGGACGGGGCGATCTGAATGAGGGGCCTCCCGGCAACCACCTGCGCAGGCGCGATGGCGCGATCGGTGGCCTTGGCGCTGGCGTCCACGAACACGCGCGGCCACAGGGCGATGAGGAACATGATGAGAATGAGCGGCACCAGCACGATGGCGTCTCTGCGACGCAGCTCGGTTGCCCGGCCCTCGTCCGCGACGCCCTTCACCGGGCCGTTCATCGTGGACTGGTACATGCGCAGCATGTAGACCGCGGCGTAGATGACGCCGGCCATGGCGATGACGGCCATCCAGGCGAACTGGCGGAATACCCCGCCCAGGATGAAGAACTCACCGACGAATGCATTGGACCCGGGCAGGGCCAGCGCGGCCATGGTGACGATGAGGAATGCCACGGCCAGGCGCGGCGCGCCCTTGGCCAGCCCGCCCAGGCGGCCCATCTCCTCGGTGCCCGTACCGCGGCCCAGCACCATGACGATGGTAAAGGCGGCGGCCACCACCACCCCGTGGTTGATCATCTGCAGCACCGCGCCCTGCGCCGCCATGCGGTCAAACACCATGATCCCCAGCACGATGAATCCCAGGTGGGCAAGGCTTGAGTAACCAACGAGCAGGCGCATGGTGCGCGCACGCCACGCGAGCAGCGATCCATAGACGATGCCGATGAGCGCCAGAATGGCGATGGGGATGAGCAGCGTGTTGGCGCCGTCGGGGAACAGCGGCACGCCGATGCGCAGCAGTCCGTACACGCCGGCCTTGCTCATGAGCGCAGCCATCAGCGCGGTCACCACGATGGGCGCCTCGCTGTAGGCCAGGGGCAGCCAGCCGTGAAAGGGCCACAGCGGAAGCTTGATGGCAAAGGCCAGCACGAACCCGGCGAACAGCAGCGTGGATGCGGTGCCCGAGAACGGCACACCCTGGATGTCGCGGATGAGGAAGGTGAGATGGCCCAGGTGGTCGCGGGCGATCAGCGCGGTGGAGATGATGGCCACGAGCATGATGAGGCTGCCGACCATCGTGTACACGACAAACGTGAGGCCCGCGCGCCTGCGGTTGTCGCCACCCCAGGTCCAGATGAGGAACGCGAACGGGATGAGCATGAACTCCCAGAACACGTAGAACAGCACCAGGTCGCCCGAGGTGAACAGCCCCAGGAGGCCCACCTCCGACAACAGGAGCAGCGACAGGAACATGTTGCCGCGCTCGGGCAGGTGCTGGCAGGCGGCGATCATCCCGAGCGTGAACAGCACGGTGGTGAGCAGTACGAGCCAGATGGAGATGCCATCCACGCCCAGATCCCACGAAATGCCCAGGCTCTTGATCCAGTCGACGTGGTCAATCTGCTGAAGCGACCCCGACCCGCGGTCGAAGAGCACGAGCACGACCACCGACACGGCAACGGTGAGGCCGGCGCCTGCCAGTGCGACGGTGCGCGCCAGCATGCGGTCGTGCTGCGGCACGAGCGCCAGCACCATGGCGGCGACAAGCGGCACGATCACCAGCAGGGAGACCCAGGGCATCAGGCCACCCCCGCCACGACGATGGCCAGGATGACGCCCGCCACGGCAAGGCCGGCGATCATGGCGAATGCGTACGAACGCACGAAGCCAGTCTCGGAGGCGCTGATCACACGCGCGGTGTCGCGGATCACTGCCGCGGTGCCGGTGATGAGGCCCTGCGGGCCCTTCGGCTCAACGTCGTCGAGCAGCACGGTGCCGAGCTCGCGGCCGGGCACGATGAACACGTCGTTGTAGGCCTCGTCAAAAAGGTACGCCTCGCGCATCACCTCGCGTGGCCCGCGGGCCACGGCGGCAAGGCGGATTCGGCGCTGTGGGTCGGCGGCGAAGAGCCACCAGGCCAGTGCGATGCCCCCAAGGGCCGCGGCGCTCGAGAAGCCAATGGTGAGCCACACCTGCGCATTGCTCGCCTCAAGTGGGTGCTGCACGTCGGCCAGCACGGGTGCCAGCCAGTCGCTGATGCCGGTCCAGCCGAAGGGCACCTGAATCCATCCGCCCACAAAGCTGAGCACGCCCAGGATGATGACCGGCACCGCCATCCACCACTTGGAGGGGTGCGGGGCGTGCGCGTAGCCGCCCGTGGGCTCGGGTCCGAAGAACGCCCGGAACAGCAGGCGGAACATGTACAGCGCGGTGAGGAATGCCCCGACAACACCGATGATCCAGCAGGCCACGCCCACCGGCCCGGCCGCGAGTGACGTGGCGAGGATGTCGTCCTTACTGAAGAACGCGTCAAAGCCCGGGAACCCGGCAATCGCCAGGCAACCCATGCCCATGCCGAAGTAGGCCACGCGCAGGTACTTCTTGAGCCCGCCCATCTTGTTCAGGCTCTGCTCGTCGTGCAGGGCGTGGATGACGATGCCGGCGGCAAGGAACAGGCAGGCCTTGAAGAAGGCGTGCATGAGCAGGTGGAACATGGCTGCCGAGTACGCACCGAGGCCCGCGGCCATGATCATGTAGCCGATCTGACTCACGGTGCTCCAGGCGAGCACGCGCTTGATGTCCACCTGCTGCAGGGCCACGGTGGCGGCCATCAGCAGCGTGGCGGCACCGATAACGGCGATGATCTGGCCCGCCAGTTCGGACATCTGGAACAGCGCGTGGCAGCGCACGATCAGGTACACGCCTGCGGTCACCATGGTGGCGGCGTGGATCAGTGCGCTGACCGGTGTGGGCCCCTCCATGGCATCGGGCAGCCATGTGTGCAGCGGAATCTGCGCGCTCTTGGCTGCGGCACCCACGAACAGCAGCAGGCACACGGCCAGCGCCGTGCCGCTGTTCATTCCCAGCTGATCGGCGTTGGCAAATGCCTGCTGAAAGTCGAGCGTGCCCAGTTGGCGAAGAATGAGCAACGCCCCCAGCACCAGGCCGGCATCGCCGATCACGTTCATCACAAACGCCTTCTTGGCCGCCGCCACCGCCGCCGGGCGCTCGTACCAGAAGCCGATCAGCAGGTACGAGGCCAGGCCTACAAATCCCCAGCCCACGATGAGGAAGAAGAAGTTGCCGGCCAGCACCAAGAGCAGCATCGAGAACACGAAAAGGTTCATCTCGGCAAAGAACCGCCGGTAGTCGCGGTCGTTCTGCATGTACTCGGCGCTGAACAGGTGGATGAGAAAGCCCACCCCGGTGATGATGAGCATCATCATCACGCTGAGCGGGTCCACGAGGATCGAAAGATCCAGCGATGTGCCGCCGATGGAGATCCACTCGTACAGGCCCGATGTAAACGTGCGGTCGTCGGGTGTATTCATGAGCAGGCTCAGGAAGATGGTGACGGCCAGCGCAAACGCGATGAGGATGCTGCCGATGCCGATCACGCGTGTCGCTGCGCGCGGGGGCTCCCCGGGCCATGCGACCAGGGTGATGCCGCCGAGCAGCGGCAAGACGAGCACGATCCAGGCGAGGGTCGTCTGCACGGGTCAGCCCTTCATGGACGACATCTCGTCCACGTCGAGGTTCATGCGGCTGCGGAATACCGCCACCACCAGACCCAGCCCGATAACCACCTCAGCGGCCGCCACCACCATCACCACAAGCGCGAAGATCTGTCCCGAAGGGTCATTCCACTGACGCGAGAAGCCGATGAGCAGGATGTTGCCGGCATTCAGCATCAGCTCGATTGACAGCAGCAGCAGCAGCGGGTTGCGACGACGCATAACGCCCAGCATCCCGAGGCCCAGCAGCACGATGGACAGCACGAGATAGGCGGACATCGGGACGGTCATCGGCCCCCCTCCATCTGCACTGCGCGCTTGGCCAGGATGACCGCCCCAACGGCGGCGACCAGCAGAATGAGCGACGTGCCCTCGAAGGCGATGATGTGGTCGCTGAGAAATGCGTGGCCGATTGCCGCGGGGGATCCCACGGCGGTGTCGGCTGGCGCGGCGCGCGCGGGGCCGATCGTGGAGTCGAGCACCGCGATCACGCCGAGGGCACCGATGCCGAGCAGGGCAACCCAGCCCACGGCCTGCATGGCGTCCAGCCGGTCGCGCCCGGGCACCTCGTTGCGCTCACCCAGGTAGGCGATGACGAACAGGAACAGCACCACAATGGCGCCGGCGTACACGATCACCTGCAGGGCAGCCACAAACGGCGCCATCAGCACGATGAACAAGAGCGCCACCGACAGCAGGGTGCCGATGAGCGACACCGCTGCGCGGAAGGCGTCCTTGAAGAACACCACGCCGATTCCAAAGCCCACCGCACCGATGGCCGCGATGGCGAAGGTGATCTGCTCACCCATTGGTCAGCACCGCCGGGTCGTACTTGTCGAGCACACGCATGCCGTGGTGCGCCGCGATCTGCATGGCGCGGTCGGCTGCTGCCGGGTCGACGGCGGGAAGGGGTGCGCCCTCGGTGTGTGGGTCGCACACCTCCAGCAGAAACGCCTCCATGTCGTCGGGTGGCGACAGCGTGCACAGGAGGCGCGCCGGCGCATCGCTCAGGTTGCGGTAGGTGTGGGCGAGGTGCGGGGTGATGGTCACCGACTCGCCGGGCGACAGGCGGTGCACGCCCTCGCTGGTGATCACGGTGATGCCACCCTCCAGGCACATGTACTGCTCGGCGGCCTCGTGCGAGTGCATATGGCGCGGCCCACCACCTGGGCGCGATGCGATCTCGGCAATGAGAAACCCGCCGGCGGTTTCGCGGCTGGTGGCGTGCACGCGAAAGCCCTCTCCCATAAACAGCATGGGTACACCGGGAATGAGTGCGTCAACGGCCACGGTCATGCCTCGCCCGGGGGAATGGGGCCACCCGGCACGTTGGGGTGAAGCGGCGGCTGCTTGGGGGCGGGCTCCAGCAGTACATCCTTGGTGTAGATGAGCGCCTCGCGGGTGTACTCGCTCAGCTCGTACGAGTGCTCGAGCGTGATGGCGTCGAACGGGCACGCGATCTCGCAGTAGCCACAGAAGATGCAGCGCGCCATGTTGATCTCGTAGATGCGGGCGTAGCGCTCGCCTGCGCTCACCCGGTGCTCGGGCGTGTTCTCCTCGGCCACCACGCGGATGCAGTCGGCCGGGCAGGCTGCGGCGCACAGCGAGCAGCCCACGCACTTCTCCAGACCATCGTCGTGCAGCCACAGGCGGTGGCGACCACGAAAGCGCGGGTACACGGGAGTCTTGTGCTCGGGGTAGCCGATGGTGACGGGCTTGGTGAGCAGCGTCCGGAACGTAACGCCAAACCCCTTGAGTGCGTCGAGGCGGCCCATCAGTTGGCAAACCCGAGGCCGACGATGACGGCGGTGAGCAGCAGGTTGGCAGTGGCCACCGGCAGCAGCACCTTCCACCCGAACTTCATCAGGCGGTCGTAGCGCAGGCGCGGCACGGTGGCGCGTACCCAGATGAACACAAACAGCAGCACGGCGATCTTGATGCCCAGCCAGATGAAGCCGGGCAGGAAGGGCCCGTCAGGGCCGCCCAGAAACAGCGTGGCGGCGATGGCCGACACGATGATCATGTTGGTGTACTCGGCCAGGAAGAACATGGCGAACTTCACCGAGCCGTACTCCAGGTTGTAGCCCGCGATCAGTTCGCTCTCGGCCTCGCCCAGGTCGAAGGGCGTGCGGTTGGTCTCGGCAAACGCCGCGATCATGAAGATGATGAAGCCGATGGGCTGGTAGACGATGTACCAGATGTGTGCGGCCTGATCATTGGCGATGTCCACCAGCGACAGGCTCTGGCTGATCATGACGACGCCCACGATGGACAGGCCCATGGCCACCTCGTAGCTCACCAGCTGGGCGGCACTGCGCGCGGCCCCCAGCAGCGAGTACTTGTTGCCGCTCGCCCAGCCGCCGAGGATGAGCCCGTAGAAGCCCAGGCTGCTCATGGCGAACACAAACAGCACGCCCACGCTCAGGTCGGCCCCGTACATGGTGATGGTGTGTCCGCCGATCTCGTGCACCCCGCCAAAGGGGATGACCGAGAGCGTGGCGACGGCGGCGATCACGCAGATGAGCGGCGACAGCCGGAAGATCGTGGCGTTGGCTCCCTCGGGCACGAAGTCTTCCTTGAACGTCAACTTGCCCAGGTCGGCAAGCGGCTGCATCAGTCCAAAGGGGCCGGCACGGTTGGGGCCACGCCGTGCCTGGAAGCGTCCAATCAACTGGCGCTCCAGCAGGGTGAGGTATGCGAACGACGACAGCACCACCACCACAACGATGATGGCCTGGATGATCATGGTGAGGAGTGCTTCCTGGGGCATCAGGCGCCCACTCCCTGCGCCACCGGTGCGGTGATTACGGCACACACCGGCCCGCGACCTACGGGCAGAAGGGTGGCCGCCATGCTGGTGGGGTCACCCAGCACCAG
>JBAXJA010000031.1:0-18535 GCA_037138115.1 Thermoleophilia bacterium | reverse complement strand
GTCGGTCGCCCGGACGTGCTGTGGGTGCCGGGCGGCGGTTCCCCAGCGGCCTAGGCCGGTGCGAGTGGCGGGTCGGCCCCGGTCGAGCCGCTCCTGATCCCGCGCCACACCAGCGGGAGGCCGATCAGAATGAGCCCGACCGAGATGATCTGGGCGGTGGTCAGCCCGGCGAACTCGGTGGGCGTGCGCCGTACGAACTCCACCAGCAGGCGCTCGATGCCCGCGAGCACCAAGTAGAGCCCGAATAGCGACCATGGCGCCGTGAGGCGTCCGCGGAAGCGCCACAGGACCCAGAAGACCACGAGCATCGCGATGCTCTCGTAGATGGGGGTGGGGTGAACGATCTCGGTGGTGGGCACGGTGCCGTCGGGGTACGACATTCCCCAGGGCAGGCTGGTCGCACTGCCGTAGTCGCCGTCTCCGGCCAGCTGACACCCGATGCGTCCGATCACATACGCCAGGGCCAGCGGCGCGGCGGCGGCATTGGCCATCACCCCCAGGGGGATGCGCTTCCAGGTGGCAATGAGGATGACGCCGATCACGCCACCGGCGACCCCGCCGTACCAGACAAGCCCGGACCCGGAGAACAGGCCTTCGCCGGGCTCTCCCCAGTGCTCGATGAGGTAGTAGATGCGTGCGCCGAGGAACCCGCCGATGGCAGCGCCCACCACGATCTCGAGCGCATTGGACGGATCGAGGCCGCGCTGGCGCAGGTCAATCGCAAGGAAGACGCCAGCCAGCACCACCGCGATGGCGGCCATGAGGCCGAATGAGTAGAACGTGAATGGCCCGATGGAGCCCAAGGTTGGAAACACGGGGCAACTCTACGCCAGCCCCGCGGGGCGGCGGGGGCTAAGGGCGGACCACTCCCACGATGTCGCCACGGCTGGAGAGCGGAACAACCTTCACAACGTCACCGGTGTGCGGGGCGTGGATCATCATGCCGTTGCCGATATACATGCCGACGTGCTCGAGGCCGTTGAGCAGGATTGCGTCACCCGGCTCCATCTGGTCGAGCGGCACGTGCGGGAATGCTCCCCAGATGGCGAAGGTGTAGTGCGGGACGCTCTTGCCGATCTGCGCGTATGCGTAGCTGAGGAGTCCTGAGCAGTCGAAACCTGAGGGCGATGCGCCGCCCCACACATACGGCACGCCCTGGTATTGCATGGCGATGCGTACGGCCTCGGCATTGCCTGCGCCCGATGGCAGGGGGCCGTGCCACGGGGTGTAGCCCGACGATGCAGCAGCGGATGCGGCGGCCTGCTGGCGTGCGGCCTCGTCGGCGATGGCCTGACGCAGGTCGGCCCGGGCGTTGTTCAGCACATTCCTGCGCTGGGCCATGATGGCCTCGACGTGTGACTTCTCGGCTGCGGCGTTGGTCACCTCAACCTTGGCGGCCTCGCGGTCCTTGGCAAGTTGCACGCCGATGCGGACGGTGCGGTCGCGGAAGGTGCGCATGTTGCCCACAACATGGGCGTCCTCGGTGCCGGCACGCTGAATGGCGTCCACCTGGCCCACTGCATCGGTGAGGCTGCCGCTCGAGACGAGCACCTCGACGAGTGACGGGTCGGGGTGACGGTAGAGCGCATCCATCCGCTCACTGAGGATGCGCTGAGAGATGTGCAGGTCGGCGATGGCCTTCCTGAGCACGCCCTCATTCTTCGTGATGTCGGACCGGATGTTGCCGAGTTTCCACACGGCGCCGTTGTACTTCTCGGCTGCAACCTCGACCTTATGGCCAAATACGTCGAGTTTCGCCTGCAGGCGCTTGATAGCCGCCTTCTTCTCTCGCACGGTGAACGGGGCGCCCGACGTGATGGCGGGCACGCCAATGCCCGCCATGAGAGCGGTACCGACGAGGATCGAGGCGAGCACGCGACGCGCGCGTGGAATGTGATTGGCCTGCTGCACGAATTCCGACCCTTTCACGAAATGGCACCCTGCAGGGAAATCCCGGTTGCACGTGACACATGCGGCAATTCGTGTTGATCCCGTCCGGGGCCATGGCCACAATCCGGAACGTGAGCCGACGCGTGCCATGTGCATTTCGCGGGATCGCCGCCGGGGCCTGCATTTGCGCTCTGGCGGCTGGATCCGCCCTTGGCGCGGGCAGTTCCGACCCGATCGCCCGTGGTATCGGCGCCATCGTGCCTGGCCGCAACATCGCCACGGCCGCCGCTGGGCCGCATCACCCCACACGATCGGCGACCGCAACCCCATCTGGTGCCGTTGCAGCAGGCGGCACTGTCTCGGTAAATGTGGGGGCAGGGCCGGGTGGATCCGGCGCGCTCGCCGAGGCCGAGGCCAACGCCACAGGCGTACGGCTGTTCGGTGGCCGGGTCGTGGTGAATGCGCTCCACGTGGGTATCCGGTCTGATGCGGGCGCTCAGGGCACCCAGGCGGGCGTGGCGGCATGGTCGGCAGACATCACGGTGGATGGCCAGGACATCAATGAGCAACCGGGCACGCCCGTGGACATCGCTGGCATCGGCACACTCACGTTGATGGAACAATTGGTGGACGGCGGTACCGTCACGGCCAACGCCCTGCGGGTGCAGATCACCGATCCTGCGTCGGGCCTCGCAGTCGGCGCGGATGTGGTGCTTGGGCATGTCGAGGCCACGACAGGCGATCCCATTCCCGACTCGCCGTCTCCCGATCCCGGGAGCGCACCCAGTGCCCCTGGGTCGGCCGCGCCCGCGGACGGCAGCGATGCACCGCCGGCGAGCAGTGGGCGAGCGCTCCCTGTCGCCCCGGCCCCCTCGACCACCCTGGTTCCCGGTGCGCCGTCGCCACTCACACCGTCATCGGGACTCGGTCTGCCGCGCCAGATCGCTCCCGGCGTAACGGCGGTGCCCACGTCGGCCGGATATGTCTTTCCCGTCGTGGGCGGCACATCCAACGACTTCTCGGACGACTACGGGAACCCCCGTGCCGACACCGGGTGGCATCAGGGCAACGATATCTTCGCGTCAGCGGGTACCCCGCTGGTGGCCGTGGCCGACGGCACGCTGTCGAAGGTGGGGGTCAACCACCTGGGTGGCAACCGCTTGTGGCTCACCGACGACCGTGGCACGGCCTACTACTACGCGCACCTGTCCGCGTACTCACCGGCGGCAGTGGAAGGTGCGCGGGTGCGGGCGGGCGACGTGATCGGGTTCATGGGCAACACGGGCGACGCCATCACCACTCCGCCACACCTCCACTTTGAGGTGCACCCGGCCAACGGAGACAGCGTTGACCCGTACCCGTATCTGATGGCGTGGCTGCGTAACGCGCCGGTTGCCCGGGCATTTACCGCTGCCACCGTGTCGGTGGGACATGTTCCTGCGGCCGGGGCCACGCTTCTGGGCGCGGTCCCCATTGCCGAGGCCGTGACCGGCCCCGGCAATGGCACCGCGGTGGCTGTCCGCTAGGAGGTGCGCGCTCCGCGCTTGGTGCGCACAACGCCCTGCAGTGCGTCGGCGCTGAATGCCCCCACGCCCTCGCCGTCCACGGCGTAGTGGTACAGGGCCACCGACAGGATCTGGCTGAGGGTGCTGGCGAGCACCGATCCGATGATGACGAGCAGCCCGCCGACAACGGCTATGGCGATGCCTGCGGCGGCTGACGTGCCTCCTGCCATTGCAATGCCCAGGAAGATGAGGATGATGCCGGGGAGCACGATCAGTACGCCGACGATGCCACCGGTGACGGCCTGACCGGTTACCTGCTGGCCCCAGCGCTGCTTGAACAGCGACGATGAACGCTTGAGGGCATTGATGGGTCCGGCTCCCTCAAAGGTGATGACGGGTACTGCAAGGAACGACACCAGTGCCCAGGCGACTCCGGCGAGTGCGCCGACGATGGCACCACCCGCACCGTCGAAGCGGGCTTCGATGGCCCGGATGACGATGGCGACCGTGGTCACCACAAGCGCCCACTTGGCGATCTGCGGGATGCGCTCACGCGATACGTGCAGACCGTCTCTCAGAGTGCACGATTCACCGCGAAGGGCCCGATCGGTTGCCGCGCAGAGGCCCACCCCGAAGAACACCCCGGTGAAGGCGGCCAGATAGGCGCTGATGGCGAACAGCACGATCGCAGCCCACAGAACCTTGGAGACCACCAGCAGAAGGATGCCGGGCAGCACGAAGATGATCGCGATGGCAAGAGCAACGGCCATTCCCGCGATGGGGAAGGCCATGAGGCTCTTGTGATCGCGCAGTGTGTGCCAACTGATTTTCGCGAGGGCGATTCCGCTGCGGAATCGTGATTGCTTGGGCATTGAGGGGTATGTCCTCTGGTCAGACGCCGAAACTGTCCCCGCACGAGCAGGTACTGGTGGCGTTGGGATTTTTGATCACGAAGCCGCGCCGCATGAGCGTGGTGGTGTAGTCAACCACGGATCCGCTTACGTAAATGGCGCTTTTGAGATCCAGTAGCACGCGGATGCCGTTGCTCTCGATCTGCCGCTCGTCGGGCGCGGGCATCGCACCGCGCGGAATCAGATCGATTGAGTACTCGAGGCCCGAGCAGCCGCCGGCGTGGATACGCAGCCGCACGCCATGGTCCATCCCCTCGCGGTCAGCCGACTCGCGCACGTATGCGGCGGCGGCGTCGGTGACCGCAAGGCCGGCCCCCGCACCTGTGGCCTGCTGCTCACGGGCAGCTCGCGCACGCTCGCGTGCGGCGGCCTTCTTCTGGTCGAGGGTGAGCGTTGGGGCAGGGGTGGCCTGATCAGCCATAGCCCATCACCTTCATCAGCAGCTTGCCGTCGTCGGTCATCTTGTCGGGCCCCCACGGCGGATCCCAGACCCAGTTGACGTCAACCGCCGTCACACCATCGAGCGGCTCAACGAACTTGCGCACGTCGGCGATGATCTGCTCGGTGAGCGGGCACCCCATAGAGGTGAGGGTCATGTCGATGTCCACCTTGCCGGTGGCATCGTCCACGTGCACGTTGTAGAGCAGGCCCAGATCGACCACGTTGATACCGATCTCGGGGTCGTCCACCTGCTTCATCGCCTCGCGGACGTCGTCCTGGTTCACCATCTCAGCCTCCGTGTGCGGTGGTCTCACGATAGCTGGCGATCGCGTCGCGAAGCGCCAGCCATGACAGCAGTGCGCACTTGACGCGCACCGGGTACTTGGCCACACCCTCCAGGGCGATGGCATCGCCCAGCAGGTCCTCGTCGGGCTCGGCGTCGCCGTGCATCATCAGACGGAAGTGCTCCACGATCTCGAGGGCCTCATTCAGGTCCTTGTCCGCTGCCACCTCGGTGAGCATCGATGCCGCGGCCTGGGAGATCGAGCAGCCATCACCATCGGTCCTGATCTCGATGATGCGGTTGTCCTCCACACGGATGTCGAGGAAGCACTCGTCGCCGCATACCGGGTTGTGCTCGTGCACCGATGCCGAGGCGTTCCCGATACGCCCCCGGCCACGGCGGTTGCGGTAGTGATCGAGGATGAGCTGCTGGTACAGGTCGTCGAGTCCGCCCATGGTCAGACCCCGAACCAGGTGCGGCACTCAATGAGGGCATCGCGCAGGGCGAGGATGTCCTCGTCAGTGGTGTAGACGTGGGCACTGGCCCGTGTGGTGCTCTGCGTGCCCAGCACGCGCATGAGGGGCTTGGCGCAGTGGTGGCCCGCCCGAACGCACACGCCCTTCGAATCGAGGAACTGCGCGATGTCGTGGGGGTGGACGGCGTCGAGTGTGAACGACACGGCAGCGCCGCGCCGGTCGGGATCTGTGGGCCCGAGAATGGTGAGGCCGGGCACCTCGCCCAATGCGTCGATCATCAGTTCTGCAGTGGCCCGCTCGTGCTCGCGCACACGGTCCATTCCGAGTGCCTCGAGGTATTCAACCGCGGCGCCGAGCCCCACAGCCTCGGCGATTGGCGGGGTTCCCGCCTCAAACTTCCACGGGATCTCCGCCCACGTGGAGCCCTCGGTGGTGACGTCGGAGATCATCTCGCCGCCGCCCAGGAACGGCTCCATCGCATTGAGTCGCTCGGGCGTGGCGGCCAGTGCGCCGATTCCCGTGGGGCCAAGCATCTTGTGGCCGGTGAACACCAGGAAGTCGCTGCCGATCGCCGTGGCATCAACCGGCATGTGGGGCACGCTCTGGGTGGCATCGATCATGGTGAGCGCCCCAGCCTGATGCGCCATCTCCACGATTTCGTGCACGGGGTTGATGGTTCCGAGCACGTTGGACACGTGCACCGCGGCCACCATGCGGGTGCGCGGGCCCATGAGCGCCCGCAGCGCATCGAGCTCGACCTCACCCTGAGGGGTCACGGGGGCGAACAGCACCTTGGCGCCGGTCAGGCTGGCCACGATCTGCCACGGCACCACGTTGGAGTGGTGCTCCATCTCGGTGACCACGATCTCGTCGCCCTCGCGCAACTCGCGCGCACCCCAGGCCCAGGCCACCAGGTTGATGGCCTCAGTGGCGTTCTTGGTGAGCACCAGCGCCTCGCGCGGGTGGTTGATGAGGCGCGCAGCAGCCGTGCGCCCGGCTTCAAAGCGATCGGTTGCCTCGGCGGCCATCTCGTACACGCCACGGTGCACGTTGGCGTTGGTCTCGCGGTAGTACGCGTCCATCGCGTCCAGCACCACCTGGGGCTTCTGCGAGGTGGCCGCGGAATCGAGGTAGTGCAAGGGGCGGCCGTCGGGCCGCGGGGCGACGAACATCGGGAACTCCGCGCGGATCGCGCGGGCGTCCAGCGCGGAGCTCCCCGTGGTCGTCATCAGTTCGGGGCGTTGGCCGGCTCGTGCGAGCCGAACTCCACGTAGCCCTTGTCCTCAAGGTGCTCGGCCAGCTCGGGGCCGCCGGTCTGGGCGATGCGCCCCTCAAACATCACGTGCACGACGTCCGGCGTGATGTAGCGCAGGATGCGCGTGTAGTGGGTGATGATGAGGCATCCGAGGTCGGGGCCGCGCTGGGCATTGACGCCCTCCGACACAATGCGCAGCGCATCGACGTCGAGTCCTGAGTCCGTTTCATCGAGGATCGCGAACTTGGGCTCGAGCAGCGCCATCTGCAGGATCTCGTGGCGCTTCTTCTCGCCGCCTGAGAAGCCCTCGTTCAGGTAGCGGTCCGAAAACGACGGGTCAAACTGCAGGAGTGCGCTCTTCTCCTTGAACAGTTTGGCGAACTCGCGCACGGGGATCTCCTCGCCGCGCGACGCGTTGACCGCGGTGCGCAGGAAGTTCATCACCGATACACCGGGCACCTCGACGGGGTACTGCATGGCGAGGAACAGGCCCTTCTGGGCGCGCTCGTCAGCAGCCATTGCGGCGAGGTCCTCTCCGCCAAACAGCACAGAGCCGGCTGTGATCTCGTATCGCGGGTGGCCAGCGAGGGCGTACGCGAGCGTGCTCTTGCCCGAGCCATTTGGCCCCATAAGGGCATGCACCTCGCCCTGCGGCACCTCGAGGTCAACGCCCTTGAGAATGGGCGTGTTATCGACGGCAACCTCGAGGCCGGTGATCTTCAGGATGGGGTCAGGCACGAAACGGGATCTCCTTGGAATGAGTCATCGGGCATCGAATGGGTGTGTGGTGTCGGGTGTGGGGTCGATCCACACCCGTCCATCGCGGACCTCAACCGGGAACACCGGCACCGAGGCCGTGGCGGGCGGCGTGATTGCCGCTCCGTCGGAAAGGCGGAAGTAGGCACCGTGGCGCGGGCACTCGACGCGACCCATCTCGGGGTCGAGCCAGCCCGCGCTGAGCGATGCCATGCCGTGCGTGCATGTGTCGTGCACGGCGTGAAGAGTGCCCTCGACGTTGGCCAGGCAGATGGGCTGGCCACCGACCTCGACCCGGGTCATGGTGCCGGGTGGGATGTCGTCGAGCGACATGACGTCGACCACGCTCATCGCACCTTGGCGCGTGCGGCAGCAGCGAGTTCGTCGCGCAGCTCACCGAAGGAGATCTGGTCGAGGACCTCCTGGAAGAACCCGTACACGATGAGGTGCTTCGCCTCGAGCTCCGGCACACCGCGGCTCATGAGGTAGAAGACCTGCTCGTCGTCCACCCGGCCCACTGCACCGGCGTGCGAGCACTTGACCTCGGCCGTCTCGATCTCGAGGAACGGGATGGTGTCGGCGCGTGCCCCCTCGGTAAGGATGAGGTTGCGATTGGTCTGGTAGGCGTCGGTGCCCGGGGCGCCCGGGGGCACCACGAGGTTTCCGAAGAACACCGTGTGGGCGGTGTCCTGGATCGCTCCCTTGTAGAGCAGGTTTGAGTACGCCTGCGGCGCCTCGTGGCGCGACACGACACGGTGCTCAAAGTGCTGGTTGCCCGTGGCGAAGTACATGCCGAGCGCACGGGCGTCGGAGCCACTGCCATGGCAGTACATGGTGGGCTCCACGCGCACCACGTCGCCGCCAAGCGTGACGTTGACCGAGCGTGCCCGGGCGTCCTTACCGGCTGAGGCGCGGATGGTGGCGTGGTGGCGCATGCCGGAACCCCACCCGATGTACGAGACGTGCTCCAGCTCACCGCCCTCGGCCACGAACATCTCCACCACTGACGACGCCTGCACCGGGCCGTCGAGATCGGGCGAGACGTAGCGGTCAACCACGGTTGCCTTGGCGCCTTCCTCCACGATGATGAGCGTGCGGCCAAACACGCGGCCGGTGGCTCCCGTTGCGGTGAGCACCGTCTCGACCGGAAGTGTGAGATGTACGCCGCGCGGCACGTACACGAATGTGCCCGCGTCCCAGTGTGCGGCGTTGAGCGCACCGGGGCGATCGTCGAACCCTGCCAGCGAGTACAGGCGGGGACGCACGAGGTGCTCGTGGTCGATGAGCGCCTGACCCAGTTCCGACACGATGACGCCGTCGGGCAGGTCGATGATCTCAGCAGGAGCCGGTACGCCGTCGGTAAAGGCCAGCCGTGCCGATCGCCCCTCGGTGGCAGGCAACGCGACGGTGCCCGTGGCCCCGGCACCCGATGGCTCGGGGCCGGTCATGGCGAGGTCTGCCGGGGGAGTGAAACGCCACTCCTCCTCCATGCCGGTGAGCACGGGCAGGGCATCAAGATTGGCGGTTGCCGTGGTGCGGGCCTCTGCGGCCCAGGCCGGGGCATCAGCCAATGGAACCCTCCATCTGCAACTCGATCAGGCGGTTGAGCTCAACCGCGTATTCCATGGGCAGTTCCTTGGCGATGGGCTCGATGAACCCGCGCACGATCATCGCCATGGCCGCCTCCTCGCTGAGCCCGCGGCTCATGAGGTAGAAGATCTGGTCGTCGGCCACCTTGCTGACGGTGGCCTCGTGGCCAATCGAGGCGTCCTCTTCCTGAATGTCCATGTACGGGTAGGTGTCGGAGCGGCTGTCCTCGTCGAGGAGCAGCGCGTCACACACCACCGAGGCCTTCGCCCGGCGAGCACCCGGCTCAACCTTCACGAGGCCGCGGTACGACGTGCGCCCGCCGCCCTGCGAGATGGACTTGCTGATGATCGTTGACGACGTATCGGGCGCCACGTGCACCATCTTGGCGCCGGCATCCTGATGCATTCCCGGGCCGGCCATGGCGACCGAGAGCACCTCGCCGCGCGCGCGCGGACCGACCATCCACACGGCTGGGTACTTCATGGTGAGCTTGGAGCCCAGGTTGCCGTCGATCCACTCCATGACGGCGTCCTCGTGGGCCACTGCGCGCTTGGTGACGAGGTTGTAGACGTTGTTCGACCAGTTCTGGATGGTCGAGTACCTGCACCGTGCACCCTTCTTCACGATGATCTCGACCACCGCGGAGTGCAGCGAGTCGGCCGAGTACGTGGGGGCCGTGCAGCCCTCGACGTAATGCACGTATGAGCCGGGCTCGCAGATGATGAGCGTGCGCTCGAACTGGCCCATGCTCTCGGCGTTGATGCGGAAGTAGGCCTGCAGCGGGATGTCCACGTGCACCCCTGGCGGGATCCAGATGAACGAGCCACCGGACCACACGGCCGAGTTGAGTGCCGCGAACGTGTTGTCACCGGGGGGAATGACCGTGGCCCAGTACTCACGGAAAAGCTCCTCGTGCTCACGGAGCGCGGTGTCGGTGTCGCAGAAGATGACGCCCTTCTCCTCGAGGTCTTCGCGGATCGAGTGGTACACGACCTCAGACTCGTACTGCGCGGAGACGCCCGCCAGGAACTTCTGCTCTGCCTCGGGGATGCCCAGGCGGTCGAACGTGTTGCGGATGTCGTCCGGAACGTCGTCCCACGAGCGGCCCTGATGATCGGCGGCCCTGATGTAATAGAAGATGTCCTGGAAGTCGAGGCTGGCCAGATCGCCACCCCAGTCGGGGATCTCGCGGCTCTCAAAGATCTCCAGCGACCGAAGCCGGAACTTGGTCATCCACTCGGGCTCGCCCTTGATGGCGGAGATCTCACGCACGACGTCCGCGTTCAGGCCCTTCTTGGGCTCAAAAACGTAATTCGCCGGATCGTGCCAGCCGAACTTGTATGTCGTGTCGATATCGATCTCAGGCTTGGCCGTCGACATAAGGGCGCTCCTCTTCGGGGTCGGGCGCGGTTTCTCTATAGGTTACGCACATAGCCCCAAGAATCAACCGCCTGCGGGCAAGGGGTTTGTTTCGGACCCAGACCCCGGCTCCCGGGGCTATCCTTGACCGCGTGAGGACCGTGAGCACACCCCGATGACCACCGATCCCGCCACCCTTCCAGACGACGAGGTGGAGATCCAGCGGCTTGTGGCCGCCCTTGGCGACGGCACGCGTCGGCGTGTGTTCTTCACTGTGCGCGAGGCATGCGGTCTGGTTGGCAAGGACGAAGTGGCCGAGGGCGTGGGCATTACGCGCCGGCTGGCCGGGTTCCACCTCGACAAGTTGGTGGAGCAGGGGTTTCTGCGTGCCGAGTTTCAGCGCCGCAGCGGCCGCACCGGTCCGGGGGCCGGTCGTCCGGCCAAGTTCTATGCCCTGGCAGCGCCAGAAGAGGACAAACGCCTGCTCGAGAAGCACTACGACCTGCTTGCCGAGCTGCTGCTGCGGGCGATGAATGATCGCTCCGGGGAAGATCCTCAAGAGGTGCTGGAGCGCGTGGGCTACGAGTTTGGTCGGGAACTCGGCGTTGCGGAGCGCGCGGCCGGCCGCAGCCCGTCATATTCATCAACGACCGAGGCCGTGATGGGCGTGGTGGGGGTGCTCACCCGCTACGGGTTTGGGGCCACCGCTGGCGCCGATGGCGAGTTCACCGCCCGGGCGTGTCCGTTTGAGGAGATGGCCAAGGTGGACCCGAAGAGGGTGTGCGGACTCGACCGGGCGATCTGGCGCGGAGTGCTGTCGGCATTCAATCCAGATGCCACGCTGGCGGGCGCAACTGCCCGGGCCGAGGGCGATGAGGCCTGCGCGGCCCGGATCGTGCCAGCCGACTCCTAGAACCGCTGGGGTCTAGAGGTCCTTCAGGCGCGAGGTGCCGAAGAGCCAGAACATCCAGCTGAAGAGCCCCGTCATGATCATCGCGCCGATGATGTCGACGTAGTGGCCGGCCTGAGCCGAGGCGAAGATCTCAGCCACCATCACGAGGGCCAGCAGGCCGAACATGATCCAGCCGGTCCACATGACCCAGCCGAGCGGCAGGTACTTGCGGCTGCCCACGGTATGGGCGAGCGGGGCGTAATTCGCCCGGCGTCCGCCGGAGCGCTTCGGCTTTGTGTTGGTCTTCTTACCGGGTGCCATCGGCGGGGAGGATACCGTGATCGTCGGCGGATGCCTTGGGGTGCCATGTGCCGCCCCGAAGTCGGATGATGCTCACACCCATCGCGACGAAGTAAATGGCGCTGAATGACACCTGCGCGATGGACCCGTGGACGATGCCGAACAGCCCCCACGGGATGCACCCGATCATCGCGATAAAGCGCAGCTGCACCTGGCCACGGGACGCGCGCGAGGCGATGGCGAATAGCAGGCCGGCTCCGGCGAGCAGGTCGGCCGGGCCAGTCCAGAAGATGACGATGAGGATGACTGCGATGGGTACGGCCGCAGCGAGAGCGAAGCGGCCACGGCGCGAATATGGGCTGATGCCCGCGAGGTCCACTCCCGTGTAGAGCGCATTCATGGTGATGCCCGCGGCCGCCCCGAGAAGTGCCCAGTGCAGGATGAGCACTGCGCCACCAGATGCGTCGATGGCCAGAAGCCAGAGTCGCCGGCGTGCGAGCGTGGAGCCCAGAAGCAGTCCGTACCCCAGAAAGCCGGTGGCTTGCGTGATGAGGTCTGACCAGGTCACGGTGGCATCCTTGCGCGCCAGCCCACGGAGGTGCCCGCCGGTGGTTGACTGCGGGTATGGAACTTGGTCTCGACGGGCGTGTTGCGCTTGTGACCGGCGGCAGCCGGGGAATTGGTCGCGCATCGGCTGAGGCCTTGGCACGCGAGGGTGCGGCGGTGGCGATTGCGGCGCGCGGTGCTGAGGGCGTGGATGGTGCCGTGGCCGCGATCCGCGCAATGGGTGGACGGGCAGAGGGGATCGTCATGGACATGTCCGATCCCGCTGGCCCCGCCGCCGCGGTTGCGGCCTGCGAGTCGGTGCTCGGCCCGGTTGACGTGTTGGTGGCGAATGCCGGGGGCCCGCCACCGGGACCATTTCTGGCCACCGACGACGCCGGTTGGGACGTGGCCGTACAGCAGAACCTGCTGGGGACCATTCGACTGATACGGGCGGCGCTGCCGGGTATGCGTGATCGGGGCTGGGGGCGCATCATCACCGTGACGAGCACCTCGGTACGCGAGGTGATCGACGGTCTGGCGCTATCCAACGCCACGCGGGCGGGGGTGGCGGGGGCTGTGCGCACGCTGGCGCGTGAGGTAGCCGCCGACGGTGTGACCGTGAACAACGTAATGCCCGGTCCCATCCTTACCGATCGCATGCGCGAGTTGCTCGCGGCCGAGCCCGATCTGGACGCCGCCATTGCGGCCCGGGGTGCACGAAACCCCACTGGGCGCGTGGGCGACCCCGCTGAGGTGGGCGATCTGGTGGCATTTCTGGCATCGGACCGCGCCGCGTTTATCACGGGCGGATCAGTGATGATCGATGGAGGGGAGAGCCGTGTCGTCGGTTGATCATGAACACCCACCCTTTCGGTTCAGCACGCGAATGCGCGTTGACTTCGCCGATACGGATGCATTTGGGCATGTGTACTTCGGGCGCTACAGCCGGTATGTGGAGCGCGCCGTCATTGAATACCGGCGCGAGGTGGGAATCGGCCTGCTGGGGGAGCCCGGGCACCTGTTCGTGGTGAGGTCCCTCACGATCGACTACCACGCGGCCGTGCGGTTTGACGACACCATCGAGGTATTCGTGCGGACCACCAGCGTGGGCACGACAAGTCATACCCACGACCTGCGCATTGAGCGCCTGGACGATGAGGGTGCCCTGCACGTGGCCGATGCCCGTGCCGTGCTGGTGGGCGTGGCGTCCCAGGAGGACGGCCCGCCAACACCGATGCCCGACGCCATGCGCGCCGCCATTGAGGCATTCGAATCCTGAGCGCGCGCCTGCTTGGTCAGGATGCCGCTGTGCTGGCGGCTGCCGGGGCTGACATCGGCGTGCTCCGGGAGATTGAGGCGTGGGCGCGTCGGGCCGTGGTGGTGCCCGACGGTGCACAGATCGTGGACGCACACGTGCATCTGGGGATCGATCGCGATGGGCATGCACTTGCCGCCGCTGATCTCGTGGCCGACATGGACGCCAATGGCATTGCTGCGTCGGTGGCCTTTCCCGCCGACGAACCCGGGACGGATGGTGACTTCCGCGAGGCGAATCGTCGGGTTGCCGACGCCGCCGCCGCATACCCCGGCCGCATCATCCCGTTCTGCAGAATCGATCCCACGCGCCCCACTGGCCAGGTGCTGGCTGATGCCGATGCCCTGGGTGCCCGGGGGATCAAACTGCACCCAGTGGCCCAGCGGTTCCGCCCCGAGGGGGATGAGTGCGTGAGCGTGGTGCGCGAGGCCACCGACCGCGGGTGGCCCGTGCTCTTTCATGCGGGATTCGGGGCCCGTCCGCTGGGTGATGCGTTTGCGCGGCTCATTGACCAGGTGCCCGACGCCCGGTTGATCCTCGCCCACGGGGGGAGGGGGGATCATCGTGCTCTTGCCGCCGCGACCGCCGGTCATCCGGGCGTGCTGTTTGACAGCTCAATCGCCGCGCTGCCCGACCTTGTGACCTTGGCCCCCGAGCGCATCGTGTTCGGGTCCGATCGCCCGTATGGGGACCACGCACAGGCGCTTCATCTGGTGGGTGTGGCCGCGCGTGTGGCCGGATGGGACGACACGGCGCTACGCGGGGTGCTCGGCGAGACGCTGCTCCAGTGGATCGGGCCGGTGGGGTCATGAATCGTGCAGATGCCATCCGTGTGGTGGCGCTCGCCGCCCAGGCCGAGATGGCACTGGTGCGACGTGATGAGGTAAGCGGTGCGCTGCTGGCGCAGGCAGCGCGGGCTGCCGAGGGGACGTCGGCGGCTGCGGCACTGGCCGAGGCCGGGCGCCTGATGCGGGCGGCACCGGAGCGGGAGGCAGTTCGCCAGGCAGCGCTCTCGCTGTGCCGCATGGGCCTGCGCGAGGCCGAGGCGGTAACCCTGGCGAGTAGCGAAAGGGCAGAGTCAAGTAGGAACCCCTGATTGAAGTGATGCACGAAACCATCACCCCAGTTGACAGGCACCTTGTCCACAGGGGGTCAAGCGGCGTCCGCAAGGGGGTTGTCATCATCAGGACGCCCGGAACGCGCGCAATCTGTGACGCAGTCACGCAACTACCCCCCCCGGCTGACAGGCACCTTGTCCACAGGGGGTCAAGCGGCGTCGGCATGCGGGATTCCACCACCCGAATGTCTTGGACGTGCGTGAGACGCGACGCATTGGGCGCGAGGCAGCGCTTGCCTCGTACGACAGTGGATCTATTGAAAGACGATCACCGCACGGAGATAGAGCTGGGCGACCTCAGCATCCCGTCCGAGCAACGACCACAGGCGGGCAACATCGAGGAACAGGGGAGCCGGATGGTCACCGACTGCCGCGCGGTGGCTGCTCCACGGCCAATCTGCGGGGTTCGCTACCCGGCCAGCCGTCACCGGGTTCAGAGCGACGTAGCGGAGCACGGCGGTCAGTTGGCGATCGTCAACCACCTCCACCGAATCAAAACGGGAGCCGAAGAGGTGCCCCGAGGTTTCGTGGCGCCGGTTGAACCGCCGTGCGTACGAACCGAGCGCGTCCCGGCATCCGCTGGAAAGGTCTCCCAGGGTGGCCTCGACGACGAGGTGGATGTGATTATCCATGAGGCAGTAGGCCAGGAGTCCCCAATCCCAGCGCTCGACTGCCCGGGCGATCCACTCGAGGAAGATCACGCGGTCAAGATCATCGAGGAAGATTTCCTGCCGGTTGTTGCCTCGCGTCGTCACATGATGGATCGAGCGCGCCTTCGTGCTCCGTCGGTCTCGGGCCATGGGGATCCGCTCAGTCGCCTGTTCGGGGTATCCAACCGCTCTGCGACGCGATTGGCGATGCGATGCGCGCCGTCAGGTACAGAACGTGGTCATTCGTGACATTCCGGTGGGTGGCGCCCATTCCAATGGGCCTTCTTGCCTGTGGACAGGGTGCCTGTCAGCGGGGGTTGGGTGGGGGGCGGCCTCGGAACGACGAAGGGCGCCCTTGGGCGCCCTTCGTGTTCTTCTCGTGGTGGGGTTGGCTAGCCGCGGGCGGCCAGGAACTCCTGCACCATCTTCTCGCCGGCCTCGTGGCCCTGGTCGAAGTAGACGCGGTTGATCTCCTTGAACGCCCCCCACTGAGCGGGGATGTCGTCCTCGGCCATGGTGGCGTCGACCGGGCAGGCCTCGACGCAGGCATCGCAGTCAATGCATTCGGACGGATCGATGTACAGCATCGTCGCGGTGTCCGCGTTGTCCTCGCCGGGGGCGGGGTGGATGCAGTCGACCGGGCACACGTCCGCGCAGGAAGTGTCTTTGGTGCCGATGCAGGGCTCGGTGATGACGTATGCCAACAGGGGCTCCTTGGGCGCTCGATTTCAATGGACGCGATGGCGTCCGGGAACGTGGGGAAGTCTACCCCGTTGCGCGGGCGAGGCCCACGGCTTCTGCAACCTTCGTCGCGATGACGCGAAGCTCCTTCGCAGCGGCGGTGTCTGGGCGAGCGGCGACCACCGGCAGGCCCTCGTCGCCGGCCCGCGCGACATCCGATTCAAGCGGCACCTGACCCAGCAGTGGCACCCCGATGTCGGCCGCAAGTGCCGCGCCTCCACCACCGGCAAACACCTCGTACCGCGCCCCGGTGTCGGGGGCGATGAACCACGACATGTTCTCGATTACTCCGACCACGGGAAGTTCGACCCGGTCGGCCATCGCCGCCGCGCGTCGCGCCACCCGCTGCGCGGTGAGCTGCGGGGTGGTCACCACCACCACATACGCGGCGGGCAGTAGCCCGGCGAGTGACAGCGACACGTCGCCGGTCCCTGGTGGCAGGTCCACCAGCAGCACATCAGGGTCGTCCCAGAAGACCTCGGTGACAAACGAGGTGAGCGCCTTGTGCAGCATTGGCCCGCGCCATATCACCGGGTTGTCGTCGGCGGTCATGAAGCCGATTGACATAAGGCGGACTCCATGGCTCTCCACCGGGATGATCAGGTCGTCCATCATCACCGGCTGCCGGTCGGCGCCCATCATGCGCGGCACCGAATAGCCGTACACATCGGCATCGAGAAGGCCCACCGAGTACCCGGCCTCGGCCATCGCCACGGCCAGATTGCACGTCACGCTCGACTTGCCCACGCCACCCTTGCCCGATGCCACGAGAATCACCTTGGTGCGTGAGTCGGCACCGAAGGGGCTGTCTTTCCGTGGCCCTCCGATGATGTTGTCGCGCACTCCTGCGCGCTCCTCATCGGTCATGGTGTCGAGCCCCACCTGCACACCCTCCACCCCGGGGAGCACCGCAACGGCCTCGCTCACCCGGCGCTGGATCTCGGCCTTCAGGGGGCATCCGGCGACCGTGAGCTTGATGGTGACCGCCACCCGCGAGCCATCAACCTCGACCGTTCCCACCATGCCGAGGGCCACGATGCTGCGGTGCAGTTCCGGGTCGAGCACGCGGTCGAGCGCCGCGATTACCTCATCCCGTGTGATCACATGAACATCCGCGCGTACGGCTCAGCCTGCGCGAGGGTCACGCCCCACCGGTCGTGGCCTGAATAGATCACCGTGTCGCCGGGCACCTCGTCAAACACGCGAGCCAGCGAGCGCACCATGTCGTCGTGGCTCGAACGCGGGAAGTCCGTGCGCCCGATCCCCATCGCGAAGATGAGGTCACCCACCAGCGCCTGGCCGGCGTCGGCGTTGTACGCCACCTGGCACCCGGGGGAGTGGCCCGGGGCGGCGATCATGTGAAACATCAGATCCCCGCAGGTGATGGTGTCGCCATCCTCGAGAATGGCGGCCGGAGTGACGCCGGGCGTGGGCGGCGGGTTGCCGAACAGCGCCGGGTTGAACGGCGCCGGCGCGGCCAGCCACTCCTCATCGCCACGGCCCACCCACACCGGAATGCCCTGGGCATCCCAGATGTGGTTCTCCACCACGTGGTCCCAGTGCCCGTGGGTGTTGAGCACCGCGACGGGAGTGACTCGCATTTCGTCAATTGCTGCAGCCACCCACCCGCTGCTGCCAGCAGCTGGATCCACAATCAGGGCGCTTCCGCCCTCCCGGTCCGCCACCACATAGGTGTTGGTGGCCACCGGCCCGAATGTCCCGCCTCGAACGATCACGTCGGACAACGTAGCGCCTGATGGCACCGGTCGACGCCTCAACCCCATCGGGCATCCCGGGAAATGCCATCACGCCGTTCGACCAAATTGCGGTGGGAGCCCGGTCGGGCCCGGGGCCTCATCGTGCGCTCGCCGGAGTGATCTGGGTCCGTCTACAGTCGATCCCATGAAGATCTCGGTGGGATCAGACCTGCGGCAGCCCGTAACCGATGCAGTCATCCAATGGCTCGCAGGACGGGATCACGACATCACGTTGGTAGGTGCGCTTACTGACGGTGACGATCGCGAGTGGGTGGCGGTAAGTGATGCCACCGTGCGCCCTGTGGCAGATGGCGTCGCCGACACCGCGGTGCTCTTTTGCTGGAGCGGTACGGGCGCCGCCATTGCCGCCAACAAGGTTCCAGGCGTGCGTGCAGCACTGTGCGGCGATGCCGAGACCGCCCGTCTGGCGCGCAAGTTCAACCACGCGAACGTGCTGGTGATGAGCCTGCGCGCCATGTCGCCCGCTGTTGCACTCGAGACGCTCGAGGCCTATCTGGATGAGCCATGGGGCGCCGATGCGTTCGACATCAGAAACGTCGAAGAGGTCAGCCGGCTCGACGCCCGCTGACCTCTCCGGGCCCGGTCACGGGGCGTTTACCGGGGGCGCCGCAAATGGGCATGCCTGATCCATCGTCGTCCCGTCCACGCCCCCCAGACCTCCCTGTACCAGCAGATTTACCCCGGCTGCGTCCACGCACGGCGAGTTGCCGATGCCAAAGCTGCCGTGAAT
>JBAXJA010000030.1:0-18696 GCA_037138115.1 Thermoleophilia bacterium | reverse complement strand
CATCTGCGCCGCAAGGCAGAAGATGGCCGCGGCAATTTCCGCCTGTGCCAAGTCGCCCACGGCAAAGCGGGCCGCGTGCACAAAGAAGGCCAGCGCAACAGGCGCCATCGCCATCAAGAAGGCGCGGTGTGGCGCGCTTCCCGCCAAGAAGCGGGCCGGATGCCTGGCCGCGGCGTCGAAGTCGGCAAAGGAAGTGCCGGAGTGGGTACGGGGGATCACCCCGTCAGCATTCACTCGTCCGCTCATTCCCTAGGTATCGTCCCGACGGCGTCTCCGATGAGCCAATGTGTTCTGAACTTCTATCGGCACGACACCTAGACGCCCACCTCCTCAAGGCCCGGCGCCGAGTCGTCGAGCGCCCACACGCTGGGGG
This sequence comes from Thermoleophilia bacterium, assembly GCA_037138115.1. Lineage (GTDB taxonomy): Bacteria > Actinomycetota > Thermoleophilia > Miltoncostaeales > Miltoncostaeaceae > SYFI01. The sequence continues at coordinate 18,323 of JBAXJA010000030.1, read as the reverse complement.
TGCCCAGCACCATCGCGATGTTGGCCAGCACCGCCGCGGCCGCGATCCACATCACGCCCGACAGTCCGATGCCTGCGATAACGGCGCCGATGAGCGCGAACCCGATGGGCTGACACACCTGACTACCGAGCGCACGGAACGAGCCCACGCGTGAGCGCAGATCCGGCGTGACCTGCCGGGTGATGGTGGTCTCAAGGAGGGTGCCCGAGATGGCGATGACGGTGCCGCCGACCCACGCCCCCACGCCCAGCACCACCGTGGGGGCCGGCATGGCGAGCAGCACGAAGAACCCGGCGAATAGCACCGTGACCGCGTACGACAGCACGATGGGCCGCCTGGGCCGAAGCCGCTGGGCCACGAGTCCGCCAGTGGCAAACCCCAGCCCGAAGCTCGAGATGACCACCGCCCACGATGCAGCGCCGTCAAGGAACTGCTCGGCGATGAGCGGACCGCCCACAAAGATCGCGGGCATCACCAGAAGCGCGTAGAACGACTCGCCGATCACCACCACCACAAGCCAGGTCCGACTGCGAAACGCGTCCCAGCCATCGCGCAGATCGGCCAGAAATCGTTTGCCCGCCTGAGCGGTGCGCACGTGACGGAACCGCGCGAACGCAAGCAAGGTGATGCCCACGGCGAACGATGCAGCATCAATGGCAATGGCCCCGGCCGGCGAGATGAGGGCCACCGCAGCGCCACCCACCACGCCACCCAGCGTCATGCCGAGCGCGGGGGTGATGGCGATGAGTCCGTAGGCGTCCTGCAGCCGCTCGGGGGCCACGGCCTGCGGCACGATGCCCGACAGCGCGGGCCGGAAGAATGCCTCGGCCGTGCCGTACACGAACATGATTCCCATAATTGCCGGCACGCCCCCCACGCCAAGCACGAGGATGGTGGCGAACACGGCCTGGCACACACCGCGTACGACGTCGCTGCCAATCATCACCAGGCGCCGGGGCAGGCGGTCCGACCACACCCCACCCACCAGCAGAAACAGCACCAATGGCACCGCGCGAGCGGCCAGCACAAGGCCGATATCGGCGGCCCCGCCACCCAGTTCGATGATGGCGAACGGCACGGCCACCGACGCCATGACATCGCCGATGGTCGAGACGAGCTGCGCTGAGAACAGCAGTGCAAATGCACGCTCGCGCAGTACTGCGAGCCGGCTGCCGGGGGCGACCATGGTGCTCATGCGGTGCCCGTGGCCAGCCAGCCCACGTTTCTGAGCGGAAGCCCCACCCGGGCGATCTCGGCCATGGTCGCGCGTCGCGCATCGTCCATTCGGTCATCCGGGATGCGCTCGCCGTGCACATGCCGTACCGCCGCCCACAGCGCATCCGGCCCTGGATAGCGAAGATGTACCCCGCGGCGGATGAGCACAACATCCTCAAACCCGGCGCCCTCAAGCAAGCCACGTAACTGCTCGGGATCGCCAAGCGACTGCCCCGTGGGAGTTCCCGGCGGCGTCGAGCCGGTGGCAAATGCGGCAGCCACACGCCCCACGGTGACCGATTCGCACTCGTGTGAACGCCCCCAGCAGGCCATGACCAGACGTCCGCCCGGACGCAGCACCCGGTGTGCCTCGGCAAACGCCGCGGGGTGATCGGGGCAGAACATGAGGCTGAGCGCGGCCACCACGAGGTCGAACGAGGCATCAGGGATGTCGAGCGCCTGGGCATCCATTACCTCGACGCCCACGATCCTGGGCACCCCTGCCAGCCGCTCGCGCGCCACAGCCACCATGTGCGGTGCGAGGTCCACGGCAGTCACCCGAGCACCGGCCGGGCCAAGCAGTTCGGACATGGCGCCCGCACCGCACCCGAGGTCGAGCGCATCGAGCCCGCGTACGTCGCCCGCCAGCGCGCGCACGGCCAGATGCGGCTCGCGAAGCGCGGGTTCCATCACGTCCTGGTAGATGGAGGCGGCGTCATCCCACAGCGCGCGCACGGTGGCCGTGCGCACGTCATCGCTCACGCCAGCTGCCCCAGCCAGTCGCCGGCCATCATCGCGATGTCATCCGCGCAGCCGGTGAATACGTGATCGGCGCCCGGCACCATGTCGAGCGCCACGTCGTGATTGCCGGCGGCGGTGGCGATTGCCGCAAGCTCATACCCCTCCCCCGGAAGGATGAGATGGTCGTTGCCCGCCTGAAAGATTCCGATGGGCACCTTCACCAATCCGATGCGCTTGCGTGATTCGGCGTGCGGCGATTCCGGCCCACGGGATGACCACCACGTGGCATAGGTCCAGATCTCGGCGTTCTCAGGAGTGGTCAATGGTCCGTTTGCACGGGTGACGGTGAAGATGCGGTCGTTTGGGGGGTCATCGGGATCCTCCGCCACGATGGGCCGTGCGATCCCCACCACCTCCTCGTAGGTCGGCGACGCACCAAACCTGAGCCACCGCATACGCAGCGACTCGGGGAGCGACTCGGGATGGGCGACGGTGCACAGCCCCACCACCTCGGGCGGCTGCACCTCGGCCACAAAGTTGGTGCATACCGTCGATCCCATGCTGTAACCCAGCAACGCCACGCGCGGGAATCCGTTGTTCCTCGCCACATCAAGGGCCGCTCGGAGGTCGAGCACCGTCTTGTCGAACAGCCCACCGCCAAAGAACGGGCCGTAGTTGGCCAACCGGGTGTTGATGGGCATGACCGAGAATCCCTGGTGCGCGAGATCGAAGGCGAGGCGCCTCGGCACTCCCGACAGGTAGTTGCCCACCGACCCGTGCACCACGATTACCAGCAGCCGGCGGCGTTCCGGGGCGCCAAACCGTGGGCGAAGCAGCATGCCGTCCCACACGTGGCCATCATCAGTGTTGAGCGTGACAAGCCGGGTGCTGATCTCCCGGTCGTCGCGCCCGAATGCCGGGCGGCGTCTGGTGCCGGTGCGCCGGGGACTCACTCAATGCCCCCGAGGAAGTCGGTGATGGCGTCAACGAGCAGGATCTCCTGCCCCTTGTAGAAGTGCCCCGCCTCGGGCACCCACACCAGTTCCACGTGGTTGTTGCCCGATTCGCGCAGCAGGTCGGCCTGACGCTGGGCCTCCTCAGGATCAACCACCTGATCGGCCGTGCCCTGGACGAACAGTGTCGGCACCGTGACATCCGGCAACTGGCGAAAGGCCATGGCCGCGTAGGCCTCGGGGCCCCGCGAGTGCCACCAGGTGCGATACGTGTACACCTCGCTGTCCTGCGGGCGACGGGTGGGGCCACGGCTCTGTTCGATGACGAACAGACGGTCATCCTCGGGGCGATCGGGGGTACCCGATCCCACCACCGCGGCGAGGCGCTCCACAATCTGTTCGTACGACGGGTCGGCGCCCCATTTACGACTACGCGCCTCCAGCGACTGCGGCAGCCCCCACGGCCCTGAGATCGAGATGAGCGCCCTGATACCGACAAGGTTGTGGGTGGCCACGTACCGGGCGGCCAGCGTGGCGCCGCTCGAATACCCGCACACCACAATTCGGTCGTACCCCTGGGCCTCGAGCCACCAGAACGCGGCGGCGATGTCCTTGACGGCATCATCGAAGATCGCCTTGCCAAAGAGTTGGCCCACATTGCCCATGCGGGTCTCCACCACCAGAGTGGGGTACCCGGCGCGGGCCAGGCGCGAGGGCAGGAACCTGAGCGTGCCAACCAGAAAGTTACCCATGATCCCGTGCACGTGGATGATCGCCGTGCGGTGGCCCGATGAGCGCTCGCGCACCCGGGTGATGCGATCGTCGATGTGCAGCAGCGCGTCGTGCACTTCGCCGTCGGTGGCCGTAATCGTGGCAAGAACCCGCTCGACGCCCATCTAGATCGCCGGGCCCACGCCCGGGTCTACGTGCTGCACGTCCCCGAACGGCATCTGCATAAACCGCGTGCCGAGCGTGCCAAAGGCGTCGGGGTCGCCTGAGCATGCAAATGCGTAGTGCCCCTCGCGCCCGCCGTCGCGCAGCATGCCCTGCCTGCCCAGCGTGTCGGCGATCTCGCGGGCGATCTCCTCGCCCGACGAGATGAGCGTGGCATCGGGTACCTGGCGTCGGATCAACTTGGCCACCATTGGGTAGTGCGTGCAGCCGAGGATGACCGTGTCAACACCGGCATCGCGAAGCGGCTGGGTGTACTCGCGCACCATGTCGACCACCGACTGATCGAATGGGTCGCCGCTCTGGATTGCCGGCGCAAGGCGTGGGCAGGCCACGGCGGTGACCTCGGCTCCGGCGTCGTGCGCGGCGATCATGCGCTCGTACGAGCCCGACGCGACGGTGGCCTCGGTGGCCAGCAGGCCGATGCGGCGTGTGCGGCTGCTCTGCACGGCCGCATGGCTCTCGGCCGTCATCACGCCGATCACCGGCACCGCAAGGTGCGTCTGAAGGTGGGCGAGCGCGGCGGCGGTGGCCGTGTTGCAGGCCACCACGATCATCTTCACGTCCTGCGCCAGCAGCCACGTTGCGATGGCGTCGGCCCGTGCACGCAGATCCTCAGCCGACTTGTCGCCATACGGAAACCACTCGGTGTCACCGAAGTAGATGAAGTCCTCCGACGGGAGCCGGGCCAGCAGCTCGTCGAGCACCGTGAGTCCGCCCACGCCGGAGTCGAATACCCCAATGGGCCTGTCTGCGTTACCTGCCATTACCGGCACACGATAGAGCCATGACCCCGACGCTGTCCCCCGGCACCTGCGCGGCACCGATGGCGATGCTCACCCGGTGTAGCGCACGAAGTTCATCGCGATGGTCGTCGTCGTGCCGCCCGCACGCATGGCAAGCGAGATTGCCATCTTCTTGGGTGCCGTGGATCCAGCCTTCCGGATCACCATCCGGTACGCGCGGGGGCTGTCAGCCTCTCCATCGTCGTCAAAGACGATCGTGTAACCCTTCTTGGGGCCAAAGTCGCCAACCACAAACGCGCCGCCGTCCGCTTCATTCACCTGGAACACCGGCAAATCGGTCACGTACCGGCCGCTCCGGAACAACTTGAGGAAGGTGTTGGGACCGCACCCGATGGACGGCGCACCCGGCCCCAGCGAAAGTTGCACCGGGCAGGGCAGCACCTGACCATCGATCTCCCAGCTCTTCAGCGTCCAGACCCCATAGAAACCGCCGCCGGCCGGAGTGGTCGTCGGCGCTCCCGGGCCCGCGGTGACGGGCGCAGATGATGCCATCTGGACGGGAAGCAGGGCCGCACAGGCAGCGGCGATGGTTCCGGGCAGGATGAGGGATCGAAGTCTGCGGGGTCTCACGTGACGCTCCTGATCGCTGGGGGATCTGAGGACTGGCCTTCAGAACTGAATTCACAGTATCGGATGCCCGCTGACATGCGGGACGTGGTGGCGCCCGGCCCACCAGCCATCGACGCGCCACGGGCCCCGTAGGCCCGGCCCGGCCGGCACCGGCGTCATCCCCCCGCAATCCCGTGACGGCACGGGGGCGTCGGCGCGTCGCTACACCCGGCGCAGCAGGAGGGCGAGGCTGGCGAGCAGGAGGAGGACGGCAAGGATTCGGTCCCAGCCGAACGACGCCACGGGCTGGCCAAGCCATCCGAAGTTGTCGATGGCAGCGGCCAGGAGTACCTGCCCCAGCACCACGGCCACGAAGGTGGTGAGCACACCCACCCGGGGCGCAGCCACCAGCGTGCCCAACACCAGCACGGCACCGCACAGGCCGCCCAGATACGCCCACCACGGTCCGCCACCGATGTTGACCAGCGACGAGCCCTGGCCCACCACGAGTGTTCCCGCCACAAGAACGATGGTGCCGACGATGAATGACAACGCCGCGCTGGCGATCGGTGACCCCACCACCACCCGTAGCCGCGCATTGATTGGCGCCTGCGCCGCGATGAGCGCACCGCCGAGAAGCGGCAGCAGGATGTATGGGATGCGGTCCACGAAGGACTCCTTGTTCAGCCAGTGGTCAGACGCTTGCAGAGGAAACCTTTAGCATCACGCGCCGTGCCCGACACCCTCACCCCCAATGCGCCGCCGCTTCGCAAGAACCTCATCCTGCTGCTGGCGTGCCTGGGGCAGTTCATGGTGGTGCTCGACGTCGCCGTGGTGAACGTGGCGCTACCGGTAATGCGCGTGGACCTCGGGTTCAGCCCCACCGGCCTTCAGTGGGTGGTCAATGCCTACACGCTCACCTATGCGGGTTTCCTGCTGCTGGGCGGTCGCGTCGCAGATCTCTTCGGGCGGCGGCGCATGTTTCTCGTGGGTCTTCTGGTGTTCACGCTGGCCAGTCTGGTGTGCGGATTCGCGCCAACCGGATGGGCCATGATCACCGCCCGTGCGGTACAGGGCGTGGGCGCGGCCATCCTCTCCCCCGTCACGCTCACCATCGTCACCACCACGTTCACTGAGGCCAAGGAGCGTTCCCGGGCGCTTGGCATGTGGAGCGCCTCACTGGCCAGCGGCGGCGCGGTGGGCGTGTTGATCGGCGGCATCCTCACTGACCTCCTCTCGTGGCGCTGGATCTTTCTCATCAACATCCCCGTGGGCGTGGTGGGGCTCATCGTGGGCCGCTGGGTCATTCCCGAGAGCTTCGGGTCGGGCGCAGGCAAGAAGCTTGACGTTGGCGGCGCGGTCACCATCACGCTGTCGCTCACGGCGTTCGTATTCGGCATCGTGCAGACCAATACCCACGGCTGGGGTTCGGCATGGACTCTGGTGCCCATTGTGGGCGCCGTGGCGCTGCTGGCCGCCTTCATCCTCATTGAGACCCGTCTGGCGTCGTCCCCCATCGTCCCCTTCGGGATGCTGAAGTCGCGCGCGCTCACGGGGGCCAACATCGCCATGGCCTGCGTGGGTGGATCGATGTTCGCCATGTGGTACTTCGTGTCGCTGTACCTGCAGGAGGTGCTCATGCTCTCGCCCCTGCAGGCGGGCCTCGGGTTTATCCCCGCAGCCCTCATCATCATCGTGGGCGCACAGATCGCCGGGCGAATCATGCCGCGCACCGGCCCCACCCCCATCCTTGCGGTCTCGGGCGTCATCATCGCCGTCGCCCTCTTCTGGATGTCGTTCCTGTCGGCAGATGGCTCGTACTGGGTGGACATCCTCGGCCCCATCTCGCTGGTGTCCCTCGGGCTCGGCCTCAGCTTCCCACCGGGCACCTATGCCGCCATGTCGGCCGTGGGTCCGCAGATGGCCGGGTTGGCATCTGGCCTTGTCAACGCGTCGCGTCAGGTGGGCGGTGCCATCGGGTTGGCTGTGCTGGCCACCATCGCCGCCCACCGCACCGGATCACTGCAAGCCGGCGAGTCCATGGCCTCGGCGCTCGCCGACGGCTACGGCCGGGCGATCCTCGTGGGTGCCATCATCGCCCTGGGCGTCATCGCAGCCGCCTTCATGATCCCGCGATCACGCCCCGAGCACGGCGGCCCGGCACAGAACTAGGCGCCGGGCTCCGTCGGTTTCGCAGCGGCGGCGGTTGAAGCCGCCTGGTCCACCAGTTTCTGCCCCTCGATATCCACGTGGGGCAGGATGCGATCGAGCCACTTGGGAATCCAGTGGATGGCCCGGCCCATGAGCCGCAGGATTGCCGGGACCATGAACAGCGTGAGGCCACCTGCAAGCAGCACGCCAGCCGACAGGCCCACGCCGAACTGCTTGATGACCGGGTCGCCGTTGATGATGAACGCGGCGAACACCGACAGCATGATGAGCGCAGCGGTGGCGATGACCTTGCCCGCACTGCGAATGCCATCTGCCACTGCCTTGGCCGGTGAGACGGCCGTGCCGTCAGCACCGATGCGCGAGAGCAGAAACACCTGGTAGTCGTTGGCCAGCCCGAAGATGGCCGCGTACATCATGAGCGGCACGTACGAGGCAATCGGATCGGTGGCCCGGTCGCCGATAAAGCAGCAGGCATTGGTCGCATCGAGCCCCACAAGCGAGAAGCCCCAGCCCTCCTGAAACACGAGCGTGAGCAGCCCGAAGGTGGCCAGCGAGATGAGCGTGATGACCGCCGCAGCCTGAATGGGAATGAGAATCGACCGGAAGGCGAGAAGCAGTACCAGCATGTTGAGCAAGCAGACGGTGGCGATTACCAGAGGCAGCGAGCTTGTGATCTCGTCGGCCAGGTCAATGTTGCCCGCGGTCGTACCGCCCACGTAGGCGGTGAGCCCGTTGGTCTCCTTCTCCACCTTCGGTACCACTGAGTCGCGCACGCGATGCACCAGATTCACCGTGGTGTCGGCCGCCGGTGCGGTGGTGGGAATGGCGTTGTAATACGCCGCGGTGCCGCTGGTGTTGACCGACGGCACCGACACGCCCTTCACGCCCTTTGTGGACTTGAGCGCGTTCTGCAGCGTGACCAGACGCGGGTCGGTGCCCAGCGGATTGCCGCCCGCAGCCGTGAGGGCCGCGGTCACCTGCGCCTTCAGGGCATTCGCCTGCGCTTCCTGCTGAGTGGCCTCTGCCTGAAGTGCCTCGAGTTGCTTCTTCTGATACTCGATGGAGGCGACCTGGCGGGCAAGTGAGGCCTCCTGCTGCAGCAGCAGGTCGCGGCGGTGCACGAGCGTCGCGCGCTGGCTGGCCAAGGCGCGGGCCTGTGCTTCGAGCGACTGCGCCTGTGCCAGAAGCGCGGTCTGCTCGGGCGTGCGTGGCGCCGAGAGTGCGGCAACCGCCTGCGCGCGCAGCGACGCGGCCTTTGCCTTGGCATCGGCCTGCACCGTGGCCTGCACGTTCTTCTGGGCGACGAGCGACTTCGCCCGGGCCTCAAGGTCGGCCTGTCGCTTCTCGAGGCGGGCAAGCATGCGCGGGTCCACGCCCGCGGCGATCTCGGCCTTCACGGCGGCAATAGACGCCTGGGTCGTCTTGATCTCACCGGAGATGGTCCGGGCCTTTGCGGCGGCTGCCTCGGACTTCGCAACCTGCGCCTGTGCCTTGGTGCGCAACGCCGCCGCACGGCCGGCAGCGGCGCCCAGCGCTTCGGTGCGAAGTGCGCGCACCTGCCCCACCAGCACCGCGCGCTTACTGGCCAGCGTCTGTGCGTCGGCGTCAAGCGCCTGACGCTCCTTCTTGATACGCGCCGACTTCGCCTGCGCCGACTTTCCTTCGGCCTCAAGCTGCGCCTGCTGCGCCTGCCCCTGGGCCTGCTCGGCCTCAAGTTGCGACTGAAGTGCCTTGGCCTCGTTCTCCTGCGCCGCGACGGTGGGGTTCTCCTTCGCGGGCGGATCGAGATTGACCGCCACAAGCAGCGGGCCGTTGTAGCCCACGCCGTATCCCTCGGTCATCAGGTCGTACGCCTGACGCTGCGTGGTCTTGATGGACGACACGCCGACGTCCTCCTGCCCCAGCGTCATGCGGAACACCGGCACGGCCATGGGTATCAGGATCGCCAACCCGGCGAGAAGCATCCACCACGGGTGGCGCGACACAAAGCCACCCCAGCGCGCCCACACCCCGGTGCCCGCGGCCGCGGCCGCACCCTTTCGCCGGGGGAAGATGGGCAGTGAGTTGATGCGGTGGCCAAGCAGTGACAACACCGCCGGCAACATGATGGTGGCCGCCAGCACCGCGGTGACCACGGCGAGTGACGACCCGTACCCGAGCGACGAGATGAGCGGGATCCCCGCGACCGCGAGCGACAGCAGCGCCAGCACGAGAGTGCCACCCGCAAACACCACGGCGGTTCCGGCGGTGCCAACGGCCAGGGCCACCGACTCCTTTGGATCCATGCCCTCGGCCAGTTGCTCGCGATGGCGCGACACGATGAACAGGGCGTAGTCGATGCCCACGCCCAGCCCGATCATGGTGGCCAGCGTGGGGGCAATGCTCGGCACCGCCACGACATGTCCAAGCAGGCCGATGATTGCCAGGCCAAGCGCCAGCCCGATGACTGCGCTGATGATGGGGAGGAACATGGCGATGAGGGTGCCGAACGAAACCGCCAGGATGATGACGGCCGCGATAAGGCCGATGACGGTGCTGGACTCAGTATTCGGGTTGGACAGCGTGGCACCCACGGTGCCGCCCGCCGCCACCTGAATACCCGCCTTCACCGCCGGGTCGGCGGCGTTCAGCACCGCCTGCGCCTGTTTCTCGGTGATGGCTGCCGAGCTCACGTTCATGAGCACCGGCACATACGCGATGGTGCCCGACTTACTCTGCAGGTACTGGGCCGCGCTGCCATAGGGGCTCGTGGCCTGAGTGACGTGGGGCACCTTGGCGATGGCCTTGACCGATGCCGTGATGGCGTTCTTGTTGGCCGTCGAGTTGACAGTGCCCGACTTCACCTTGAACACGATCGGGCTCGTGCCGTTCTCGGTGGGCGGGAAGTCGGCCGCCAGCACGTTGGTGGCGTCCTGGCTCTGCGTGCCCGGCAGGCTGTTGTCGTTGGTGGTCTGCGCGCCGAAAATGCTCACCGCGCCCGACAGGGCAACGATGATGACGACCCACAGCAACAGGGCCTTGACAGGGTTGTGCGCAACCCAGCGGGCCATGCGATGCAGCAGGGATGCCACGGTCAGCGACCCGCGGGGTGCGTGTGGAGGGACACCATCAGGTGGTGAGCGTACGGCATTGATGGGGAGCGGTGGGGCCGGGCACAGCGGTGGCGGATCTATTCCGCCAGACGGCGGTAGCCACCCTTCCACCACATGAGTGGGTCGCCATCGGTCACATCGGCCTGCAGCACGCGCCCGATGAGGATGCTGTGATCGCCGGCCTCCACCACCTGATGCCGCTCACACACCAGACGGGCATGCGCACCCTCGAGCATGGGCACGCCGTGGTGCCCGCCCTCCCAGGGCAGATCCTTAAAGCGGTCCTCACGGGAGAACGCGAAGGTATTGGACACCTCTTCCTGATCTGCGGCGAGGATGTGCACACCAAATCCAGGCGCCTGCGTAACCAGATCGTGCGTCCATGAGGCCTGGCCGATGCACACCAGCACCAGCGGCGGGTGCAGCGACAGCGATGAGAACGCCGACACGGTGAGCCCCACCGGGCCATCCGGACTGGCGGCCGTCACCACCGTAATACCGCTGGCCCAGCGCCCAAGCGCCGCCTTAAACGCGTCGGGGTCCACTCCGGAGAGGTGCGATTCAGTCATGGCCGGGGACTGTATCCCGTCATCGGTAGCCTTGATGCAACCCACCGCGACGAAGACACGTGAGCCAGACCCAGCCCGGACAGGATCCCCGCATTCCCGACCGCATACGCCACCCGGTGCTGTGGATTCTGGTGCTGGCCATCGCCGCAGCGGTCGTCGCGGGGCTTGTGCTGACGGTGAGCGATGACGTGCGGGCAAACCAGCGCCAGTCCGCATTGCAGCCGTTCTACACGCCACCCTCCCTCCCGTCCGATGGGCGGCCCGGCGATGTCATCCGCACCGAGCCCCTCGGCATCACCGTGCCCGGCGGGCGCGCACTTCGCGTGTTGTACCGGTCGCAAGATGGCGAGGGAAACCCCACGGCGTCGAGCGGCATGGTGTTTATCCCCTCTGGCCCTGCGCCCGCGGGCGGTCGCCCAGTCGTGGCGTGGGCGCATGGCACGGTGGGGCTCGGGTCGGGGTGCGCCCCGTCGCGCATTGACGACCCCATCGGCAACCTGCCGTGGGTGGGAGAGATGCTCGCGCGAGGCTGGGTGGTAACCGCCACCGATTACGCCGGGCTTGGCACCCCCGGTACCTCGGGGTACCTGATCTCGGGTGACGAGGGCCACGACGTCATCAACTCCGTGCGCGCCGCGCGTCACCTGCCGGCCGCTGGCACGAGTTCGCGCTGGGTCGCGTGGGGCCACTCACAGGGCGGGCACGCGGCACTGGCGGCAGCCGACATGGCCGCCTCGTACGCGCCCGATCTGCGCCTGGTGGCGGTGGCCACAGCCGCTCCGGCGGCTGAGCTGCGGCTGTTGCTCGCGTTGCAGTGGAACCAAGCGGCGGCGTGGGTGATCGGGGCCGACGTCGTAAGCACCTGGCCCGCCCGGTATCCCGAGCTCAACCGGAACGCCATCCTCGCTCCCAACGGCCAGCAGCACTGGCAGGACGTTGCGAGCAAGTGCATCGTCGCCGCGGCGCTCACATCAATCGTGCGTCAGGACATCCTCGGGCAGGATTTCTTCTCGATGGACCCGTGGCAATCACCGGCATGGCGTAAGCGCTTCCGGGCCAACACGCCCCAGCCCATCCCCACCGATCTGCCACTGCTTGTTGCTCAGAGCACAACCGATGCGGTGGTGCTGCCGCGTACCACCGCCACGCTGGTGCGTGATTGGTGCAGAGCCGGTGACCACATCAGCACGCTGTGGGTCAATGGGGTGTCGCATCAGTCCACGGCGATCGTGGTGGGCCCATCGGTGGTGCAGTGGATCGATGGCCGGCTGCGCGGCGACCCCGCCGCCGATGACTGCCCGCTGCCCTCGCCCGTGGCCCCGATCAACGGCTGACCGGGGGGCTGGGTGGGGGTCGGTGCACCAACGTGCACAGACCCCCACCGCACATGGGCTTACTCCAACGGCTGGTTGATGCGCGCGTTCGACGGATTGATGATGAGCACCACGATAAGCGCGATAAGCGGCACGAAGACCGCGAACAGGCCAAATCCGAGAGCGCTCCGGCCCTTGGCCCGGGCAATGTTCATCGTGACCATGATCAGGACGATGTAGACGATGACGCCGATGATCCAAAGCAGGACGCCCATAGGGACCCCTTCGTCGATTAATTGACGTGCGGCAGCCTACGGGGGACCCCGGACTCCCCCGCAATGCGCTGCTACGGTGGCGTGACCGATCGCCCGCCGTGGGAGAGCCAGCCCAGAGCTGGCGCCGAAGGAGCAACCGCCCCGGAATCTCTCAGGCACCAGGACCGTGGTGGGCGCGGTAACGCTGGAGAGAGGGTGCTCGACACCCCGCCGATGGGGAAAGCCCGCACTGCGGGTGCATCTCTCAGGCACACGGACAGCGGGGGCGCCGATTCGCACACTGCGCGAGGGAGTCGCCACGCATGCCAGAGCACCAGAGCCTTACCGAACTCGAGGGCACCGACGAGTTCATCGCCCGCCACATCGGCCCCATGCCGACCGAGCAGGACGTGATGCTGGAGGCCATCGGGGCCGCGTCGCTCGACGCCCTCATCAGGGAGACCGTGCCGGCATCTATCCTGCTTGACGCCCCGCTCGATCTGCCGGGCGCGGTCACCGAGCGTGCGGCGCTCGCACGCCTGCGCGAAGTGGCAGCAGAGAACGTGGTGATGACGTCGCTCATCGGGCAGGGCTACAGCGACACCATCACCCCGGCGGTCATCCAGCGCAACGTGCTCGAGAACCCCGCCTGGTACACGTCGTACACGCCGTACCAGCCGGAGATCTCGCAGGGGCGCCTGGAGGCACTGCTCAACTACCAGACACTGGTGGCCGACCTCACCGGGCTGCCGCTGGCAAACGCGTCGCTGCTCGACGAGGCCACCGCGGCGGCCGAGGCCATGACCATGGCCCGCCGCGCCACCAAGTCGGATTCCTCCGTCTTCTTCGTCGATAACGACTGCCACCCGCAGACCATCGCGGTGGTGCAGGCCCGCGCCGTGGCCATCGGCATCGACGTGGTGGTGGGTACGCCCGATTCCGACCTGCCCGCAACGCTGTTCGGCGCCCTGCTCGCCGTGCCCGGCTCATCGGGTGTGCTGCGCGACGTGACCGATGTGGTTGACCGCGTGCACAGCGCCGGCGGCCTCGCAGTGGTGGTTGCCGACCCGCTCGCCATGGTGGTGGTGAAGAGCCCCGCCGCCATGGGTGCCGACATCGCAGTGGGCTCGATGCAGCGCTACGGCGTACCCATGATGTTCGGTGGTCCGCATGCCGGGTTCATGGCCACCAAGGACGAGTTCGCCCGGTCACTGCCCGGCCGCCTGGTGGGTGTGTCGCTCGATGCCGCCGGACGCCCCGCGCTTCGCCTGGCGCTGCAGACCCGCGAGCAGCACATCCGCCGCGAGAAGGCCACGAGCAACGTGTGCACCGCGCAGGCCCTCTTGGCCATCATCGCGGCCATGTACGCGTCGTGGCACGGCGCCGAGGGCCTCCGCCGCATTGCGCTCCGCACCAACCGCCTCACCTCCATCCTCGTGGCCGGGCTTCGCGCGGGGGGCATCGACGTGCCCGCCGACACGTGGTTCGACACCGTGGTGGTCACCGTTCCCGGACGGGCGGAGGCCATTCACGAGGCGACGCGCGCCGAGGGCATAAACCTGCGTCAGGTCGACGCCGATCACGTGGGCATCTCGCTCGACGAGACCACCACGCGCGACGTGGTGGAGGCCGTGTGGCGCGCCTTCGGCGTGACGGCCTCGGTGGAGGCGCTGGACGGGTCGGCACCCGAGGGCATTCCCGCCGCGCTCCGCCGCGAGGACGCCATCCTCAACCACCCCGTCTTCCAGCAGTACCGCGAAGAGCACGACATGATGCGATACCTGCGCCGTCTGGCCGACAAGGACCTGGCACTCGACCGCACGATGATCCCGCTGGGTTCGTGCACCATGAAGTTGAACGCCGCCACCGAGATGGTGCCGGTCACATGGCCGGAGTTCGCAGGGATCCACCCATTCGCCCCCGCCGACCAGACCCGTGGCTACACCCGCATGGTCGGCGACCTCGAGCGCGCACTGTGCGAGATCACCGGCTACGACGCCATCTCGCTTCAGCCCAACGCCGGGTCGCAGGGTGAGCTCGCCGGGCTGCTGGCCATCCGCGCGTACCACCTGGCTAACGGCGACACCGGACGCACCGTGTGTCTCATCCCGTCATCAGCGCATGGCACCAACGCCGCCAGCGCGGTGATGGCCGGCATGTCGGTGGTGGTCGTGGCCTGCGACGCCGACGGCAATGTCGACCTCGACGACCTGCGCGCCAAGGCCGATGCCGCGGGCGACGCACTCGCCGCAACCATGATCACCTACCCCTCCACGCACGGCGTGTTTGAGGAGGGCGTCGGCGAGCTGTGCGAGATCGTGCACGCACACGGTGGCCAGGTGTACGTGGACGGCGCCAACCTCAATGCGCTTGTGGGGCTTGCCAAGCCGGGCAAGTTCGGTGCCGATGTGTCGCACCTCAACCTGCACAAGACCTTCTGCATCCCGCATGGCGGCGGGGGCCCGGGCGTGGGCCCGGTGGCGGTGGGTGCGCACCTGGCGCCATATCTGCCCAACCACCCCATGCGTGCCGACGCCGGACCCGCAACGGGCGTGGGCGCCATCTCCGCCGCGCCGTGGGGATCCGCGGGCATCCTGCCTATCCCGTGGCTGTACATCACCATGATGGGTGGCGAGGGCCTGCGCCGGGCAACCGAGGTGGCGATCCTCAGCGCCAACTACGTGGCCACCCGCCTCTCTCCCCACTACCCCGTGCTGCACACCGGCGCAAACGGACGCGTGGCGCATGAGTGCATTCTCGATCTGCGCCCCATCAAGGATGCCTCGGGCGTGACCGTGGACGATGTGGCGAAGCGACTGATGGACCACGGCTTTCACGCCCCCACCATGTCGTTTCCGGTGGCGGGCACGCTGATGGTGGAGCCCACCGAGAGCGAGTCGCTGGCTGAACTCGACCGATTCATCGACGCCATGATCAGCATCCGTGAGGAGATCGCCCGGGTCGAAGCCGGCGAATGGGATGTCGATGACAACCCCCTGCGCCACTCCCCGCACACGGCCGAGGATGTCGCCACCGACGAGTGGCACCGCCCGTACCCACGACAGTTGGGGGGCTTCCCCGCCGCGGGTATCGCCGGGGCCAAGTACTGGCCGCCGGTGGGCCGTATCGACTCAGTACATGGCGACCGCAACCTCGTGTGCACGTGCCTTCCTGTCGAGGCCTACGCCAGTTGATAACGCCGGGGGGCGCCACCGTGGCGCAGCCCGATAGTTTCCGCCGCATCCCCACTCTCCCGGAGGCCCGCATGCGCGCCCGTTTTCTCGCAGTACCCGTCATCGCAGTCGCCGCCCTCGCGGGAGGCGCCATGGTCGCGTCCGCCGCGCCGGCCGGTGTGCCCTCAACGGTGCTGGTGCTCACCATGGAGCCCAACGCCCCGTTCGCCCTCCGTCAGGGAGGCAAGCTCACGGGCCTCGACGTGCAGATGGCCAATGCCATCGCCGACGCCGTGGGTATCAAGAATCTGGAGTGGCGCCCCACGCTGTTCGACCAGATCATCGGGAAGGTCGCCAGTGGCGCAGCCCCCATGGCCGCGTCATCCATCACCATCACACCCGCCCGTGCAAAGCAGTTGATATTCAGCAAGCCCTACCTGCAGGCAAACCTCGCAGTGGTCACGCAGGAGGGCAGCGGCGTGGCGCAGGGGGGGAAGCTCACCAACCTCAGGGTGGGCGCGCTCAAGGGCAGCACGTCCACCACGTACCTCGCGGCGCTGCCGGACGTGACCGACATCGCGTTTCCCACCCAGCAGGCCTCGTACAAGGCGCTCCTTCGTGGCCAGATCGATGCGGTGGTTGGCGACTACGCGCAGTCGTCCTGGTACGTGCAGCACAATGCCAGCGCATTCAGCCTGGCGGCCACCCTGCCGGGCACGGGCCAACTCGCCTACGCCTTCACCAAAACGCAGACGGCGCTGCGCGATGCGTTCAACTCGGGGCTGGCCATCATCAAGCGCAACGGCACCTACACGCGCCTCGTCAAGAAGTGGCTCCCCTAGGCATCAGCTGACCCGGCGGGTCAGCGCCCAGTGAGTGCTGCGAGGGTCGTGCCCACGACCCTCGCATAGGCCGGGGCGCCCGCAGGCAGCAGCGCCCCAGCCGCAGTGGCCAGGTCCGGATGCCCGGATGCCACCCCACCCCAATCGGCAATGGCCGTGTGTGCGCGTGCGGCCACAATGGGTATGGCCGCCGCCAGAACGCGTGCCCGCGCAGCAGCGGGGACAGGCAGCACGATCACCAGGCGCGCACCGCCCGGAACAGCGCGCGCCACCTGGGCCAGCCCCGCGGCAGTGATCGCCTGATCGGTGCCCACCGAAACCACGACCTGTGCCGCCGCCGGGCTCCCCGCGATGATCCGGGCGGCGGCGATAGGTCCCAGACCATCTGCCGCCTGCTCAGCCCAGCCCGGTCCAAGCAGGCCGGCCACGCGTGCCGCGGCCGGCGCCACCGATGAATCACCCACCAGCAGCCCGGGGGAGCTGGTGGCCGGGGATGCCACCGCAGGGGTCAGCCCGGGCGCGAACGCGACGGTGGCCACAAGCGCAAGGGCCGCGGCTGACCCCGTGATCGCGACGACAGAACGTGCACCTCGGCCAGCGGGCACAAATACCCGAAACCCCCGACGGCGGATGGGCATCTCGACATAGCGATACGACAGGGCAGCGACCGCCACCGTCACGCCCACTTGCAACCCAGCCAACCACCAACCGGACACCCCGAATCCATGATCCGGTGACAGAAGCACGATGACGGGGAGGTGCCAAAGGTAGATGCCGTAACTGCGCGCACCGATCCACACGAGAGGTGCAAGCGCGAACAGACGACCGGTGGAGGTTGACGGGTTCGCCGTTGCCATGAGCAGCGCACCTGCCATGAGGGCCACGATGAGGAAGCCTCCCCGGTACAGCGCCCCGCCGCTCTGCGAAAGGCTCATGCCCACACCCACGATCGCCACGAGTGCAGCCACCCCGGCCACCTCCAGGGCGAGCCAGTTCGCACGGCCGGGGCGCCACGCCACCACGCGGGCGGGGGGCAGCGCCACCGCGAGAGCAATACCCACAAGCAGGGCCACCGCCCGGGTATCGGTGCCGTAATAGATGCGGGTCACATCCCCACCTGAGTTGAACAGCGCCCAGGCCAGTACGCACGACCCGGCGGCGCCCAGCACCACCCCGCCCAGGAGGGCCCCGCGACGAATGCCCACCAGCACGATGGCCCCGGCCAGTACCAATGGCCACACCAGATAGAACTGCTCCTCGAGCGCCAGCGACCACATGTGCTCCAGCACGCCCGATCGCCCAAGCGGATCGGCAGGGTCGAAGTGCACGGCTGCCTCGTACCAGTTGGCCGCATACCCGAGGCTCGCAGCAAACATGGTGCGTGTGCGACGCACCAGCGACCAATCCACCACCGCCATCCACACAACCACGCCCGCCAGCATCACCACCAGCGCAGGCACCAGCCGGCGGATACGGCGCATCCAGAATGCACCAAGGTGGATGCGACCGGTGCCGTCGGCCTCGGCCACGAGCAGCGCAGTGATCAGGTAACCGCTGATCACCAAAAAGAGGTCGACGCCCAGATAGCCACCAACAAGCCCCACTGCGGGCAGGTGGAACATCACCACCCCGGCAACGGCCAGCGCGCGCAGGCCATCGATTCCCGGCATACGGGGGATCCCCGCCGTGCGTG
>JBAXJA010000029.1:0-19347 GCA_037138115.1 Thermoleophilia bacterium | reverse complement strand
CACAGGCAGCAGCAGCTGGCCTCGCTGCCGCTGCGGCACGCGCCGAGCGTGCGGCCGAGCAGTTGTCGGCGGCACGGCTGGACGACCAGCGCCTGGAGTCGCAGCGCAAGCGCATCACCCCGCGTGACGTCACTCTGGCGTCTGCGCTCCGCGCCGCCGCGGATGCCGCGGAAGGTGGCGATGTGACGGCCCTTGGCGTGGCCGTTGCACAGGCGGCTCGTGCCGCCGCCGCCATCCATGTGGCCACGGGGCCCTCCGCCTGACCCGCCGGCTCGGACTCGATGCCGGCGGCGTCCTCATCGACTCGCTCATGCCCACCTTCCCGGCGAGGGCCGCTGACCGGCTGGGCGTGGATCCCAGCGCGGTGCGCGATCTCATCCGGGGTCCATTCCGGGACGACTACTGGGGTGGGCGTCTTCCCGAATCAGCCTTCTGGCACGCCCTCGACGTGCCGGTGCCCGATGCGTCCGACCGTATGGCACTCCTCAACCTGCGCCCGCGTATCGATCCGGCACGCGTGGCGGCATGGCGCCAGGTCGCCGACATCTGGATCATCTCCAACCACCGCCATGAGTGGCTTCTGCCCGTGCTGGCACAGACCGGTCTCGCAGATGTGGTCGACCACGTGGTCATCTCGAGCATCGGGGGGCACGTCAAGCCCGATCCCGGGGCATGGGCAGTGCTCCTGGCCGATGGCACCGCCGCCAAGGATGTGCTTATCGTCGACGACCAGCCACTCAACCTTGAGGCGGCCCGGTCGCTCGGCATCACGGCCGTCGCTGCGGGAGATGACGACACGTGGTGCATGGAGGTGGACCGCTTCCTCGCGGCCCCGGTGCGCGCTACTCGCTGACGCCCTTGCCGTCCACCGACATGTCGCTGGCGGTGGGCGGGTCGGAGATCACAAGGTCCCCGACGGTGGCGAACTCGTAGCCCTGCTTCTTGAGTTCCTTGATGATGGTGGGCAGCGCAGCGACCGTGTTGGCGCGGTCCCCGCCTCCGTCATGCATCAGGATGATCGTGCCAGGGCTCACCTGCGACATCACGCGCTGCACGATGGTGGCGGCATCTGGCTGCTGCCAGTCGTTGGTGTCGGTCTCCCAGAGCACTGACAGCAGCTTGTTCTTCTCGGCCGTTGCGATCACCGACGGGTTCACCGCGCCGTAGGGCGCACGGAACAGGCGGCTGGGCGTGCCGGTCGCGTTGACGATCGCGTTCTGGGTATCCACGATCTCCTTCTGCTGCTTGGCCGATGACAACTTGGTCATGTCCTGGTGGTCCCACGTGTGGATGCCGATCTGACTTCCCTGAGCGATCTCCTGCCCCAGCAGCTGGGGGTTGGCCTGAACCTCCTGCCCCACCACGAAGAATGTGGCCGGCACGTTGTTCTGCTTAAGAATCGACAGGATCGACGGAGTGTCCTTGCCGGGCCCATCGTCAAATGTGAGCGCCACCATCTTGCGGCGTCCGCCAGCGCGATGGATGCTCACGCCCTTCTGCCCGATACCCACCAGTTCCTGATCGCGCGGCCCGAGCTGATCGGCTGTTGCGCTCTGGGTGGTGACGGAGGGGATGACGGGGTCGGCCGTGGCCCGCGATGTCGGGGCATCGCCACCACGCGTGGCCAGCCCGATGGCGGCGATGATCACCACGACGGCAACCAGTCCGACGAGCAGGGGGTTCACGCGGCGCCGCCGCCGGGGCGGACGTCTGTGGGGTGGTCGCGGCTGCGACGAAGTTCTGCGCTCGGGTGGCACGCTTGAATAATGCCCTGCCCACCGGCGTCATGACCGTCGGGCGGTTCCGGCGGTGGCACCCGGAGCCCCAGGCACCACCACCATCCCACTTGTGCGCTAGCTCGCCAGTGCGGCGGGCTCCCCTGCGGCGCGCATGGCGCCCCACGGGATCGTGATCGCGCGGCCGTCCATCTCTACCTCGCCGGCGGTGCGGAGCTTGCCGAACGCGGTGGTCACTGCCTCACGCGATGCGCCGATGAGCGATGCCCACTGTGCATGCGTGAGGTCGAGCCCAATCCGGACGCCCTCAGGGGCGGCCGTGCCGATCTGCTCAGCGATCTGGTGCAGCCTGCGCCGCAGACGGTCCTCCACCCGCATCTCCGACACGATGCCGACGGTCTCGCGCAGGTTGATGAGCCTGCTCGAGAGCGCCACCGCGAGATTTACGCCAAACCGCGGGTAGCGGGTGACGAGGGCCTCAACGGCGTGGATCGGAAGTGGCGTGACTGCGCTCATTTCAAGCGCCGTCGCACGGGGCATGCGTTCGAGACCGAGCGACGAGTACACGGCGCCCGGCTCGACGATGGCGGTCATGACGTCAGGACCCTGCTCGGGTGAGTCGTAGAGGGCGATGCGTCCCTGGCGAACCAGGTACACGTGGTCACCGCGCATGAGCGCGGCGGGACTTTCGGCCTCTCGGGCCCAGCGCACCAAAGGCAGGCGGGCGTCGAGGAGGTCAAGGTCCCTTCGTGGAATCCCGTCGAACAGGTCCTGGCGCGAGAGCGCCGGCCGCAGTGTGTCCCCTATGGCGGCGGACGGGATTGTGGGGAGCGGTGTGAGAGTGGCCATGCGGACAACCTCGCAGCAGGTTGTAAGAGACCTGTGGGGTCACGGGTAACACTTGGTGACCCGCATGTTGAGGTATGGCCGCGCCAATGCGGGCGATTTGTAAACACCCACCCGCATCGTCAGGCCTGGTGGGGATTCCGTCCCGATCATCATTCCTTCACGTCAGCGCAGGATTGCACCCGGCCGCGGTGGTGTGGGCTCCCCCGGTCGCCCCGCGACCGCCATGTTCCCCCGGCACCTATTCGGGCAGGTGGCCGTCCACCCTGACGACGCGGTCCGCGTACAGCAGGGCGATGGCGATAAGGGCGAAGGGCTCCACCACCAACTGGGTGAGCGTGCTCCAGATGGTGTTGGCGGCCGTGAGGGCCGTGCCGTCGAGGGAGACGAAGATGAGCACCCCGATTACCCCGATGAGCACCTGCGCCACGCCCGCCACCACCTGAATGAGGAGCCACGCGAGAAAGACCGTCCACCAGGACCCGCGGATCAGGTCCTGGCTGCGGCGCAGGGAGTCGGTGACGCCCTTGCCCTCAATAACAGCGGCCTCGCCGGCAAACAGCCACAGCACCGCAAGGAAGATGCCGGGGATGACGAGGGCGAAGAGGCCCACGATCACGCCGAGCGTCACCAGCACCAATGCGCCGAAGAGGATCCAGAACCGCACTCCCACGCGCTCGAGGGCGGCGCTGGCACTGATGCGGTCGCCGGTGAGGCGGCGCACGGTGGCCACCGCGACGGCTGCCCCGCTGACGGGGAGCAGCAACAGCGCGGGGATGACGGCGATGAAGATGACCGCTGCCGCACGCTGCGTGCTGGCTGCGTCGGTGGCGGCCGCGCTGGCGATGCCCGACAGGATTCCCACGGGGATCACGGTTACCGCTGTGAGAATGAGGAACAGCCACGGCTCTGCCCGGTACATGCGCCATGCGCGCGAGAGCAGTTCGCCGAACGTGATGGGTCCGGGCTGGCGGGCATCGGTACTCACGTGGTCAATCCTCGATCGGCTCGTATGGGACCGCCTCGGCGGCGAGGTCCTCGGGGTGGGTCCCCACGCTCTGCATGAAGAAGGGCGTGAGAAGGTTGAGTGTGTGCCGGCAGGACGGGCAGATGGGCAGCGGCGGGGGTGGGGGCAGATCGGGAGTGGCGCCCGTTATCGAGTAGGGCGATCCGCCATACCGGGCACATGCACCGCACGGGTCGCGAAGATCGAGCCGCACCAGATCCCAATCGCCACCGGTGATCTGCGTTACCCATCCCTCGTGGCGCACGGCGTAGGCAGCAGCCTCGGCTGCAAGGGCCTTGCGGTCCTCCGGGCTCCATCCATCGCGGATCGCGTTCGCGAATGCGGCCGGTGGGTCGGGGATGTGCCTGAACCGCTCGGTCCAGACGTCGATCTCTGCCTCCCAGTCGCGATCCGCCATCCGGTCAGTCCTCGACGAAGTCGACGGACACGGCATGTTCGATGAGCCCTGCCTCAACGCCACGGCGCAGCAATTCGCGCACGGCTTCGCGGCCATCTTCGCCGTAGTCGAGCGTGCGGTCGTTGACGTACATGCCCACGAACTGGTCGTTGAGCGCGTCATCCAGGCCGCGGCCGTACTCGGCTGCGTAGGCCAGCGCACCCTCCCGGTGGTCAAGGCTGTACTGAATGCTGTCGCGCAGCACGTGTGACAACCGCACCATCTCCTCGCCCTCGATATCGCGACGCACGGCATTGGCGCCGAGGGGAAGCGGCAGGCCGCCGGTGAGGTCGTGCCACCACGTGCCGAGGTCGAGAATGTTCACCAGGCCCTGGCTCTCGTAGGTGAGCTGCCCCTCGTGGATGACCAGCCCGGCGTCGGCATCGCCACGCTCCACCACGTCCAGAACCTCGTCAAACGGCACCACGAGCGGCTCGGCAATGCGCCCCACAGCCAGCTGCAGTTCAAGAAATGCGCTGGTGAGGAGACCCGGTACGGCCACTTTCAGACTGGGGAGTGTGGCGGGGTCGATGGCCTCACGCGCCACCACCATGGGGCCGTACTGCTCGCCCATCGATGCCCCGTGTGGGAGCAGCCGGTACTTGTCGGCCACGCTCGCATAGGCGTGCACCGAGATCGCGGTGACCTCGAGGCGTCCCTCCATTGCCCAGCGGTTGAGCGTCTCGATATCGCGCAGTACGTGCTCAAACTCAAACCCGTGGGTTGGGATCAGGTCCTTGGCGAGCGCGTAGAACATGAACGCGTCGTCGGGGTCCGGGCTGTGACCCAGGCGGATCAGCGTCATGTTGCGGTGCCTCCGGTTGGAGCGGTCGGAATGGTGGCCGATGCTACTCAGCGCCACCGGAATCAGCGCGCAGTACACACATGCCCTCGCCCTCGGCAACGAGGGTCTCACCCGAATGCACGCTCACCACTGCGCGAAAGCCGCGGCTGCTCTGCTGGATGAGGCGACCGCGCAGGGTCAGTTCCACACCCTCGAGCGCGATGGGCTTACGCAGCCAATAGCGCACCTTCGCGGTCATGCCCCACAGATCGTGGGGTGCGCCCGCGTACACCAGCATCTCGTCGACAAGCAGCCCGATGATGCCGCCGTGCAGGCGGTCGGGGTAGCCCTGATACGTGGCGCTGGGGATCCAGACGGCCACGGCGTCGGTGCCGTCGCGGTGCACGTGCAGGCCGAGTCCCGAGGGATTATCGGACCCGCATACAAAGCACCCGGGGCAGGACGATGGGTTCAGAAGTTCGCCGGTCACGCGGCCAAGTGTGCCGAATGCCGCGGTCGTGCAACGATCCAGCCATGACATGCGGGACGGACATCGCACGCGTGGGGCGCATCGTCACCGCCCATGGGGGGCGCTGGGCGGTCTGGACCGATCAGGGCCTGGTGGCTGTGGGCACGACGCGACGTCATGTGGTGGCCACCGCGCGCGCGGCAGGCATCACCGACGTGACGGCAGCCGACGGATCGAATGCTCCGTCGGTGCCCGATTGGCGGTATCTCCCAGGTGGTTTTCGTGGCAGCGTGCTGCGCGCATGCATGCGCATCCCCTCCGGAGAGGTGGCGACGTACGCCGATCTGGCCCGGGCTGCCGGGAGTCCGGGCGCATCGCGGGCGGCGGGGTCGGCCATGGCCGGCAACCCCACGCCGGTCATCATTCCCTGCCACCGGGTGGTCCGGTCGGACGGGCACCTCGGCGCGTATTCAATGGGCGGTGCTGCAGTGAAGGCGCGCATGCTGCGAGCCGAGGGCATGTCCGTGCGAGCGGATCGCATCACCGGATAGCGGGCCGCTGCTAGTCTCCCGCGCCGTGATCGCCGTACTCGTCACCATCCACTGCATCCTCTGCGTGCTGCTCATCGTTCTGGTGCTCATGCACAGCGGGAAGGACGCCGGTCTCTCCGGCGCCTTTGGCGTGGGCGGCTCCGGCTCTGCATACGGTGGATCATCGGCGATCGTCGAGAAGAACCTCACGCGCATCACCGTGGTGATCTGCGTTCTGTTCTTCCTCTCGACCTACGTCCTCGGTCGCGCGCTCTAGCGATTTACGCCGGTGACCTTTGGCCCCCCGCTTTGGGGCGACCGGTCCCCGCAGATGGAGGTAGAGTTCCGGGCGTGAATACTTCTCTCGTCCGATCCCTGCCCGTCAAGTTCGTCGGTGCCGTCATCGCCCTCATCGGCGCCGGCATCGTGCTGTACCTGATGGGTGTCCTCACGATGTACGCCACCGCGTGGGTCGTGCAGTTCGTTGAGTGGATCTTCGGATAGGCCCCGCTGGGTCGCGCTGCGACCCGGCATCATCATTTTCGCATCGAGCCCGCCGTGGGGAATCCGGCGGGCTCGATGTCGTTTCAGGGGTCGTCGTGGGGGCGAACAACGACGAGAGCCCCGCGTTGCGGGGCTCTCTGCAGGTGCGGCCGAGAGGACTTGAACCTCCACGACCCTAGGGGTCACAAGGCCCTCAACCTTGCGCGTCTACCAATTCCGCCACGGCCGCACGGGCCACCCGATTCCTGATCGGGCAGCGGCGGGCAATGTAGCAGCAGGAGGGAATGGTATGGTGGCGAACACCAGTTCGACGTCACCGACCGTGGAGTTGTACCGAATGGCTGAGGCACCGACAGGCAGACAGGCCGAGATCCTCACCTTCATTGAGGATCACGTGCAGCGCCATGGCTATCCACCCACCGTGCGCGAGATCGGCGCCGGGGTTGGGTTGGCATCACCATCCACCGTTCACCGCCACCTGGAGAAGCTCGAAGCCGGTGGACATCTGCGTCGCGACCCCTCCAAGCCGAGAGCCATGCTGGTGGGGCTGCCCGGAGGCCGCACGTCGTCGTCGGGCAACCGCCCGGAGGCCTCGCTGCCCCTGGTGGGTGCCGTGGCGGCCGGCGCGCCGATTCTTGCTGACGAGCATGTTGAGGACTGGGTGGCTGCCCCGTTCGCTGCCGATTACCTGTTGCGCGTCAAGGGCGACTCGATGATCAACGCAGGCATCCTCGATGGTGACCTGGTGGCCGTGAAGCAGCAGCAGACGGCGCGCGATGGCCAGATTGTGGTGGCGCTGCTGGACGACGAGGCCACGGTCAAGCGCGTGTACCGCGAGCCGGGCGGTGTGCGTCTGGAGGCCGAGAATGACGCCTATGAGCCAATTCGTGGCACGGACATCAAGGTGATTGGTCGCGTGGTGGGAGTGATGCGCGACATCTAGGAGCGGTGTGGTGCGCCGGCGCCTATGGGCGCACGGCCCCGGCGCGCTACGGTCTCGCCTGCGAGCCAGACAGTCGCGGGGCTTCGGCCTCGAGGAAAGTCCGGACACCGCAGAGCAGGGTGCTGGTTAACGGCCAGCCGGGGAAACCCGAGGGAAAGTGCCACAGAAACGAAACCGCCCCTTCGGGGGTAAGGGTGAAAAGGTGCGGTAAGAGCGCACCAGCGGCCTGGTGACAGGTCGGCTGGGTAAACCCCACTCGGTGCAAGGCCAAATCGGGGCGTTACGGGTTGCTCGCCCAGTCCCAGGTAGGCCGCATGAGGCACCCGGCAACGGGGGTCCCAGATGGATGACTGTCCACGACAGAATCCGGCTTACGGCTCGCTAACCCAGAGGCCCGCTTCGGCGGGCCTCTGGTATTTCCGGCTACTCGAGCGGCGCGGCCGGCATCTCGGGAACCTCCGATTGCAGCCCGGCGAGTCCGCGCACGAGCGCGGCCGTGAGGTGCTCGGCCACCGAGTGCAGGGTGGCCAGCCCGAACTCCTCCACGTCGGCGCCACCAGCGATGGCGTCCTCGGCCTCGGCGATCATGGCGGCGGAGAGGCGGCGGTCCTGGATGAAAACCTCCACCTCCTGTCCGCGAACGGTTCCGCGCAGGCCAGCTGCCTCGGCCCGGTCCTCCATCTGCCCGAGGCGTCCGAGCTCGAGCGTTCGGGCAAGGGGGCGCACATAGCGGGAGGCGTCCTCGAGGGACCGATTGCTGCTCGGCATGGGGACCGGGCGGCCGGGACCACCTCCCTCGTGGCGCGTTGCGCGCACGGCGATGGCCCCGATGAGATCAACGAGCAGGCGTGCCATTCGGGGGCACGGGAGAAAGTCGACCTGCGATGGGGCAGCCCGAACTGCGCGCGGCGGAGGCGCCCCGGTGCTGCGCAGCCAGTCGCGGATCTCCTCCACCTCAAACCTGCGGTGCCCACCAGCGGTGCGATGGCACGGAACCCGTCCGGAATCCGCCCACAGCCGGATGGTGGGGATGCTCACGCCGATCATTGCCGCTGCCTCACCCGTGGTGAGTGATCGCCTGCCCGGGTCGAGCATGCGTTCGCGCACCCCGAGCCACCGCCGTGCGGATGGCCCGAATGCGCCGTCAGCCATCAGTCGTCTCCGGTCCCGGGGATGGATGCGCCGCGGTGCCGGGCGCCATCCAGAATCAGAAAGGTGACGACGACGGCGATGAGGATGATCTCGCCGACGGTGAGCGCCACCCCGAGCCGTGCCCCTGATGCCGAGGCGATGAAGGTGCCGGCTGCCGAGAGCACAATCGCCGTGGCCCAGGCCAGGATGTCAACGCGTGATGGAGCGAGCGGCCACATGCCCGCAGTTTAGGTCATGGCCACGACGGGCCAGAGGAACGCGGCAATGGCGACCATGATGTACACGGCCAGGAGCGCTGCGCCCTCCACCCACGTGGACTCGCCATCGGCGCCAACCAGCGCAATGACGATGGCACCGCCAGCCAGGGCGATGATCTCGAGCGGTGTGAACACCAGCGGTACGCCATGCCCCAGCAGCGGTGAGATGAGCACGATGACCGGCGCGAGAAACATCACCACCTGCAGCGTGGACCCCATGGCGATGTTGACCGCAAAGTCCATGCGGTTGCGGTAGGCGAGCTGCACGGCCACCAGATGCTCGGCCAGGTTGCCGATAACCGGGATGGCGATGAGGCCCATGAATACGGGTGAGATGTTGAGCGCCTCGGCGGTTGGTTCGAGACTGCCCACCAGCACCTCACCCAGGATCCCCACGCCCACGCCGGAAACGAGCAGCACCCCGATGGCCATGCCACGCGACCACGGGGTGAGCTTGGGCGGGTGGCCGAGCTCGTCGGGCTGGTCCTCGGACCGCAGAAACGAATAGAGGTAGGCCGCGTAGAGGGCGAGGAAGATGACCGCGACACAGTCCGAGAGGATCTGGATGGTGTGCGACGTGGCACCCGACAGCCCGGAGAACGCGGTGGGAATACCCACGCCGAGCACGGCAACGACGAGCAACACCGCGTTGAGGCTGGCGATCTCCTTTGAGAACCGCTGCACGCCGTGCTTGAGGCCGCCGACGATGAATGCCGCGCCCAACACGAACAGGGCATTGCCGATGACCGAACCGGCGACGGAGGCAATGGCAACCTCGGTGAGGCCCTTCGACACCGCGAGCAGCACCAGCACCAACTCGGCGATGTTGCCGAATGCTGCGTTGAGCAGTGCGCTTGCCTTCGGCCCGGATGTCGCGGCCAACTGCTCCGTGGCGAGCCCGACCATCCATGCAAGGCCAATGGTGGCGACCGCCGCGACTGCGAACACGGCAGCGGGCGGCAGGTTGGCCAGATTCATGGCCACGGCGACGGCCGACACCGCGACGGTGGCCAGGATGACCCCGCCTTCCCATGGGGCGATGCGGTTGAAGATGGTTCTCACGGCCGGGGATGGTAGGGAAGTCCTGTCCCGGCGTCAGGCCGCCGTCGCCCGTGGGCGCGGTCCGCTCCCGACGCCAGGCACTCCGACGACCGCAAGCGCACCGATGGCGTTGAGAACCTCGCTCATCGCTAACACCGCATCAGTGGTGAGGAGATCGCGTAGCGAGGGGTTGGAAAGCCGCGCTGCGGTGGCACGGGACAGCGCCAGCACTGCCGAGTCGCCTGCGCCCTGCCGCGAGAGGGCGAATAGGGCCGAGGTGACCTCCTCGACCGAATAGGCCACGCTGATGGGCGCCCGGTCATCGACGACCAGCAGTAACGGGACATCGCCGGGCACAGGCAGATCGTCGCCCTGCGCACCGGCCACGCGGGCGGCGGCGAGCCATACGGCATCGGCGCTCCCGGGAGATGATGCAGCCACACGGGCGCACGACAGCAGCAGCGCGCTCATCCACGCCGCGCGCGGCAGGAACGTGCCCAGCCGCATGACCTCCCACGTCTCATCGCGTCGCATTGAGTGCGCTGCCAGGCCCCGCACGGATGCCACCTCGCGTCGCACCACCCGCGCCGCACCGGCCGGATCGAGGGCGTTGGCGCCGCCGGCCTGCGCACGCGATGCACCTGCTGCATGGGCGAGCGCCTCCACGACGTCTGTGGGCAGCGCCCCTTCGGTTGCTGCCGCAGCGAGGGCGGCCTGCTCCAGATGCCGTGCGGCCAGGGCGCCGCCGGTGCCCACGGCAGGGACCAGACCCTCCGGCCCCGCCGAGGCCAGTGCCGAGAATGCGGCGGCGGGGCCGGCACCGTCTCGCGCGGCACGAGCCCGCGCGCCCAGCACGCGGGCGGATGCGTCTGCACGCTCAAGCGCCGCAGCCACCTCGTGCACGTGGGTGAGACTCGTCATCGGCATGCCCGGACGGTATGGGCGCGTGGTCCGGCGGTCATTCGCCCGGGGGCCACACTCACCCCCCGTCGCTTGTGCAAACGGGTAGCGTCGCCGCGTCCAGCGCGAACCGACCAGGAGAAACCCGTGGCGCGCCTTGAACCCGGCCAGATGGCCCCTGACTTCACTCTCGCATGCGATGACGGCACGGAGGTCACGTTGTCGTCGCTCAGGGGCTCGCCCGTGATCGTCTACTTCTATCCGAAGGCCATGACCACGGGCTGCACCGCCCAGGCGTGCGATTACCGCGATCACGTGAAGGCCTTCGCGAAGAGCGGTGCGGCCATCCTCGGCATCAGTCCCGACCCGGTATCGCGCCTGGTGAAGTTCCGCGACAAGGAGGGGCTCACGTTCCCCCTGCTCTCCGACGAATCGCACGCGACTCTCGAGGCGTACGGCGTGTGGGTGGAGAAGTCGATGTACGGCAAGAAGTACATGGGCGTGGAGCGCAGCACCTTTGTGATTGATGCCAAGGGCAAGATCCTTCACGCGGACTACAAGGTGAAGTCAACCGGCGACGCCGAGCGCGCGCTGGCCCAGCTGCCATAGCCGCGTCGTATCCTTCCCGCATCCCGGCGGGCCAACTGAACGAAGGGGAGTCCGATGGACGCGATTGAGGCGATCCGCAAGCGCAAGGCCGTGCGCACGTATACCGACCGACCAGTCGCCGATGACGTGGTGGATGGGCTGCTCCGTGCTGCGCTCGCCGCACCCACCGGCAGCGGGTCGCAGGCGTGGAGCCTGCTCGTGGTGCGGGATGCAGAGCGGCGCCGCGAGATGGCCGACCTGATCATCGCGGGCGCCGCCCAGTACTTCGCCAATATGCGCCCCCAGCCTGACCTCGATGACGACGAGCACCGTCGGCAGTGCGGGGAGTACGCCGAGAAGATCCTCAGCACGTACCGCATCGCGCCGGTGTGGATCGTTGCCCTGCTGGTTCCCCGCGGGAACTACCCCGATTCGATGGCTGAGGGCGGGTACGTGGATGACCTGCTTTCGGTGGCATTCGCGATGGAGAATCTGATGGTGGCGGCACGCGCGCAGGAGCTCGGCACGGTGCCCACGTCGGCGTTCCAGCGCTTTGAGAAGGACCGGCTGCGCGCCATTCTTGGGCTGCCGGGCGAGGTGGACCCGGTACTGCTGAGCCCGCTCGGCTATCCGGAGTCCTTCCCCGATGGCCTGCCTCCCGCTCTGAAAAAGAGCTTCCGTGGCTGGAGGTCGCTGGTGCACGATGAGCAGTGGGGCAGCACCCGGGCGTAGCGCGCACTGGTAGCGTCGTCGCGTCGTGAATCAGGAGGAGTGGCGAAGTGGCTTGGGATGACATCTCGCAGTGGCAGCCGGCGGACCTCTACGCATCGTTTCGCATGGGCGACAACGTGCTGCCGGTCGATGCCCGCGACCTGACCTATCGCGAGGCCGAGATGAAGATCAAGGGCGCACTGCGCCTCGATCCCATGGACTTTCAGAATGGGCTCGCCTCCCTCCCGGAGGGCAAGGAGATCGTGTTCTACTGCGATCGCCCGGGTGAGGCCACAAGCATGAAGATCGCCCTGGTGGCCTTTGACGCCGGCCGTTCACGCGTTGGCGTGCTGGTGGGGGGCTTTGAGGCGTGGAACGAGGCGGGCTACCCGATGGAGCCCAAGGAGTAACCCGCCGTTCCCGCGGTGCCTACTTGTCCTTCTTCTTGCTCTTCTTCTGCCCGCCGGGTGTAAGGCCGTACGTGGTCTCAAGCCATTCCGGCAGCACTGCGGCGACGGCGCGGCACATGAGCTCACGCTCGGAGACAGCCACACGAGCGGCGACCTGCATCACCAGCTGCCCCTCATCGGAGCGCACGCCTGACACGCCGCTGACCATCTTGTCGCCCTCGGGCTTGTTGTAGACCATCGCCCGCGCGGCCATGTTCCAGTGCTCCTCGGTCCAGGCGATCAGACGCTCTTCGAGGTCCGTTGCCTCGTACTCGAGCAGGGCACGCTGGAGCTCGTTGGGTGTGGGGTCTGCGTCACGCTGCATTGACTGGTCCTTCCAGGGCCTTGTTGGGAATCGCAGGGCAGGATAGCCCTGTGGCGACGACCGAAGGGGTGAACAGCGGCGATGGTGCAGGGGGACGGCTCGCGTTCCTTGTCATCGCAGTGCTGTTGGGTGCGGTGGCGATCATCGCCACTGGGCTCGAATGGGGCAGCCTTTCGGTGCACTTTCAGCTTGTGGTGTCGGAGCCGGGAATGGGCGAGTGGCAGGGTGTGACGGCCCTCATCGCGGCCGTTGCAGGCTTGCTGGTGATCGGGTTTGCCATGGCGCTCGGTCGCCCGGCGATTGCGGCCATGGGGGCTCTGGTATCCGGCTTGGTCATTGCGGCCATGGCAATCGCCGAGGTCGTCCACCTGGTGACACGCCCGGCCGACATCGCTGCCGTTGTGCGCGCAGGCGCTGCGGCCATTCCTCTCAAGGGCTACCGGGTGCCGCTCATCGAGAGCTCAGTGGGCCCCGGCACCTGGCTTGCGCTGACCACCGGCCTGCTTCTGGCCCTCGTAGGACTCCTCAGCGTGATTATTCCGGCATGGCGTTCGCGCCGTGGCACAGCGCGCGGGTAGACTGGCCACCAGCGCCATGACCACCTACATCCTCCTTGCCACGATCAGCCCTCAGGGCCTTCAGACGCTTCGCGTCACGCCTGAGCGCCTGTTCGAGGTGAATCGCGAAATCGAGGACCTGGGTGGCCGCGTTATCGACCAATGGGCCGTGCTGGGGCTCTACGACTTCCTCAGCGTGATTGAGGCACCGGGTGACGCTGCCGTGGCACACATGACCGCCGAGCTCTCCGCCCGGGGCAGTGCCACTTTCGAAACCCTCACCGTTGTGGAGACATCCGACGTGTTCACCGGGCTCGACCCGGCGGAATAGCTGGTCAGCCCGCTCGGCGCCACTCCGGCGACTTGCACAGCGGGCATGCGGGAAGCACGAGAATGCCGTCGGCCTCTTCAGGTGACGTCACAAGCAGGTCGCACTCGGAGCAGCGGAACTCCCCCACGACCTCATCGCCGACTTCGAACAGCTCGGTTCCATCGTCGGTGGTACGCGGCACTCGGGGTCCCTTCGGGGTGGGTTCAGGTGGCCAGCGCGGCGACCAGGCTGGCCGCCGCAATGAGGGCAAATATGACGAAGCCGGCGGCCAGGAGGCGCGTCTCGGTGATCATGGGGCGCCGGATATCGCCCATCTGTGCCGGGCGCCAGTGAGCGATGCGGCTGATGGCGCCCTCATGGATGGAGCGCTCGCAGTAGGGGCAGAAGTCGGTTGATGCCAGCAGCGGAAGCCCGCAGCGGTGACAGCCCGGGGCGTCGGCGTGATGGTGTCCCTGGAGGTCCGACTCCGTGCGCACTGGCTGCTCCTTGCATGCCTCCGGCCGGGCGACCGGGGCCGGAATCATACCGCCACCGAGCAATCTCGCAAGGGAGATTTCGTGTGGACCGGCAGGAAACGGCACCACTGCAACGAAGTTATTCGGTTCGGTCGGGACCAATGGGCTCATCGGGCACCATCGGAAAGGCAATATCTGCGGACTGGTGCTCGCCTTGGGCAGCCTCGTGGTCATCCGATCCCCCGTGCTCCATCGCAGCTACTGCGGCGTCAATCGCCGCCAGGCGGTTCTCCACGTCGGCGACTTCCGGGGCGAGTGCGTCGCTTGAAATAGCACCGTCGCGGATGAGGGCGTAGGCCCGCGACCCGAGTGCCTCGAGCGCGCTTCGATGGCGGCGCTCAAGCAGGCGCCGCTCGCCTTCGAGACGTGCCCTCCGCACGGAACCCTTCATGTCGCGGGCGACGCGACCGGCACGGCTGCTCATCGAGTTGATGATCGACACAGGTGCTCCTCAGATGGACACAGGAAAGGCTAGCGCCGCTCCGGCCGCATCGGTGCGAAGGCATGGCGCAATGCGCACGTTGCGCCACCCACGCGTGCGCCTCCCGATCATACGGTCGATGTATGGACAACGCATTGGGGCGGTGGAACCAGCGGGGGCAGGCCACGGTCGAGCATGTGGGGATCACTCTCGTGGTGGCGCTGCTGATGGCGGCGATGGCGCTGTGGGCATCGGGAGTGGCGCGAGTGCCCGATCACCCACCCGCGATCATCGCGCGAGTGACCGCACCGCTGGAAGCGGTTGACGCTCAGGGGCCTCCCGTGGCAGTTGGCCTGTCTGGGCAGTTGGCCACGGATATGGCGGCCAGACAGGGTCAGCCGGGGCTGCTCCACCGGATATGGGATGGCTTCGTGTCGTGGGGTGTGCTCAATGTTGACGGCGAGGCTCAGGCCCTTGGGGGATTCACTGATGAGGTGCGGTCGCAGGCTGAGGGGCTCATCCGCCACCCGCTCGAGACGGCAGCGGGGATATTTGGGCAGGGGCGTATGGGCCCCGCACGGCAGGTGGTGAGCAGCGGCGGTGACATTGCCCGCGACGCGCTGGGTATCGGCGACCGCCCGCTTCGTGAGAGCTTTCTCCAGATCTCCCGCGCTGCCGGGTCGATGGCAGCCGACTGGCTCATTTTGCGGGGCGCGCGGTTTCTGCGCATTCGGGCTTTCGAGGCCGTGAGACGGCGCTGAGGTGGCGCAGATGCACGCGCTCGATGGCACGCGGCGGTCTGGATGCGTGACTACCCGCCCAGCCACGATCACGGTGACCGGTGACGACGATGAGGGAGGTCTGGTGACAGCTCGCATGACGGCTCGATTGCATACCGCGGCGCTGGCCACCTGGTGGCGCCTGCGCGATGAGCGCGGTCAGGGAACGGTGGAGTACGTGGGAATGGTCGTGATGGTGACCCTGCTTGTTGCTGCAGTTGCGGTGGCCGCCAAGGGATGGGCCCCGGATATCGGCGAGGCGCTGAAGAAGGCCCTCACGGGGGCGATCACGCATCTCACTGACGGATTCGGATGACCGCACGGTCCCGGGGGCGCACGGCCGGCCCCCGGGGCCCGGCGATCAGGGAATGATCACCGCGGCGCCCTGCACCTCGCCTGATGCGATTCGCTGCAGGGCCCGGTTGGCATCGGGAAGTGCGTGCTCCTCCACCTGGGTGCGCACCGGGATCTGCGCGGCGATCGCCAGATAGTCGCGGGCATCGGCACGGGTGACGTTGGCGACGCTGCGTATCGATCGCTCCCACCACAGGTCGCCGTAGTTGAACTGTGGGATGCGATCGAGGTGAATGGCGTTGACGGCCACGGTGCCGCCACGGTCGAGCGCCTTGAGCGCAGCGACCACCACGTCACCGGATGGCGCAAAGGTGACGGCGGCATCGAGGGGGAAGGGGGGTGCGTCGTTGTATCCACCCACCCACTCGGCACCCATTTCGAGCGCCCGCGAGCGCTCCTCAGATGAGCGCGTGGCAACGGCGACGCGGCAACCCCAGTGGCGCGCCACTTGAATCGCCTGCAGCGCCGATGCACCAAATCCGTAGAGCCCCACTCGGCACCCGGGGGTGACTCCGGCCACCCGGAGTGCGCGGAATCCGATGACGCCCCCGCACAGCAGCGGGGCCAGATGGCGATCCTCGGGGCCGTCGGGCAGGGGCACCACCACGTCGGCGCGGGCCGTCACCATCTCGGCGAATCCACCGTGCCGGTCCCATCCGGTGAAGGTTGCCTGTTCGCACAGGTTCTCCCGGTCGGCCCGGCAGTGGGCGCAGTCGCCACACGACCCGGCGAGCCATGTGAGGCCGGCGCGGTCGCCCTCGGCCCAACCGGTGACGCCTTCGCCGAGCCCTTCGATACGACCGGCAACCTGATGACCAAGGACAATGGGCATGGTGCGGGCGCGCAAGTCGCCTTCTGCGATCTGCAGGTCGGTGCGGCACGCGGCGCATGCTCCCACCCGGATGAGCACCTCACCGGGACCAGGTGATGGATCGGGAAATGTGGCGAATCGCAGCGGCTTGGTGCCGATGGGTGATATCGCGGTCAGGACCATTGCGAGCATGCCGTCACGGTAGCGGCGCCTGCTGACGCGGGCGTGCGTCATCATGCCGGGGTGGCCGGTCTCACCCCCATCCCTGTCCCCGCATCCCCATTGGCGGGCGGCGATCCCACGCGCCGCTTCGGTATCGGTGCGGACGGCGAGGTGATGTTTGCCGGCCTCACCCGCCCGGAAGCCGAGGCCGTGGCCCAATGGCTCGGGGGGCTTGACGCCTCTGCCCGATCGGGCGCACTCATCCCCATTGAACTCGGCGTGGTGTTGAGCGATGGCGCCGGGCCGCACCTGCTGGATGCCGTCGGGGCGCTACTGCTGGTGGTGGGCGAGCACTCACATGTGCCGGGGGCCTGGGTGGCCATGGGGGTGCCGAGCCCGCTGTGCGGAGTGGGTGCGGTGGAGCGGGACGGCCACGTGTATCGCTGGATCGGGCGGGTGGAGGTAGCCGAGGCGGGCAGGGTGGCCGTTCTTGACGCCCTTGATGCATGCACGGACCGTGACGCCGTGCGTCGGTGGGCTGCGCATGGCGGTGGGGCCGTGTCTACGCTCATCGGGTGAGCGAATACATCATCAGGTTCATCGCGGTGAATGTCGACGATCTCGACGATGCCGCGTACGCGAGGCTGGTTGAGGCAGCAAAGACCATGCCGGGGATACGCCTCGTCGGGGAGGTGATGGTTGATGCAGAGGCCCGCCGCATGGATGTGCGGTTCGCCATTCCCGTTGAGCAGGCCATGGCCGAGGCCGCGCGGGATGGCGGGCGCCTTGCCAAGGAGATCCTGCTGTCGGCCCGCATCCCCGATGCCCGGCTGGTGGAGATGACCGTGCGCATGGTTGATCCCGAAGCGGATGGCTGGACCGGGACCGACGACGGCGAGGAAAACGAATAAGGACCCCCGGCGCGATCGAAGCCTGCTCGTCGCACCGGGGGTCCTTATTGAGTGACCGGGCTCGCGCATTTCTTGCGCGGGTCATTGCAGACCGGCCTGACACCGAGTGACCCTACTTCTGGACGCGTGCCATGCAGGTGTTGTGCGTCTCCACCGCGGGACCGAAGTCCCACTTGCGGCCGTTCCCCCGAATCAGCGCGTGGGGAGGGCGTAACACCTGCCGGTTCGCGTCCGGCGATCATCTCGGTTGTCAGGGTCCGGTGCTGCACTGGGAAAGGTATGGACGCCCCATCCCTGTTCCATCGGGGCGTTCCCCGATCTTGTTGCGGATTTTCCGCACCCCGTACAGCACACGACCGGGGCACCGGCCGCGCAAGACTGGGGGCGTGAGCGACCGTCCCATCACCGTCATGTGGTTCAGGCGTGACCTGCGCGTGGACGACCACCCGGCGCTCGCCGCCGCTGCTGCGCGAGGTGACGTGGTTGCCCTGTGGGTCGCCGACCCCGACCTCCTTGGTGCTCCACACCACCGCTCCCCCGTGCGGTTGCGCTTCCTGCGGGCGTGTCTCGGGGCGCTTGATGCAGAACTGACTGCCCTCGGCATACCGTTGGTGATACGAAATGGCTCACCCACCGATGTGCTCCCCGCGGTGGCTGCCAAGGCCGGGGCCGATCGTGTGTACGCCACCGGGGACGTCACGCCGTATTCGGCGCGCCGGGACGAGGCCGTGAATGCCGCGCTGGGGCGCGATGGCGTGTCGTTTGCCTGCATCGGGGGCCCGTGGCGTGTGCGGCCCGATGCACTCGTTGGGTCATCCGGCAACGGATATCTGGTGTTCACACCATTCTTCCGCGCGTGGGATGCCATTCCGGTGGATGCGCGCATCGCAACCCCTGATGCGCTCGCCGGACCACGTCTGCCATCTGATGGGCTCGACGTGCTTCCCGCTGGTGCGCCGCCGCTGCCAGCTGGCCCCACGGCCGCTCGGGCCCGGCTCGAGGACTTCATCCGAAGTGGCGCCGTGGATCGCTACGGCGATCTCCGCGACGACATGGCGTCCGATGCCACCTCGCATCTGTCTGCCGACCTTCGCATGGGTGTGCTCTCGCCGGCACAGGTGGGGAGGGCAATCGGCGCGGGCGGTGGCGTGCCCTCATCTCGCCAGGCCTTCTGGCGGCAGTTGGCGTGGCGCGACTTCTACGCCCATCACATGCAGCGTCATCCGGTTGTGGCACGCGCGGCGATGAACGAGAAGTTCCGGGGGATTCGCTGGGACGATGCCCCCGCGGCCCTGGATGCCTGGCGCGAGGGGCGCACCGGGTTTCCCCTCGCGGACGCGGGGATGCGCCAGATGGCGGCGACCGGGTGGATGCACAGCCGGGCGCGCATGGTGTGTGCGAGCGTGCTGGTGAAGGATCTGCTGCTCGACTGGCGCCGCGGCGAGGCCGTGTTCATGCGCGGTCTGGTGGATGGCGACCCGGCAAACAACAATGGCGGGTGGCAGTGGACGGCAGGTACGGGTACCGACGCGGCGCCGTACTTCCGCGTGTTCAACCCCTTTCTGCAGGCAAAACGGTTTGACCCGACCGGCGCGTACGTACGCCGCTGGGTGCCGGAACTGGCCGACGTGCCCGACCGCTACATCCACGAGCCGTGGACCATGCCCGAGGAGGTGCAGGTGGAGGCTGGGTGCCGCATCGGCACGGACTACCCCGAACCCATCGTGGATCACGCGACCCGCAGGGTGGAGGCCATTGAGCGCTACAAGTCCGCCGCTGAGCGGATGGGAGTCGCATGAGTGAAGAGG
>JBAXJA010000028.1:0-19376 GCA_037138115.1 Thermoleophilia bacterium | reverse complement strand
CGCTGCCCGGGGCGGGCACCATCGTGCTGGGAGCGCCCGAGATCCTGGAGCGCATCGGGGTGGCCATCCCCCCGGCCCTCGCCGCGCGTATCGCCACCGAGCAGGCCGAGCGCCGACGCGTGCTGCTGGTGGCAACTGGTGCCGGGGCTCTGGACGAGGACCAGGACGGCATGGGCCACCTCCCGGCCATGACCGCAGCCGGCGCCATCCTGATGGAGGAGGCCCTGCGGTCCGACGCGCCCGACACCGTGCGGTTTCTGCAACGCGAGGGCGTGCAGGTGAAGGTGATATCGGGAGATGGCATCGGCACCGTGCAGGCCGTGGCAGCCGCATGTGGCGTGGAGAACGCACACAAGGCGATGCAGGGCCCCGATCTGCCCGACGACCCCGAGGCGCTGCGCGAGATCGTTCGCGACACGGCGGTGTTCGGGCGCATCACCCCCGAACAGAAGCGGGCACTGGTGCGTGCCATGACCGCCAATGGGCGTTACGTGGCGATGATCGGTGACGGCGTCAACGACGTACTGGCGCTCAAGGAGGCCCGCCTGGCCGTGGCCATGGGCAACGGCAGTCAGATGGCCAAGGGCGTGGCCGACCTGGTGCTGCTCACCAATGCGTTCTCCACGCTGCCAAGCGCCATCGAGGCCGGGCGTCAGATCATCCGCAATACCCATCGGGTGGCCAAGCTCTTCATCACCAAGTCCGTCTACTCGGCGCTGCTGCTCGTGTGTTTTGCGCTCCTGCCCATCGCCTTCCCATTCCTGCCCAGGCAGTTGTCCATCACCTCATCGCTCACCATCGGCATCCCCGCGTTCTTCCTGGCGCTGTCACGCAGTGAGGGCGCGGTGCGGCGCGACAGCTTCATGCGCAGCCTGGCGGCATTCTCCGTGCCTGCAGGTGCGGTCATCGCCATGGCCATCACCGCGGCATACCTGCTCACGCGCGGACCGCTCGACGGCACCATCTCCGAAGCCCGCACCGCCGCGATCCTCGCCGCCACATTTCTGGGGCTCGCCGTGGTTATCGAATTGGAGCGGGGGGTTGAGCGGCGCAAGGTGCGCACATGGGTGTGGGGAATGGTCGCCGGGTTCGTGGTGCTGCTGTCGGTCGGCCTTTACATCCCGATTCTCACCACGTTCTTCGAGGTCGAGATCCCCACCGCATCGCAGTGGGGCCTCATCGTGGCCGTGGTCGTGGTGGGCATCGCGCTGCTACTGGGCGTGCGGCGCATCCCATGGCTTCAGCGCCTCGAGAATCCACCCGCGCCCACAGATGACCTCGTGCCCATCGAGTCGCGGGGCTAATTCGCCGAGACGTCGACGGGGATGTCGAACCGCTCGATGCGCGTGGCGCGGCCATCTGCGCCGGCATCCACCACGATCCCCTGAACGCGCACGTCACCGGTGGCAGGCTCAAAGCGCGCCGGCAGCCCGGTGAGGAACCTGCGCAGGACCGGCTCGGGCTTGACCCCGATGATCGAGTCGTGCGGACCAGTCATGCCGATGTCGCTGATGTACGCGGTACCCCCGGCCAGGATTCGCTCGTCGGCAGTGGGCACGTGGGTGTGCGTGCCGAACACCACAGTGGCGCGACCATCCAGATGATGGGCGATTGCGCGCTTCTCGCTGGTGGCCTCGGCATGCATATCGACGATCACCAGATGGGTCTCGCGGCGCATGCGATCGATCAGATCGTCAACCACCGCGAAGGGACTTTGGGCTGCTTCGATGAATACCGACCCGATGAGGTTGAGCACACCCACCCGGAAGCCCCCTCGGGCATCCACCACCACGGTGCCCGAACCCGCGCCGCGCGCCACCAGGTTGGCCGGTCGCAGCACGCGTGGGTCCTCCTCCAGCGTGGCCACGTACTCGGTTCGGCGGAGCGTGTGATTCCCCCCGGTCAGTACATCAGCGCCGGCCTCGAAGAGCGCCTTCGCCTGCTTGGGCGTGGTGCCCGATCCGGCGGCGGCATTCTCGGCATTGACCACGACGATGTTCGGCGAATGCTCCTCGCGCAGGCGCGGAAGGACCAGCTCGACGGCGCGCATGCCCGGGGCACCAAATACATCGCCGATCATGACCGCACGGAACACGGCGGGATCGCTCACTCAGGCACCTGGCCCGGTGGTCTGACGCAGCAGCTCGATGGCAATGTGGTTCCCGGAGTCGTTGGTGTAATTGGCGATGGCGGGGGTCTCGACCCGCGACATGTCACGTACGCGCCCGATGACAGTACGACCGGCCCCGACGGCGCTCCCCACCTGAAGGACGACACCATCGGGCGCCGGCTCCACGTGGGTGATGCTCACGGCGACGTCGGGCATGCCGGAGGGCGTGAGGACGATCGCCAGTCCCTCTGGGCGGCCGAACACGCGGTACGGACTGACCGCCGTGACCACCCCGTCCACCGGGCTGTAGACCACCGATCCCGCGGCGGCACCAACATCAACCGCGGACGTCAGGGTGCCCGACGCCCCATCCTCCGCGGTCACCTTCTGGGTCACCCCGCTCGCCGGGGTAATGGCGATGGCGCCCGGGTCGGTCACCCCATGGAAGTACACGGCGGTCACCTGCTTCTCGGCCACGGGCAGCACCACCTCAAGGCGTCCGGATCGGCCCATCACCACACGCTGCGGAGCGGTGGCACCAGCGGCGGCGGGAACGGGCGAGGCCACGGGGCCCACGGGGGTATCGGCCGTGGTGCCACCCCAGGTGGCAGCCAATACGACGGCCACGATCACCGCCACGGCCAGCAGGGCCGGGGCGACCACGGTACTGAGCGCACGATTGCTCCGGTGGCGGTCGGCCTGCCGGCGCTCGTCGCGTCGCCACTTCAGCTCATCGCGAGTGAGATTCGGCATGGACGTGACAAGGCTAGACCAGCCGGACCGAATGGCGGGCTGGCTGGGTTGGGGGCGATACCATGGACCCCATGACCGGCCGACAAGCCAGCACGCCGGCGTGGGCGCTGATTGCCGCCACGGCGGGCATCGTCGTGATCCTCTGGATCGCGGGACAGACCCTCGGACGCGTCATCTTTGTGTTCCTGGTATCGCTCGTCATTGCCCTTTTGCTGAACCCCCTCGTGCGGTTCCTCAGGCGCATGCACGTGCCGCGCGGCCTTGCCGTGGCAACGGTGTTCCTCTCGTTCATCGGGGCGGTGGCAGCCGCTGTCGTGCTGCTCATCCCCCCCATTCAGAACCAGATACAGGCGATCCGCGGCAACCTGCCGCTGTACACCGATCAGGCCCAGCGGCAGGTGCAGAACCTGCAGGCATTCTTCGAACGTAACGGCCTCCACGTAGATGTGCAGCAGAAGGCCGATGCGGCGCTTCAGGCCATCAGATCGTGGGCCGGTGGCATCTCGGGCAATGCCGTGTCGTATTCACTCAGCGCGCTCAGCGTGCTGGTGGTCGTCATCATCATCCTGGTGGCCGCCGTCTACATGCTGCTGGATGCCCCGCGCATCGCCCGCTTCGCGCAGCAGATCGGTGGCCCATCAGCCGCCCAGTTCCTGCGCCGCACCGAACGCACGCTGGGGCAATACATCAAGGCCCAGACCCTTGTGTGCCTCATCATCGGTGTGAGTGCGGGGCTGGTGCTGTGGATCTTCGGCGTCACGGGGGTGTTCCCCCAGGGGGCCACATATGCCGCCCTGTTCGCGGCCTGGGTGTTCGTGATGGAGTTCATCCCGTATATCGGGCCCATTTTCGGTGCGGTCCCGCCGGTGCTGCTGGCGCTGTTCACCTCGCCAATCACCGCGCTGTGGGTCATTCTGGCGTTTCTGGCCATCCACCAGTTTGAGGGCCACGTGGTGGTGCCCCAGGTGATGGGCGACGCCGTGGGAGTGCACCCGCTGGTGGTGATCTTCGGCATCCTCATCGGCGAAGAGCTCTACGGATTTGCCGGGATCATCCTCGCCATTCCCGTGGTGGTGCTGCTCAAGGAGACCGCCATCTACGCCAGCAGGCGAATGGGCTGGTTCGGCATGCCGCAATTGGCGGGGCTTGGCAGCGCGCCGCTCGCCGACGATCAACCCACCGCATCGGGCTTCGCCCCACCACCACGGCGGCCGTCCCCCGACCCGAATCCCGGGGATACCCTTGATGTGCCCACGCGAATCCCCGAGGCGCCGCGGCCAAGCGGCGCCGACTGACCATCGCCGCATGAGGGGCGACGCACTCCTCACCGCGCGCGGCATCGCGCGGCGCTATGGATCGTTTGAAGCGCTGGCGCCGGTTGACCTCGCCATCTCGCGGGGGGAGCGCATTGCCCTCATCGGCCCCAATGGGGCGGGCAAGACCACGCTGCTGTCGATTCTCGCCGGAGTCGGCGTCGCAAGTGCAGGCACCATCGAATGGGCTGGTGGCACGGCGCTGGCGGTGGGATGGGTGCCGCAGCGACCGGCGCTCTACCCTCGCCTCACGGCGCGCGAGAATCTCACGCTGTTCGCGGGCCTCGAGGGCACCGCAGATCCACGTGCGGTGGCCGACGGGCTCATCGAGCGCGCAGATCTTGGGAAGGTGGCCGATCGCCCGGCGTCGGCCCTGTCAACCGGCACGCTGCAACGCCTCAACCTGGCGATAGCGCTCGCGGGCCAGCCGGTGCTGCTGCTTCTCGATGAGCCCACCGGAACTCTCAGCCCCGACCAACGCCATCGGCTGTGGAGCTGGCTGACCGAGTTGGTGGCCGATGGGGATATGGCGCTGGTGTTCTCCACCCAGTCGATTGACGAGGCGTCGCGGTCGGCCGATCGAATCGTCACCCTCGTGGCCGGGCAACTGCGCATGGACGGCACGCTCGACGACCTCATCCGCGCGGCGGGCACCGATCCGTCCGGCCCGGCGGCGGGCGAGACCGCCTTCAT
This sequence comes from Thermoleophilia bacterium, assembly GCA_037138115.1. Lineage (GTDB taxonomy): Bacteria > Actinomycetota > Thermoleophilia > Miltoncostaeales > Miltoncostaeaceae > SYFI01. Next base: position 14,507 of record JBAXJA010000028.1, on the reverse strand, counting down.
GGCACTGGTGGGCGACGACCAATGAGCATTCTGCGCGCCGGACGGCTGCTGTTCATCAAGGACCTGCGGGTGCTCGGGCGCAGTCGGGGCCTCCTGGCCATCCTCATCGGCTACCCCATCGTCATCGCCGTGCTGCTGGCCATCGCACTCTCGGGTGGCGACACCAAGCCGTCGGTGGCCTTCGTCAACCTCGATGCGCAGTCGGGCCGTACCGTGCAGGTGGGCGACGAGCGACTGTCGGTGGATGACTACGCCAGCCGGCTGGGCGAGGCCGTCAACCTCGTTCGGGTTGACGCGCAACAGGCCACTCAGGCGCTGGATGACGGCAAGGTGAGCGCGGTACTCACCATTCCCGAGGGCTTCGTGAGCGACCTCCAGACCGGTATCCGTTCGCCCGTGATCACCCTGCAGACCAACCCGCGCTCGCCCATCGAGGCGCAGGCCATCGAGCGGCGGCTGGAAGCCATGGTGTTCCGTCTCAACGAGGCGCTGGCCGGAGCCTATGTGGGGCAGGTGCTCCATCTGGTTGACCTCATCCAGAACGGTGGCAACGTGGCGCTGTTCGGGAGGGCTGGCTCCCTCATGGGGCTGCGCAGCAGCGAACAGACCATCAGGGGCATGCAGGCCGCGCTCCGGGCGGCGGGCAAGCCGGAAGAGGCTGCGAAGGCCGCCTCCCTGCTCGCTTTCATCACGGGCGTCGGCGACAACCTCGATCTGGCCAAGCCTGCGGCCAAGGCCATCGCAAGCCCGATCCGGCTCGACGTGAAGGCTGGCGCGCCGGGTCGTGAGCCCCTCTCCGCGCTGGGTATCGCCGGAGCGCTCGTGGTGGGCCTGGGTCTGGTGGGGGTGCTGCTGTCGGCAGCGCTGCTCTCGGCCGAGCGTGAAGATGGCGTGCTCTCGCGCCTTGGCCGGGGGCTTGTGAGCCCAGGGTCCATCATCGCCCAGAAGGCCGTCGTCTCGGCCGCAGCCGCGCTGGTGGTGGGCATGGTGCTGCTGGGCGTCGTCGCCGTGACGACGTCGGTCACGGTTGGACGATGGGGCATCTGGGTCATCGCACTGCTTGTCGCAGGCCTTGCATTCGGGGCCTTCGGACTTCTCATCGGTGCCCTCGCCCGCGAGACCCGCACGGCCCTGCTGGCCGGTCTCATGATCTCGCTGCCGCTGGCCGTCGTGGCGCTCATCCCTGGCAGCGATGTGGCCTACTGGGCAAGTGCGGTGGCGGGATTCGGTCCCGCAGCCCGGGTGTTCCAGCAGGTGCTCGTGGATCCCGAGGTGACCACGTCACTGTGGTCAGGTATCGGCCTGCTCGCGCTCATCGCCATCGCCTACGGCGTGATCGCCCGCTTCGTGCTGGCCCGACGCATGCACACCTAGTGCCGGAGCACCTCCGCCAGTAACTCCGTGTAGGCATCGGCGCTGATCAGCGTGGCGCCAAAGCGCATCACGTGGGGCGACTCCATCTGCACGTCGATAAGTGTGAACCCATTGAGGCGTGCGATCCCGATGAGCCCTGCGATTGCCGCGTTGCCACCATCGGGCAGCCGGTGGAACATGCTCTCTGCGGTCATCAGACCATCAATTGCCACGCCGAACAGTCCCCCGGCGAGCACGTCGCCGTCCCATGCCTCGATGCTGTGCGCAATGCCGAGATCGTGCAGGGCCTCATATCCACCGATGAGCCGCGGGGTGAGCCACACGCCATCGCGATCGCCCGAGCAGGCCCGGACCACCTCGCCGAAGGCGGTATCCACACGCACGTCATAGGCGCGGCGGCGCAGCATGCGGGCCACCGTGCGCGGAATACGGGCATCGGCCGTGACGATGACCGCACGGGGGTCGGTGAAGTACCAGCCAACCGGCCCAATGTCGTCGTCGGAGTCCATCGGGAAGAGGCCCGCGTGGTAGCCGGCGATCATGTGGGCGGGCGATATGCCCGCCGCATCGAGGGCGGGGTCACCTGACCCCATCGCCCCGAACCCGCTCCGACCCCCTCCGTCAGTCACGGAACCGACGATACACTCGCGAGTCGTGGGATCTGAAAGCACCGAGACCGCCGCCGCGACAGGCGCGTTCCCCGTTGTCCGGCACCGCCGGCTGCGCCGCACCGATGCCATCCGGCGCCTGGTGCGCGAGGTGGTGGTGCGCCCATCGCAGCTGGTACTGCCCATGTTCGCCGTCGCCGGTGAGGGAATCCGCCAGCCGGTTGACGCGCTGCCGGGAATCGCCCGGCTCTCGTCCGACCTGATGGTGGAGGAGGCCCGCGCCGCCTACGAGGCCGGCGTGGGTGGCGTGCTGCTGTTTGGCGTCACCGACCAGAAGGATGCCGTGGCCACCTCCGCCCACGCCGACGACGGCGTGGTGCAGCAGGCCGTGCGTGCACTCAAGGCCGGGGTGCCCGACCTGGTGGTCATCACCGACGTGTGCCTGTGCGCCTACACCGACCATGGGCATTGCGGCCTGCTGGGCCCCGATGGTGAGGTGGACAACGACCCCTCGCTCGACGTGATCGCGCGCACCGCGGTGAGCCACGCGCGTGCCGGTGCAGACGTGGTGGCCCCAAGCGACATGATGGATGGACGGGTGGGAGCCATCCGCAGTGCACTCGATTCATCGGGCCACGAGACCACGGCGATCATGTCGTACTCGGCCAAGTACGCATCAGCCTTTTACGGGCCCTTCCGTGAGGCCGCTGGATCGGCCCCCGGGCATGGTGACCGCCGCGGATACCAGATGGATCCGCCCAACATCCGCGAGGCCCTTCGCGAAGTGCGGGCCGACCTGGCCGAGGGCGCGGACATGGTGATGGTGAAGCCCGCCGCCACCTACCTCGACGTCATCCACGCGGTGCGGGGCGCCACCGACCTGCCCGTGGCGGCCTACCACGTGAGTGGTGAGTACTCGATGATCAAGGCCGCCGCCGAGCGCGGATGGCTGGATGAACGCCAGGCGATGATGGAGACCCTCACCGCGATCGTGCGGGCCGGGGCCGACATCGTCATCACGTATGCCGCAATCGACGCGGCCAAGTGGATGAAAGAGGACGCATCGTGAGCACCACCGAAGCCAAGCCCACGCGCCACAAGCCCGACGAGGTGGACCAGCGGCTGCTCAATGCGCTGCAGGCCGGCATCGCCTTGGTACGACGCCCGTTCCTCAAGATCGCCGACACCGTGGGTATCGGCGAGGGCGAGGTGCTTGCCCGCATGCAGGTACTGAAGGATGCCGGGATCATCCGGCAGGTCTCCGCCATCTTCGACACCCGGGCACTGGGCTACGAGAGCACGCTGGTCGCGGCGTCATACCCCGACGACCTGCTGTTTGATGCCGCTGCCGTGGTGAATGGCCACCCCGGCGTGAGCCACAACTACCGCCGCACCCACAACTTCAACATGTGGTTCACCCTCGCGCTTGAGCCCGGGTCGCGGCTGTCGCTCGAGGAGACCCTCGACATCCTGGCGCGCGAGACCGGTGCCACTTCGATGCGCATCCTCCCCACAATCACGCTGTACAAGATCAACGTGCAACTGGACATGACCGGCGACAGCGGCAACGTCGCCCGTATTGAGCCGGTGCCCGCACCGCAGCGCGGCGATGGCAAGCCGCCCACCGACGAGGACCGCGCGGCCATCCTCATCCTGCAGGAGGACCTCCCGCTCGTACCGGCGCCGTTCGACGCCTGGGCTGATGCCGCCGGTATCGACCCCGACGACCTCATCGCCAAGGCGCAGGAGATGCAGAACCGCACCATCATGCGTCGCTTCGCCGCCGTGTTGAACCACCGCAAGGCGGGATTCGGCGCCAACGGCATGGCCGTATGGAAGGTGCCCGCCGACAGCGTCGACGACTTCGGCACCCGCATGGCCACCTTCAAGGCGGTGAGCCACTGCTACAAGCGCCCCACCTACGACGACTGGCCCTACAGCCTCTTCACCATGGTGCACGCGAAGTCGAAGGACGCCTGCGAGGAGACCATCGCGGCGCTCGCGGCGGAGGCCGGCCTCGCCGACGACGACTACGCCGTCCTCTACTCCACCTTCGAATTCAAGAAGGTGCGGCTCAAGTACTACTCACCCGAGTACAGGGCGTGGGAGGACATCGCCATCGCCGGCGCGCCCCTGCCGACGGCCTGACCCCATGGCGACGGCCCCCACCGATACGCGAAGCCAGGAGCTGTTCGCGCGTGCGAAGCAGTCGCTGGTGGGCGGGGTCAACTCACCCGTGCGTGCAATGCGGGGCATCGGGCGTGACCCCATCTTCATCGACCGTGCCGAGGGCACCCGCGTGTTCGACGTGGACGGCAATGACTACGTTGATTATCTGGCCTCGTGGGGCCCGGCCATTCTCGGCCACGCACCGCCAGTGGTGATCGACGACTTGCGTGACGCCCTCGCCCGCGGCACCTCCTACGGCGCTCCCACCGAGCGTGAGATCGTGTTCGCCGAGGCCGTACGCGACGCCATGCCGTCCATCGAGCGCCTTCGTATGACCTCCAGCGGCAGCGAGGCCGTGATGGGTGCGGTGCGTCTGGCGCGCGCCGCCACGGGGCGCGAGGTGATCGTCAAGACCGAGGGCGGCTACCACGGTGCCATTGACGGCCTGCTCGCGCAGGCGGGCAGTGGGGCCACCACGCTGGGAGTGCCCACCAGCCCAGGCGTCACGGCGGGAGCCACCGCCGCCACCCGCCTGGTGCCCTACAACGACCTTGCGGCAGCCGAGATCGCGCTCCAGGGTGCCGCGGCGATCATCGTGGAGCCGGTCGCCGGCAACATGGGCGTTGTGCCTCCCGCGCCGGGCTATCTCGAGGGACTTCGCGCCGCCTGCGACCGTACCGGCGCACTGCTCATTCTCGACGAGGTCATCACCGGATTCCGGGTGGCACGTGGTGGTGCACAGGAGCGCTTTGGCGTGAAGGCCGACCTCACATGCATGGGCAAGATCATCGGTGGCGGCCTGCCCGTCGGTGCGTTCGGTGGGCGGGCCGATGTGATGCGCGAACTGGCGCCAGAGGGCCCCTGCTACCAGGCCGGAACGCTGTCGGGCAATCCACTGGCCACCACCGCGGGGCTGGCCGTCATCTGCCGCCTTGCCGCCGAGGGCACGTACGAGCGGCTGGAGGAGAACGGCGCACGGCTCGAAGCGATCATCCGCGACAGTGGCGCCCCGGTGACGGTTCAGCGCGTCGGATCGATGCTCACGCCGTTCTTCACCGATTCCCCGGTCACCAACTACGCCGAGGCCACCGCCTGCGACACCGACGCCTACGGCCGGCTGGCACGCGGCCTGTTGGCCAACGGCGTGTATCCACCGCCGTCGCAGTTTGAGGCGTGGTTTACGAGCACCATCCATGGCGACGACGAGTTCCGCGCAACCGAGCAGGCATTCGCGCGCGCGCTTGAGGGCATTGCATGAGCACCCTCGCTGCCGATTCGGTGGCAGCCGTGCTGGCAGAGCAGCCCGCGCTGGCCGGTCGTACGATTGACGCCGATGAGGTGCTGGTGCCGCTGGTCTGCCCACCGCTGGCGCGCGAACACGCCCTGGGCCTGGAACTCATCCTCGAGGGTTTTCTTCTGCATCACGGCGCACCGCGTTACGTGTCGCAGGTGGAGATGGGCGCAGCCGTGCTTGCCGGCGACTACTGCTATGCGCAGGGTCTGGTGCGCGTAGCCGCAACCGGCGACCTGTCGGTGGTGGAGGCCCTGGCCGACCTGGTCGCACTCTCGGCCGCAGCCGTCGCGGCCGGGCGCGACGACGATCTTCTGCCGCTGTGGCGCGCGACCGCCGCCGCGGTGGCCGGTGACGCGATTGCCACCCCCGACGCCGTACGCATGGCACGTGCGGCGCTCCGCGAAGGACTGTCAGCGCCGATCGTGGCGATCGCCAGCGGGCTGGACCCCGCACCCGCGCTGGCCGAGGCGCTGGCCCGATGAAGGACCTGCGCGAATGGATGCAGGTCATCCGCGACATGGGCGAGTTGGTGGAGGTGCACACCGAGGTGGACCCCCACCTTGAGATCACCGAGATCGCCGACAGGGTGATGAAGGCCGGTGGACCCGCGGTGCTCTTCACCAACGTCACGGGCTCCAAGATGCCCGTGCTCATCAACCAGTTCGGCAGCGAGCGGCGCATGGCCGCCGGCCTTGGCGGCACCGACCTCGACCAGATCGCATCGCGTATCTCCGAGATCGCCGAAATGCAGCCGCCCCAGGGCGTGATGGAGAAGGTCAAGGCACTCGGCAAGCTCCGGGAGCTGGCCTCGCTCGGCACCAAGACCGTCAAGAACGGCCCGTGCCAGGAGGTGGTGCTCACCGGCGACGATGTGGACCTGGACCTCATCCCCATCCTGCACTGCTGGCCCGGGGACGGCGGACCGTTCATCACGCTGCCCCTGGTGTTCAGCAACGACCCGGTCACCGGGTCACGCAACTGCGGCATGTACCGCGTGCAGAAGGTCGACAAGCGCACCTGCATGATGCACTGGCAAATTCACAAGGACGGCCGCCAGCACCTGCTCGACAGCGAGGGCCGCGTGCCCGTTGCGGTGGTGGTGGGCACCGACCCGGCGGTGACCTACAGCGCCACCGCGCCCCTGCCCCCCGCGCTCGACGAGATGATGTTCGCGGGCTTCCTGCGCGGCAAGCAGGTGGAGATGGTGAAGGCGGTCACTCAGGACATCGAGGTGCCCGCGCACGCCGAGATCGTGATCGAGGGCTACGTGGATGCCACCGACCTGGGCGACGAGGGCCCCTTCGGCGACCACACCGGCTTCTACACGCCGGTTGATCAGTACCCACGATTCCACGTAACGGGCCTCACCATGCGTCGTGACGCCATCTACAGCACCACCATCGTGGGAATGCCGCCCATGGAGGACTTCTGGCTGGGCAAGGCCACCGAGCGCCTTTTCCTGCCCCTCATCAAGATGACCGTGCCCGACCTGGTGGACATGAACCTGCCGCTTGAGGGCGTATTTCACAACTGCGCCATCGTGAGCGTGAAGAAGCGCTACCCGGGCCATGCGAAGAAGCTCATCAATGCCGTGTGGGGCCTCGGCCTGCTGTCGCTCACCCGCTGCGTGGTGGTTGTGGATCACGACGTGGACGTGCGGGATGTGTCGCAGGTTGCATTCCGGGCCTTCTCAAACGTGGACGCCGGGCGCGACATGCTGGTGATGGATGGCCCGGTGGACGCCCTTGACCACGCCGCCCCATACGCCGCCTACGGCGCCAAGGTGGGGTTCGATGCCACGGCAAAGTGGGAAGGAGAGGGCCTCGTACGCCCCTGGCCAGACGAAATCCGAATGAGCGACGATGTACGGCAGCGAGTGGATGCCCGCTGGGCAGACCTCGGAATCCATCTCCCAGGAGCCGAGAAGTACCGGTGAGTCCCGGTGCAACGGGGACAACCGGCCCCACATCAGCCCATTGCGCGTGCGGACGCAATCGGTTTGACTTCGCCCCGCTAGTGTCATTAATCCAGTGAACGTCTACGGAGGTCGGAGTGGCTGAGGACGATCCGGACAGCGGCGCGCCCGGAACGCAGGCGGGACCCTACGAGGGCCCACGTGCAACCGACTTCACCCCGGAAGCCGATCATTCGGACGACCCGGGGTACATCACGCGTACCCGCTTCCTTGCCACCGTGGCAATCGCCGGCGGGGGAATCCTCACCGCCGCCATCTTGGTGCCGGTCGTCGGATTCGCGGTTGCCAACCCGCTGAAGAGCGAGCAGTGGCGCTGGGTTGACATCGGCCCGGCAAGCGACTTCCTCAAGAACGCGCCGCCGTACGCCAACGCGACCCCCTCCACGAAGATCGGCGAGGTCACCTCGCTGGCCGTTGCGGGGACCAACCCCGAGGCCGACCGGCGCATCTACCTCATGTTCGGTCTGGTGGACCCCTCGGCCAAGCCTATTCCCGGCCCCGATGAGTCCACTGCCGCATTCAACGCGCGCTTCAAGGCATGGGCCGCGGGCCTCACGGCCGCCGATATGGACGCGTTGGCCATCTGGAACCGCTGCGCCCACCTGGGTTGCCCGGTGGCCTACGCAGCCGGTTCGCAGGGCTTTATCTGCCCGTGTCACGGCGGTGCCTACGACTCGCGCGGCCTCGTTATTGGTGGCCCGCCACCCCGTCCGCTCGACCGCCTCGACGTGAAGATCGTCGATCAGTCGCAGCAGTACTCGGCCGCGGACGTCGCAAGTGGCAAGGACCGCCTCAGCCTGCAGCAGGCCATTGCCACGTCGTCCAACCCGAAGGTGCGGATGCTGGTGGGCAAGGCCTACTCAATTTCTGCCGAGCAGGAGCCCTTCCCGCTGCACTCGCCCGGCGAGCCCGTTACCGGCACCCTCTCCAACCTCTACCCGTTCGTCTAGGAGCGCGCGATGACCACAAAGGACATCGGGCCGAAGAATCCGGTCGAGAAGGCTGGGGGCCAGGTCGCCGACTACGTCGACGAGCGGTCAGGCGTGAAGAACAGCGGCCGTTGGCTGATGTTCCGCAACATCCCGGCCGGTACGAGCTGGTTCCAGACCCTCGGCTTCACCGCAATGGCCCTCTTCGGCATGCAGGCCATCACCGGGATCATTCTGGCGATGTATTACAAGCCGGATCCCAACACGGCATTCGGCAGCATCGCCCACATCACCAACGAGGTGACGTGGGGCTGGATGGTCCGGGGCATGCACAAGTGGGGCGCCTCGGCGATGATCGTCATCGTGTTCCTGCACATGGGACGTGTGTTCATCTGGGGCGCCTACAAGTACCCGCGTGAACTCACGTGGGTCACCGGCGCCATGCTCCTGATGATGACGATGATGATGGGCCTCACCGGCTATCTGCTGGTGTGGGACCAGAAGGCCTACTGGGCCACCGTGGTGGCCGTCAACATCTTCGCGAGCGCGCCCATCCTGGGGCCGTACATCGGAGACATCCTCCGCGCCGGCCCCGAATTCGGGCCAGATACGTTGTCGCGCTTCTATTCGATCCATATGTTGTTAATTCCAGGTGGGATCGCGACCTTCATCGGTCTGCACCTCTACTTCATCATCCGCCTCGGCATCTCTGAGCCGCCATGGGCCAAGCGTGCCCTGCGCGTGCAGCGTGACGAAGAGGATGCCCGTCGCAAGGCGGCGCGCAATCGTGACGCCGGACTGAAGGGCAGCGTGTCGTTCCCGCCCGCAGTCGTTGCCGACGGCCAGGAGGTCTCCCGATGAAGAAGGCCGACAAGGTCGCGTACGACAAGGACTACGCGGCGTCGAAGAAGAACGGCAAGCCGTTCTTCCCGTATGCGATCTACAAGGACACCATCATCGCGGGGCTCGCCATTCTGGCGGTCATCGTGCTCGCGATCACGGTGCGGGTACAGGTGGGCGAGCCGGTGAACCCGGCGACCACCGACTTCATCCCGCGTCCGGAGTGGTACTTCTACTTCGCATTCGAGCTGCTGAAGATCTTCAAGAACCAGAACTCGCTCACCCCGGTGATCATGGCCACGTTCATGGTGCCGAACATCCTGATCATCCTGCTGGTGATCTGGCCGTTCATCGACCGAGGTCCCGAGCGCCGCATCTGGAAGCGTCCGTTCGCACTGGGCACCGCGGTACTGGTGACCACCGGCCTGTGCTACCTCACCTTCATCGGCGCAACCACGCCCGAGGGCGTTGCGAAGGGCGCAACCATTCCGCTTACCGGACTGGATGCCAATGCGACCAAGGGCGAGGTGTTATTCCTGGCCAATGGCTGTACCAGTTGCCACATGGTCAAGGGGGTTGGTGCGCCCGGACCAGGTCCGGATCTCACCAACGAGGGATCAAAGGGATGGGATAACGCGAAGATGGTCCAGTGGCTGAAGGCCCCCATCGCTCCCATGCCCTCGTTCGCATCGCTTCCGCCTGACGACCTGAACAACCTCGCGACATTCCTCAATGGGCTGGGTACCACGTACAAGTAGGCCCCTCAACGGGGGATGTGGTCGTGTTCCGGGGTCCCGCAGTACGGGACCCCGGCTCGTTTTCACCCCCCGTGGCCTACGATCACCCCGATGCGTGTGTTCCTCGGAATCACCGGTGCGAGCGGTGCCGCCTATGGCGGCCGGACCCTCCTCGCGCTCACTGCGGCAGGGCACCATGTGGGCCTGTGCGTGTCGGATGCCGGATGCCAGGTGATCAGCCACGAGATCCTCGGTGAGGGTCCGCGTCCCACCTCGCGCGACCATGTGATGGATCGCTTTCTCGCGGACCACTGCGACCCCGCCGGGTCCGTGGACGTGCTCGCGCCCGACGACATCGCCTGCTCATTCGCATCGGGTTCATCCGGTGCACGGGTGGCACTCGTGATGCCGTGCTCAACCTCATCGCTCGGCAGAATTGCCCACGGCACCGGCGACAACCTCATCCACCGGGTTGCCGAGGTGATGCTGAAGGAGCGCGGCCAGCTGGTGCTGGTGCCCCGCGAGACCCCGGCATCACTCATCCAACTGCGCAACATGGTGGCCGTCACCGAGGCCGGGGCCGTGGTGCTGCCGGCCTCACCTGCGCTCTATACCCAGCCGCAGTCGGTGGACGACATGATCGACTTCGTGGTGGGCAAGGCCCTTGACGTGCTGCGCATCGACCACGCGCTCTTCCCCCGCTGGGGCGAGGCCGGACGGGTGGAGGCATGAGCACCGCGCATGTGCCGCACAGCGCAGTCGACGATCGCGCCGCGTTCGACATCATCGCTCCCCGGTACGACCTGGTGAGCAGCGTGATGACACTGGGATTGGGAGACGGCTGGCGTCGCGCTGCTGCCGAGGTGGCCGATGTGGCCGCGGGCGCGCACGTGCTGGATGCCTTCACCGGCACCGGGGACCTGGCGCTGATGCTGGCCGACCGGGTCACGTCGCTGGGGCAGGTGACGGGCGTGGACTACTCGCCGGCCATGATCGACCGCGCGCGCCTCAAGGCCGCCGCCACACATCGCCGGTGCCGCTTCGAGGTGGCCGACGTCACCCAGCTGCCGTATGAGGACGACCGCTTCGATGCGGTCACGGCCTCTGGTGGCCTGCGCAGCCTCGACGATCCCTCCGTCGGCATACGGGAAATGGTGCGCGTTGCCCGCCCCGGGGCTCGTATTGTCATCCTCGAAATCACCCCGCCCAGGCACCTGCGCAGCCTGCACGCCCGGGCGCTTGCCGTCGCCATGCCCGCCGTGGTCCGGCTGCTTGGCGGCGACCCCGAGGCCTTCGCCCGCCTGGCGGAGTCGGTGGGGCACATGCCTCCGCCCGCGGATGTCGCGGCGCTCATGTGGGAGTGCGGAATCGACGGCATCCGTTGGCGTGAGTTCGCCGGCGGCATGGCAACGCTGCACCACGGGACGGTGCGCCCATGACCACCGCGCCCGCGCCAACTGCGTTCATCGATGCCCTGCGTCCCTGGATGGCGCAGTGCGAAGAGGTGCTGGCGGCCGTCGCCGGCGGCCACGCCGGCGCAGTGAGCGGCCCGGCGGGCGACACCCTGGCCGCGGGCGGCAAGCGGGTGCGGCCGATGCTGCTGTTCTGCGCGTCGTCGCGCCGCGGTGACGACCGCGCCGCGTTGGTATCGGCCGCTGCGGCGGTGGAACTGGTGCACATGGCCACTCTCGTGCACGACGACCTCATCGACGGGGCCACCACCCGACGTGGCCGGCCCACGGTCGCCCGCGCACAGGGCGCTGACGTCGCAATCCAGGTGGGTGACTTCCTCTTTGCGCGCGCATTTGCCGAGCTGACCCACGTGGGCTCACCGCTTGCCGTGAGCGCCCTGGCCGACGCCGCACTCAACCTCGCACTGGGGGAGATGGACCAGCAGCGGGCGGCGAACGACCTTGCCCTGCCCGTTGACGCATACATCGCCCGGTGCCGGCGTAAGACCGGCGCGCTGTTCTCGGTGGCCTGCCGTCTCGGGGCGGTGCTCTCGGGTGCCGGCGACGAGGCACAGGCCCGCCTCGCCGCATTCGGCGAGCACGTGGGCGTGGCGTTCCAGATCTTTGACGACATCCTCGACATCGCCGGGTCGCCGGCCGAGACCGGCAAGCGGCGGGGTACCGACATCCTGAGCGGCACCGTCACGCTGCCCATCATCCTGGCGATTGCCAGCGAGGCCGGGCTTGCCAGCGAGATCGAACGGGCATCGCGTGGCGACGTGCCCGTTGATTCCTTGTGCGACCTCCTTGCGGTGCACCCCGGCACCGTGGCCGCACGCGAGCGCGCAATCGAAGAGGTTGCCGCCGCGGTGGCGTCGCTCGACGGGGATATCGGCGACGCCGACGTGGCTGCGCTGCGCACCATCGCCGCCGGCGTTGTGGACCGGTTCGCATGACGCGCGAGCAGATCATCGCGATGCTGGACGCCCGTGACCCGTTCGCCGCGGCGCAGGGCATCGCTCCGCCCCGGCAGGTGACATGGATGCGCGGTCCTGCCGATCCCAGGGGAGTTGCGTCCGTCCGCTACGGCGCGGGCACAACACACGCCCAGATCGCCGACCGGCTCATCGAGATCGCGGCCGACTGCACCGCGGTGCGGGCCGTGCAACTGGTGCCGGGCGCTGACGAGCCCGGGCGGCCCGGATCGTGGGGAGTGGAAGACCTGCTCGTGACGGCCGTGGCCCGGCGCGTGCTGCCGGCATCGGTCGCCATCCGCCCCGACTGGGAAACCCTCGGGGCCCCTGCGTGCCAGGTGGCGCTCGCATTCGGGGCGGGCGAATGGGTGATCCCCGCAGGCGACGACACCGATCTCCAGCATCTGGCCGAGGCCGTCGGTGCCCGGGCGGTGGCGGCATGAGCGACCTGCGCGTGGGGCGCATCAGCGCACTCAATATGTACCCCGTGTACCACCACCTTGAGGAAGCCGGCCTGCCCGGCGTCACCTTCACCGATGGACTTCCGGCAGCACTCAACGCCGCGGTCCTGGCCGGTGACCTCCACGTCTCGGCCATGTCGAGCATCGCGTATGCCCGCAACGCGGATCGCCTTCACCTGATCCCTGTCGGTTCCATCGCCTGCGAGGGCGCCGTCGATTCGATTCGCGTGCTCTCGCCCGTTGCACTCGCCGACATCACTCGCGTGGCGGTCACTCCCCACAGCGCGAGCAGCGTCACCCTTCTGCGCATCCTGCTTGGCCCCGACGTGGCATTTCGCGTGCTCGATGGTCCCGCAGGCCCTGCGATCGCCAGTGGCGAGGCCGTGCTGCTCATCGCCGATGAGGCGCTTGAGGCCCATCGCGATGGCCTGGCCCCGTACTCGTTCGATCTCGGTGAACTGTGGCAGCAGCGCACTGGGCTTCCGATGGTGTTCGCCGTGTGGGCCGCGCGTGACGATGCCATGCGCACCCGGGGCCCCCAGATCGACCGTCTGGCCAGCGCCATCGACGACGCCCGTGCTGCGTACTTGCGCGATCCCGACGCGGTCGCCCGCGCAGCAGCCCAGCGCTTCCCATTTCCCGAGGAGTACATCCACGGGTATCTCGGGAGGCTGCGCTACGAGTTTGGACCAGCCGAGCGCGCGGGTCTGTCGAAGTTCCTGGAGATGGCCCGTGCCGCGGGTGAGCTCGAGCAGGTCCCGATCATCGCCGACACGGCAGTTGCCGCATGAGCACAACCCTCAGCAATCACCTCGACATCATTGAGCGGATCGACGCCGGCGAGCGCCTTGACGACGAGGGTGCCCGTGCGCTGATGAACTCACGCGACGTGCTGGCCGTGGCCGCCGCGGCCCGGCGTGCGCGGGATCGCGTCACCGATCCCGACGTGGTCACGTTCGTCATCGATCGCAACGTCAACTACACCAACTTCTGCGTGACCGACTGCGATTTCTGTGCCTTCTACCGCCACCCGCGAGACCCCGGCGGGTACGTGCTGCCCAAGCAGGTCATCTTCCGGAAGATCGAGGAGACGCTCGACCTCGGTGGCACAGCGCTGCTGCTGCAGGGGGGGCACCACCCCAACCTGCGCATTGAGTGGTACGAGGATCTGTTCACCGACATCAAGCGCCGGTACCCCATCCACCTGCACGCGCTCTCGCCCAGCGAGGTGCTGCACATCGCCCACTACTCAAAGCTCACACTCGATGAGACGCTCGAGCGCCTCATCGCGGCCGGCCTCGATTCGATCCCCGGCGGTGGCGCAGAGATTCTCGTGGACACGGTGCGCGACGTCATCGCGCCGCGCAAAACCACCACAGCGGAGTGGCTGGGCGTGATGCGCGAGGCGCACCTGAAGGGCATTGGGTCGAGCGCCACCATGATGTTCGGCACCGTCGACTCGATCGACGACCGCATCGAACACCTGCGTGTGCTGCGCGAGCTGCAGGACGAGACGGGTGGGTTTGTGGCGTTCGCGTGCTGGTCGTACCAGTCGGGCGGCTGCTCGGCGCGGGGCGACGACCACCTCAACACCACCGCGGCCGACTACCTCATGATGAATGCGGTGGCGCGCCTGTATCTGGACAACATCATCCACATGCAGAGCTCGTGGGTGACCCAGGGCTTGCGCATCGG
>JBAXJA010000027.1:0-19590 GCA_037138115.1 Thermoleophilia bacterium | reverse complement strand
TGTAGTGGCTCATCCAGTATGGCAGTGCCCGGGCCCTGGCCCGGGCACTTGCGTATGTCATCCCATACGCCCACTCAGTCGCCATTGTCTGGTGAAAGCGCTCGGGTCTGCCGTTGGTCTGAGGGCGGTAGGGCCGCGTGCTGTGCGGGGTGCTCGCCGGGATGGACCTTGCAGGGATGTCCGTGCTTGAACTTGGTGGGGGGATCGGCACCGCTGCCATGGTGGCGGCGATGCGCGGGGCCCACGCCATGAGCACCGACTGGTATCCCGCGGCAGTGGAGTTCAGCCGCTGGAATGCCACGCATCTGGGCCTCGACATGGAGGCGATCGTGGTGGACTGGCGCAGCCCGCCCGACGAGTTGATGAACCGGGGGCCTTGGGACCTCGTGGTGGGCGCCGACATTCTTTACGAGGGAAGAAACGGCACTTCCCTGGGTGCCCTCATCCCCCGGCTGGTGGGCCCGAAATCTCAGGTCATCATCGCCGACCCGCGCCGGCCCGATGCGCGCCCATTTGTTGACGCCATGGCCGCAGCCGGGTGGGGGTATGAACGCAGCGACATCCCGGTGCCGGGACGCATCGACGAGACGGGGCCGATCGTCCATGTCCATCGCTTCACACCGCCCCCAGAAAACGTCAACGGCCCGGTGATCGTCTAGGATCCCCGGCCGCGTTCCTCGGTAGCTCAATGGTAGAGCATCCGGCTGTTAACCGGAGGGTTGTAGGTTCGAGTCCTACCCGAGGAGTTTCGAGAGGGACTTCCTGCTCACAGCCATTTTCTCGGCCCCCGGGAATCCCTCAAGATCTCCCCTGGCTGATCCCCGTGTGGTCATGGTGCGGCCATGGCGCCGCCGTCGTGTCGTTGCGCCTGACACACCACCCGGCGCATGACACAGACGGCTCCGACAGCGCTCGGCGCGCAGCATCTACGCACGCGCACCGGTCTCGTCGCGCGCCCCCGGTCTCCCTCAGGCAGCTCGTTACACCACTTCCTACGACACGACCCCACATCAGGCCCGCACGTGCGACTACTGACAGGTGCGTGCGCACCACGTTGTGGTGCGGCCCATGAGGTCGGCGATCTCGAAGGCCGTGGCGCCGTCGGGCGCCTTGGCGAGGATCTCGATGATCTTGGCGCGTGACGGATGGACGACCGCAGCCTCGGGAGTCATGGCGGTGCTCATGCCGCGCACCCTGCCATTCGCAGCGCCGCGCGGCGCAGGTCATCCGGGGTGTTGAGGTTGGCGAGCGCCGACGCCGGGACCTCGACCTGCCGCGCGCCCATCGCCCGCGGCAGCGCCATGGCCCGCTCCTCGCCGGCGTCCAGCAGCGCCCGGCCCACGAGCAGTGCCTGGCGGCGCGGATAGCGCGCACACAACGGCTGGGGCCTGCCATCAGCGGCGGCAACCGCCGCGATGCCCGGCGGCACGGTGGCCAGCGCCCTGAGCGCGGGCGCCGCGAAGGGCATGTCGCACGCGATCACGAACACGTCGCCATCGGGCACGGCGGCGAGCCCGGTGACCACACCGGTGAGCGGGGCATCGGGGCCCGGAAGGTCGTGGGCGAGGTGGGTGCCAGAGGGCAGCACGGGGAGCGCGACATCGGTGCGCGACACCACTACTACGTAATCACAAAGCGAACGAAGCGTTTCCGCGGCCATCACCACCAAGGGACGGCCGTCCAGCGAGATCGGGGCCTTGGGCCGCCCCATGCGTCGCCCGGCACCCCCCGCGAGGACGATGCCCGACGGCCTGGGACGGCCCGCCCCGCTCATGCGACCGCTGGGGTGGCCACCGTGCGGCGGCGGCTCATCAGCGTGAGCACCACCAAGCAGATGACCGCCAAGGCGCCGAGCAGGATGAAGGCCGGCGTGTACGAGCCGGTCCAGCTCTTGATGAGCGCCAGGGTGAGCAGTGGGAAGAAGCCGCCCAGGCCGCCGGCCGCACCGACGACACCGGTGACGGCCCCCACTACGTCGGGGAAGTCCTGGGCCACCAGCTTGAACACCGCGCCCGTCCCCATCCCGAGGAACCCGGCGGTGGTGAGGCAGCAGATCGTGAGCGGGACCATCTCCTCGTACGTGAATCCGATGATCACTGCCAGGACGGCGATGGCCACGAAGGCCACGCGCAGCACCCAGGCCGCGCCGACCTTGTCCGCGAGCCAACCGCCGATCGGGCGCCCGACTACGGCAACGGCAGCGAACCCGGCGGCGCGTGCGGCGGCGTCGGGCTTGTCGAGGTGATGGACCTCTCTCAGGAACACCGGCAGGAAGGCGAACATGGCAACGAAGCCGCCGAATACCAGGAAGTAGTAGAGCGTGGGCGCCCATGCGGCAGGGCGCTCCTTGAACACCTTGAGTGGCGCCAGGAACGAACCCTTCTGCTTAGACGGCTCGAACGTGGGCGAGTTGCGCGCGAACAGCACGAACAGCGCCAGCGTGATGCCAATCAGGGCGATCGCCACGATGAACGGCACCGTGAGGTTGGTGGCCTTGGCGATGCGGGGCGCAGTGAGGCCACCCAGCACCGTGCCGCCCATGCCGATGCCGTAGATGCCGAGCGCCCAGCCCTGGCGCTCGGGCGCGTACCACTTGTTGACGAAGGGCACGCCGATGGCGAACGATGCGCCGGCGAAGCCCAGGAAGAAGCCGATGACGATGAGCGCGGCGAACGAGTCGTGCCAGATGGCCAGCGCCCCGAGGGGCAGCAGGGTGAACGCGAGCAACCCGATGAAGACCTTCCGGCCGCCCAGGCGGTCGGTCAGGATTCCAAGGGGGATGCGCATGATCGAGCCCATGAGCACGGGCACCGCGATCACGATCGCAACCTGCAATGTGCTGAGCCCGAGTTGATCCTTGAACTCGGGGCTGAGGGGGCCGAGCATGCTCCACGCGTAGAACGTGAAGAGGAAGCCCAGCGTCGCGAGCACGAGGGCAAGGGTGCTGCCCCTGCGGTCTTCGGGTTTCATCGGGATGACCTCCCAGTCGGAGTGGAATCTCCCACCTGCGAGAGCGCGCGGGAGCGATAGAGGATGGGGGAGCGGGCGATGTACCCCACGGGCACGCTCCAGGCGTGCACCAAGCGGGTGTAAGGCCAGAGCGCCAGTAGCAGCCACGCGGCCACCACGTGCGCCTGATACAGCAACGGTGCGCCACTCACGAGCGACACGTCCGGGTTCAACGTGAAGATGCCGCGGAACCAGGGGGCGATGGTCGCGCGATAGTCGTAGGGCCCCCCGATGACGTTGTTCGCGATCGTCGCCCACATGCCCAGGCCGATCACGACGGCCAAGAGCCCCTCCGCCACCCAGTCCCACCCCGTAGTGGTGACGCGCACCTGCGCGATGGCGATGCGGCGCACCAGCAGAATGACGAAGCCGATCACCAGGACCGACCCGGCGGCCATCCCCGAGGTGACGGCCATCAGGTGGTAGGCGTGCTCGGACATGCCAACCGACTCGGTGACCGACGACGGAATGAGGATGCCGATGAAGTGGCCGCCGAGCACCAGCAGCAGGCCCACGTGGAACAGGATGATCCCGGGTCGCAGCCACCGGCGTTCGAGCAGTTGGGTGGAGCGGGCCGTGATGCTGTAACCGTCACGACGGTAGCGCCAGATGTGCCCGACCACGAACGAGCCGATGGCCAGATACGGCAAGGCGAGAAACAGGAAGACGTCTGCACGGCTCATGAGCAGCCTCCGATCGACTGGGGCATGACCTCGGGCGGTGCGAATGGCTCGAGTCCGATTGATTCAGTGGGTGGCCCCGCCATCGCGAGGTCACGCACAAGCGCGGCCTCGTCCTCCGTCAGCGGCGGAAGTGCGCGGGTGACCGCGGCGACGACCGCGGCGAACGGGCTGGCGGCGTCCTCCAGAGCCAGTCGCAGCAGCTCGATGACCGGCAGGTTGTCGCGAAGCATCTGCTCACCGGCAGGGTGCCCTGTGCCGGCGAACTCGAGCACGATCGGGAGGTGATCGGCCAACTCGGTCTCGTCGGGCTCGTAGCCGGCCTCGCGGTACTGGTGACGAAAGGCCAACAGGGCCATCCCGCGCTGGCGACGATCGCCGTAGGTGACATAGGTGAGGTCAAGCGACGTGCGCCGCGCCATGTCGAACGTGCGCACGTACTCGGACTGCAGCTCGTCGGCGTCGACCCCGGCCCACCAGTCGGCGGCTACCAAGAGGAGCTCGCGTGATGGCGATGGAGCCAACTCGCACGCCGCGGCGGCAATCTCCCGGCGGGCGGCGAGCACTTCATCCTCCGGGAACCGGAGCATGAGGGCCGCGATCTCCATCACGTCGGCGTCCATCACGCCACCCCCGGGGCCACATCGCCGCAGGTGCAGCCACCACCCTCGCAGCCGTCGCCCCCCCGAGTGGCCGGCTGCGGGGGTGGCGTGGCAGTGGCGTGCGCCACCTCGTCACGCGTCCCCAGGTGGAACGCGGCCACACGGTCGCCGTACTCAGCGCTCTCAAGGGCCCCGCACGGACCGGGGCCCGCCGGATCGGTGAAACCGCAGGCTCCCTGATGCTCATCCAGCAGGCCACCCACCTCGGCATGTGTTGTGGGGATGACGAAGCGATCGATCGACTTCGCGAGGCCCAGCAGGCGATACATCTCCTCCACCTCGTGGGCGCTCATGCCGACCGCTTCGGCAAGGGCCGGATCGGGTGCGCCGCCCACGGTCTTGGTGCGCATGTACGAGCGCATCGCTGCCAGGCGCTTGAGAACATCGCGAATCACGTCCTCGTCGCCAGCTGACAACAGGTTGGCAAGGAACTGCACGGGGATCCTGAGCGAATCGATGGCCGGGAACACGTCGTCGGGGTCCGCCTCGGCGCCCTCGCCCTCGATCATGTTCATCACCGGCGAGAGCGGCGGCACGTACCACACCATCGGCAGCGTGCGGTACTCGGGGTGCAGCGGCAGGGCCACGCGGTGCTTCATCGCCAGTTGCCAGATGGGCGAACGCACGGCGGCGTCCACCCAGTCCTGCGGAATGCCCGCAGCGAGGGCTGCAGCCTGTACGTCGGGGTCCTCGGGATCGAGGAACACGTCGAGCTGGGCGTCCAGCAGGTCGTGCTCATCAGGCGTCGCGGCCGCAGCCTCCACCTTGTCGGCGTCGTACAGGACCACGCCGACGTATCGGATACGCCCCACGCAGGTCTCGCTGCAGACAGTGGTCATTCCGGCCTCGAGGCGCGGGTAGCAGAGGGTGCACTTCTCAGCCTTGCCGCTCTGCCAGTTGAAGTAGACCTTCTTGTAGGGACAGCTGCTCACGCACATCCGCCAGCCCCGGCAGGCCTCCTGGTCAACCAGGACAATGCCGTCCTCGTCACGCTTGTACATGGCGCCCGACGGGCACGAGGCCACGCACGACGGGTTGAGGCAGTGCTCGCAGATGCGCGGCAGGTACATCATGAAGACCTGCTCGTACTCCATGCGCACGGCCTCTTCCAGGCCGGCCATGTTCGGGTCCTGCGGACCCGTGGTGGGTCCGCCCGCGAGGTCGTCCTCCCAGTTGGGCCCCCATTCGATGTTCATGTCCTTGCCGGTCACCTGCGAGATCGGCCGGGCCACCGGCTGATGCTTCGATGGGCCGGCGTCGAACAGGTCCCCGTAGCGGTAGGTGAAGGGCTCGTAGTAATCCTCCAGCTCCGGGAGATCCGGGTTGAAGAAGATGTTGGCCAGGCGCCGGGCGCGCGGACCCGAGCGCAGACGGAGCCGCCCGCCCCGGGTGAGTTCCCAGCCGCCCCGCCACCGCTCCTGGTCCTCCCAGCGCTTGGGGTAGCCGATGCCCGGCTTCGTCTCGACGTCGTTGAACCACATGTACTCGGCACCCGAGCGGTTGGTCCACACGTTCTTGCAGGTGACGCTGCATGTGTGGCACCCGATGCACTTGTCGAGGTTCATCACCATGCCCATCTGGGCCTTGACGCGCATCAGTATGTGACCTCCGTGCGGCGACGGCGGATGACCGTGACCTCGTCGCGCTGCGTTCCGACGGGGCCGTAGTAGTTGAAGCCCCAGGACAACTGCGCGTACCCGCCGATCATGTGCGTCGGCTTCAGGGTGATGCGCGTGAGCGAGTTATGCGTGCCGCCCCGCTGCCCGGAGACCTCGGAGATCGGCACGTTGATGTGGCGGTCCTGGGCGTGGTACATGACCGACGTCCCCCTGGGGATTCGATGCGACACCACCGCGCGACAGGCCACGACGCCATTGCGGTTGTAGGCCTCGATCCAGTCGTTGTCCTCCACGCCGATGGCCTCGGCGTCATCGGGTGACATCCAGATGACCGGGCCGCCCCTGAACAGGGTGAGCATGTGGAGGTTGTCCTGGTACGTCGAGTGGATCGACCACTTCGAGTGCGGTGTGAGGTACTTCAGGGTGACCTCGGCCGCGCCGTCGCCGATCTCCTGGCTCCCCAGGTGGCGGGCCATGTTGAGCGGCGGGCGATAGGCCGGCAGGCCCTCCCCGTAATCCAGCATCCACGGGTGGTCCATGTAGAAGCTCTGGCGTCCCGTCAAGGTGCGGAAGGGCACATCGCGCTCCACGTTGATGGTGAACGGCGAGTACCGACGCTCGCGGCTCTCCATGCCCGACCACTCGGCCGAGCACATGACCTTGCGCGGCTGGATGCCGACGTCTTCGTAGGTGATGCGCGCATCCGCGTGCTCCTCCGCCAAGTCGGCCAGGGGGAGCCCCACCCGCTGCTCGAGGTGCTTGAAGCCGAGCACGCCCACGCGGCCATTGCTCACCCCGGAGAATGCGAGCATTGTCTCGCAGGCCTGCGATGCGCGCTCCATCACCGGTCGGCCAGCGGTCGGACCGTCCTGGACGATGCCGTGGCGCTTCCCGAGTTCGGCCTCTTCCACGTCCGGCGTCCACACCGTGCCCTTGAAGCCGGTGCCGACCTTCACCGACAGCGGCCCCAGCGAGCCGAGCTTGGCTCGGATGGCGCCGTAGTCGCGCTCCACGATGACCAGCCGCGGCATCGTGCGGCCGGGCTCGGGTGCGCACTCGCCAGTCGTCCAATCCTGCAGCGGGGCACCCAGTTGGGCCAGCTCGTCGGGCGTGTCGTGCATGAGCGGCACGGCCACCACGTCCTTGCGAGTGCCGAGGTGCGTCGCACCCATCCGCGAGAACGAGTCTGCGATGCGCATGAAGATGTCCCAGTCGGTCCGGGTCTCCCACGGCGGGTCGATGGCCGGTGCGAACGAGTGCACGAAGGGGTGCAGGTCGGTGCTGCTGATGTCGTCCTTCTCGTACCAGGTGGCCGCCGGCAGCACGATGTCTGAGTACAGGCAGGTGCCGTTCATGCGGAAGTCGAGTGTCACCAGCAGGTCCAACTTGCTGCGGGCGGCCTTCTCGTGCCACACGACCTCGCTGGGGCGACCGTCCTCGGGCGTTTCCTCTCCCCGGATGGCGGACGTGGTCACCCCCAGCAGGTGCTCGAGGAAGTACTCGTGGCCCTTGCTCGACGATCCCAGAAGGTTGCTGCGCCAGACGGTGAGCACGCGAGGCCAGTTCGCCGGGTCACCGGGGTCCTCGGCGGCGAACTTCAGGGTGCGCGCCTGCAACTGCTCCACGACGTGGTCGACTGGATCGGTGCCCGCCTCCTCCGCCTCCCTCGTGAGGTCGATCGGGTTCCGGTCGAACGTGGGGTAACTGGGCAGCCAGCCCATGCGCGCGGCCTGCAGGTAGCAGTCGGCGAAGTGCTTGCCCTTGAGCGCGCCATTGCCGAGCGGCGATGACATCTCGCCAGCGTCGAAGGCCTCGTATCGGTACTGCTCGGTGGCCAGGTACCAGAAGGGCGTGGCCGCCTGCTGGCGGGGCGGACGCGACCAATCAAGCGCGAAGGCCACCTGTCCGAAGCCCGCGATGGGCCGCACCTTCTCCTGCCCGATGTAATGGGCCCAGCCGCCGCCATTCACCCCTTGGCAGCCACACAGCAGGACCAGACTGAGCATGGCGCGGTACAGCTCGTCCGAGTGGTACCAGTGGTTGGTACCGGCCCCCATGACGATCATGGAGCGCCCGTTGGTGACCTCGGCATTGCGGGCGAACTCGCGGGCAATGCGGACCACCAGATCCGCATCCACGCCCGTCATCTCGGCCTGCCACGCCGGCGTGTAGGGCTCAGGATCGTGGTAGTCGCGAGGCCACTCGCCGGGCAGGCCCTCGCGGTGAAGGCCCAGGTTCGCAGCCATGAGGTCGAACACGGTGGTGACCAGGCGACCGCCAATGCGCTTCGCCGGCACGCCGCGACGCATGGCTGATCCACCCTCGGTCTCGCCCTGATCGAATCTGGGCAGGTCCACCTGCACCAGCTCGTCGTGGTGGCCCAGCAGGGTGAGCATCGGGTCAACGTCACCGAGGTCGAGGTTCCACCGGCCCTCGTCCTCGTCGCCCCAGCGGTGGCCGATGGTGCCGTTCGGCACCACGGGATTGCCCGTGGCGGCGTCGACCAGGACCGTCTTGCCGTCGGCGTTCGCGACTGCCGCCTCGCTGCCCCCGAGGTCCGTGGCGCGCAGCATTCGCCCAGCCACGTAGACGCCATCGCGCTCGTCGAGGATGACGAGGAATGGCATATCCGTGTACTTCTTGGCGTAATCGCGGAAGTACGGGACCTCGCGGTCGAGGTGGAACTCCTTCATGATCACGTGCGCCATGGCCATGGCCAGCGCGCCGTCGGTCCCGGGCTGTGCGGCCAGCCAGTGGTCGGCGAACTTCGTGTGGTCGCTGTAGTCGGGCGACACGACCACCGTCTTCTGCCCCTTGTAGCGCGCCTCCGTCATGAAGTGCGCGTCAGGCGTGCGCGTCATTGGGATGTTGGAACCCCACATGATGAGGTAGCCGGCGTTGAACCAGTCGGCGGACTCCGGTACGTCCGTTTGGTCGCCCCAGATCTGCGGCGACGCCGCCGGCAGGTCGGCGTACCAGTCGTAGAACGAGTTGACCACACCACCGATGAGCGAGTGGTAACGGGCGCCGGCAGAGTACGACGCCATCGACATGGCAGGGATGGGCGAGAAGCCCACCACGCGGTCGGGGCCGTGGCGCTGGATCGTGTGCACCTGTGCGGCGGCCACCATGTCGGCGGCCTCCGTCCACGTGGCGCGCATGAAGCCGCCCTTGCCGCGCTGGCTCACGTACGAGTCGCGCGTCGCGGGGTCATCCTGGATGCGGGCCCAGGCCAGCACGGGATCACCGGTCTCGGCGAGTGCCGCCCGATAGGCGGTGAGCAGGGCGCCGCGCACGTACGGGTAGCGCACGCGCAGCGGTGAGTACACGTACCACGAGAACGAGGCGCCACGGGGGCAACCGCGCGGCTCGTAGTCGGGGACGTCGGGGCCGTTCTCCGGGTAGTCGGTCTGTTGGGTCTCCCACGTGACGATGCCGTCCTTCACGTGGACCTTCCACGAGCACGATCCCGTGCAGTTCACGCCGTGAGTCGAGCGCACCACGCGATCGTGCTTCCAGCGGTCACGGTAAAACGACTCCCACCCGCGACCGCTCGGGTCGGTGGCGCTCCAGGCGCGCCCGGGCCCCTCGCCAATCTTCAGGAGCCCCCGCACTCCGAGTCGCGCTCGTACACCGGCCACTGGATCTCCCTCATCGCGTGTACCCCTTCACGGGGTTCTTCTGCTATCTGGGAGAAAAATTACACCGTTTGGACGCGGCGCGTGGTAGACAAACGTCCCTCTAAGGAGGACCGGATAACTGGTCTAGGTGATCTGGACCATTCTGGGGGTCTCACCTCACCTCAGCCACCGATTCGACTCATCGGGCGTCCCTCGTAGGACCATCCCGGACGGCCAATCCCGTGCCCGGCGGGCTTGTGGGCCACTGCATCGGCCAGCACTGCGGCGAGCCCGTCGTCGTCCGCGCCGGCGCGCAACGGGGTGCGCAGGTCAGTCTCGGACCGCGCGAACAGGCAGGTGCGCAACTGGCCGTCGGCCGTGAGCCGGATGCGATCGCACTGGCTGCAGAATGGCTCGGTGACCGACGACACGAACTGGACCTCGCCTCGGCCGTCGGCGAACCGCCACGAGGTCGCCGGGGCCGATGGGCGCTCACGGCCGACGGCAACCAGCGGCCAGCGGGCGTCGATCATGCGACGAAGCTCGTCGCCCGGAATCACCTGCCCCGGGGTCCAGGCCCTCTCGGCGTCGAGCGGCATCGCCTCGATGAACCGGACCACGAACGGACCAGTCCGCGCCATCTCCGCCAGTGGGAGCACGTCGCGCTCGCCAAGACCGCGCTGCAGCACTGCGTTGACCTTGATGGGGCCGAGGTCGGCATGACGCGCGCAGGCGGCCAGCCCCTCCAGCACACGGTCCAGATCGCGTCGGCGCGTGATGGCCTCGAAGCGGTCCGGGTCGAGCGAGTCGACGCTCACATTCATCCGGCGCAGGCCGGCGTCCACCAGCAAGTCGAGTTGTTCGGCCAGCAGCACCCCGTTCGTGGTCATTGAGACCTCGCGGATGCCCGGGGTGGTGGCGATGTCCGAAACGATGTCCACGAGGTCTGGTCTCAGCAGCGGCTCCCCCCCGGTGACGCGCACGTCGCTCACACCCCACGCCGCCATCACGCGCACTAACCGTGCGATCTCCCCCCGGGTCAGCACCTCGTCGCGTGGGAGCCACCGCAGCCCCTGCGCCGGCATGCAATATCGGCACCGCAGGTTGCACCGATCGGTCACTGACACGCGAGCGGAGCGCGCCACCCTGCCGAATGCGTCTGCCATATTTCTGTGCACAAATTGCAAAATACCTGATGCGGGACGAAACGACGGAGGAACCACCGATGACCGACCGCGAGTGGATGGACGCCTTAGC
The DNA here is from genome assembly GCA_037138115.1 of Thermoleophilia bacterium. Lineage (GTDB taxonomy): Bacteria > Actinomycetota > Thermoleophilia > Miltoncostaeales > Miltoncostaeaceae > SYFI01. The sequence goes on along the minus strand of JBAXJA010000027.1, from coordinate 8,743 downwards.
CGCCGAACTGGGCACTGCCGCCCCAACGCCCGAGGAGCATGACCTGATCCTCCGGCTGGCAGGCGTGGCCGCACACGCATCGCAGCGCACGGCGGCGCCATCCACGGCGTGGATGGCGGCACGCTCCGGGCGCCCGGTGGACGAGGTGCTGGAGATCGCGCAGCGCCTGGCCGGGGACGAATGACCGCAGCGACCCTGCATGACGCCCTGGCCGCCGCGCGCGGGCTGGCCCTGTGGCTGCCGGCCGAGGCCGTGGCACTTGCCGACGTGGTGGGGCGGGTGCTCGCCCACGACGTGGTGGCGCGCGCGCACCTGCCCGCCGCCGATGCGTCGGCCATGGACGGCTGGGCCATTCGCGCTGCCGACCTGCCGGGGCAGCTGACGGTGGTGGGCGAGTCGCGCGCAGGCGCACCGTGGTCAGGCGAGCTCGGGGCCGGACAGGCCGTACGCATCTCCACCGGGGCGCTGGTGCCCCACGGCGCCGACACCATCCTGCGCCTGGAGGAGGGCGAGGACGACGGCTGGGCTGTGAAGACCGATACCACGCCGGGCATGGGCCGCGACATCCGCTTCGCCGCGGAGGACCTTCGCCGTGGGCGCGTGGTGCTGGCGGCCGGCACGCGCGTGGCGGCACACCACGTCGGCGTCCTCGCCGCTGCTGGGCACGCCACCGTGCCGTGCCACGCCAGGCCGCACGTTGCGATCGTCGCCACGGGATCCGAACTGGTGGAACCAGGCGGACCAGGGTCGCGGGGAACCATCTTCGACTCCAACCGCTTCGCGCTGGCCGCACAAATTGAGGATGCCGGCGCCGTGGTGGCGTCCGCCGCCACGGTGGACGACGATCCCGCTGCCACGCTTGACGCCTTGCGCGGCGCGGTGGGCGGACACGACATGGTGGTGGTCGCCGGGGGACTCTCCGTGGGGCGCCACGACCACGTGCGCGCGTCGCTGGATGCATTGGGCCTGCAGCCCGCCTTCACCCGCATCGCCATGCGACCGGGGCGACCGACCACGCTGGGCACCGTGGGCGATACCCGGGTGCTGGCCGTGCCGGGCAACCCGGCGGCGGCGTCAGTGGGCATGCACCTGCTGGGGCGAGTGCTGCTTGGTGCCGAGGCACGATGGAGCCGCATGCCGCTGGGCGCCCCGGTGGAGGCCGCGCCCGGGCTGGATCTCATGATCCGCTGCCGCGACCAGGATGGCCTGGCCATGCCACTTCCCCACCAGGGGTCAGGCCTGGTGTCGTCCATCGCCGACGCCGACCTGCTGGCGTGGATTCCACCCGGGCAGGAGCCGCTCGGGGTCGGAGCGCCGGTGCGGGTGTCACGGCTGTGACCACCGTGGGCATCACGGTGCGGCTGTTCGCCGGCGCACGCGAGGCCGCCGGCACGCCCGTGCTCCCCCTGGAGCTTCCCGACGGCGCGACTGCAGGTGACGTATGGAGCATGCTGCCAGTGCCGGTCCGCAACGCCGTGGACCCCTCGTCGACGCGGCTGGTTGTCAACGGCGCGTGGTGTCGAGCTGAGCAACCCCTCGGCCACGGCGACGAAGTGGCGCTCATCACGCCGGTGTCGGGCGGATGAGCACCTTGCGATGGGCCCGCCACGTCACGGTCGCAACCGCCGCCCTCGTGATGCTGGCGACCGCGGCCTGCGGGCCGCTCGTGGGCGCCGTTCAGGAGCCGACGGTACTCGCCGCCGCATCCCTTACCGAGGTACTCCCCGCCATCAACGCCGCTGCCCGGTTCAGCTTCGCAGGATCCGACACGCTGGCATTCCAGATCCAGCAGGGCGCGCCCGCGGACGTTTTCGCTGCCGCCAGTCCGAAGTACCCGCAGCAGATGTTCGCGCAGGGCCTTGTGGCCCAGCCCCGCCCATTTGCAATCAACTCGCTGGTGCTCATCGTGCCGCGCGCGAACCCCGCGCGCATCACAGGGCTCAGAGACCTGTCACGGGACGGGGTGCGCATCGTCCTCGGCGACCAGGGCGTGCCGGTGGGCGACTACGCGCGCCAAGCCCTTGCGGCCCTTGGCCTATCCGGTGTTCTGCGCAACGTCGTCTCGCTCGAACCCGATGTAAAGGGCGTGGCCGCCAAGGTCGCGCTGGGGGAAGCCGATGCCGGGTTCGTATACGCCACCGATGTGCGGCCGGTGCGCCGAAAGGTCCGGGCGCTCCGCCTGCCGGCCGCAGCTCAGCCCGACGTGGAATACCAGGTGGCGGTGCTCGCACGAGCACCTCACCCGGCCGCCGCCCGGGCGTTCGTGCGACGGCTGCTCTCGCCCACCGGGCGCCGCATACTGGTTGACCACGGGTTCCGGGTGCCCGCAGGATGAGGCATGGGTTCACCGCCATCCAGGCCCTGGCGCTCTCGCTGGCGCTGGCATTCCTCGTGCTGCCGGTGGTCGCGGTGTTCCTGCAGGTGTCGCCAGCCGCCATGCTCACCCAACTGGGCAGCGAGACCGCAACGCAGGCGATCGTGGTGAGCCTCCGGACCAACCTGGTGGCCGACCTCATCATCATCGCGGTGGGGACGCCCGCGGCATGGCTGCTGGCACGGCACCGGGTCTTCCCCGGCCGCCGCCTCGCGGTGACCCTGCTGGAACTGCCACTGGTGCTGCCGCCCGCGGTGGCCGGGATCGCCCTGCTGGTCGCCTTCGGGCGCAACGGGCTGCTCGGCCACCAGTTGAATGCCCTCGGCCTGAGCATCCCCTTCACCGAGGTGGCCGTGGTGCTGGCCATCACATTCGTGGCGGGCCCGTTCTATCTCCGCCAGGCGATCACTGCGTTCGAGGCCGTGGACCCGCGCCTGGTTCAGGCGGCCGCGACCCTCGGCGCCGGGCCATGGCGCACATTCCGGGCTGTGGTACTGCCACTGGCGCTCGGCGGGCTCGCCGGTGGCTGGGCCCTGGCATTCGCCCGCGGAATGGGCGAGTTCGGTGCCACTCTCATCTTCGCCGGGAGCCTGCCCGGCGTCACACAGACGCTGCCCCTCGCCATCTACTCGGAGATGAACCGTGATCTCGACGCCGCGCTCGCGATCGGCGGCCTGCTCATCATCATCGCCACCGCCGTGCTTCTTGCCGTTAAGATGATTCCATCCTGGAACCCGACACCGGCCTCGTCGCCCACGTCCGCGCGCCGCTTCGCGACTTCGTCCTCGACGTCGCGCTGAGCGTCGCGCCCGGGCGGCGGCTGGCGCTGGTGGGACCGTCGGGCGCTGGGAAGTCATCGCTGCTCGAGGCGATCGCCGGGCTTCGCTCACCACGCGCGGGGCGCATCACGGTCGGGGACGCATGCTGGTTCGACGCGGACGCCGGAGTGGCTCTGCCCCCCGAGCGGCGCGCAGCGGGCGTGGTCTTCCAGGACTACGCCCTGTTCCCCCACATGACCGTGGCACGCAATGTGGCGTTCGGGGGGCGCGATCGCGCCCTCGAGATGATGGAGCTGACGGGCATCGCTCACCTGGCCGGCGCAAGGCCGGGTGAGATCTCGGGCGGCGAGCGCCAGCGCACGGCCCTTGCGCGGGCACTCGCGAGCGACCCGGCGGTGCTGCTGCTCGACGAGCCCCTCGCCGCCCTCGATCCAGGCACGCGCTCCGAGGTGCGCGTCGGACTGGCGCGACTCATCGGACGTCTCGCCATCCCGGTGCTCATAGTGACCCACGACATGGCCGACGCCGCCGCGCTGGATTGCGAGGTCGCGGTGATGGATCACGGCACGATCGTGCAGCGCGGTGGACACGCCGAACTGCTTGCGCGCCCTGCCACGGCCACGGTGGCGCGCCTGATGGGGGCCAACCTGTTGCCGGGCACGGCGCGCCCGGGCCCTGCCGGATTGACCGAGGTGGTGCTGGACGCAGGGGGCACCGTGCTGAGTGGCGAGGCCGGCACTGGCCGCGTGGGCGTGGTCGTGGACCCCTGGGACTTGACGCTGGCGCATGGTCGACCGGGCGATTCGCAGCTCAACCACATCACCGGCACCGTGGCGTCTCTCACCCCCACCGGCAACCGCATGCGTGTGCAGGTGGGGCCCGTCGTGGCCGAGGTCACCGCGCTCTCGGCCGAACGCATGGGCTTGGCGACGGGCGCACCGGTGACCGTCGTGTTCAAGGCGCTGGCCACCCGTCTGGTGCCATTGGCAGGCTGATCCCCGTCGGAGGTACGGGCCTACCCGGCGAGCGCGGCGAGCACCATGCGACAGGCCGCGAACGCCTCGGCACGGTGCGGTGCCGCGGCGGCAACCGCCAGGGCGGGCTCGCCCGGCGGCACGGTGCCCTCACGCCAGGCCACCGCGGCCACAGCCCCGAAGCGCCGTTCGGCATCGGCCAGCACGGCATGGACGCCCGGGCGTGGACCCATGATCTCGCCGTCTCCCCGACGCACGAGGACGGCCGTGCCGCCGTGCGCCGCGCCACCGACCTCGGCGAGGAGTCCCGCCAGGTCAATGGGCATGCACATATCGGCGTCGATGCTCATGCCCCTTCTGACCACGTCGCGCCACCATCAAGGAAGCGCTGCAGCTTCCAGACCGGCACGCGCTCCTTCAGGCGGTCCACGATCCATTCGCACGCGTCCAGCGCAGCGGCGTCGCCCGCCGCCGCACACGCCGCTGCGACCGAGGGCTGCCCGACGGCCACCGTGCCCGTGCGGTGGGCCATGGCGCACCGCACCCCGAAGCGCTCGGCCGCCTCCCGGCAGATACCCGCCATCTCGCGTTCCGCCATGCCCGCATAGGCCTCGTAGTCGAGTGCGCGCACCTCACGGATGGCGGTGTCAGCCCTGACCGTTCCCACGAACATCGACATCACGGGCCGTGCGGGATCGGTGGCAACCCGCGCCAGGACATCCAGCGGGTCCAGCGGGTTGGCCGTGAGCCAGGCGGTGTCTGCGGCGACTGCGATGAGCGCCAGCGTAGCCCCGCGCGCCCACCCCGGCCATCGCGCTGGCGGCGACGCGGGGCGGTTTGTCCCTTTCCACAATGTTGTTCTGTCTAGTCCTAGAAAACCAATTTGACCGCCGCTACGGTGGCTCCATGGCCTCCGTCGCACCAGCGTCGCTCTCCACCCGGGGACCGTTGCGGAATCTGGCGACCAACCTGGTGGTCGTGGCCTGGGAGGTCCCACGGGCCTGCGGGTGCGCCTGCCGCCACTGCCGCGCAGATACCCGGCCGCGCCCCATGATCGGCGAACCGGACCATGACGAGGGCATGCCTCGTGCGTGCGCTGGGAAAGTTCGGGGGCACCACGCGCGTACTGACCGGCGGCGACCCGCTGCTGCGGGCCGATCTGGTGGATGTCGCAACGGAGGCCCACGCACGCGGCCTGCGCGTGACGCCCGGGCGCCTTCGTGAACTGGCAGATGCCGGGGTGGAGTGCGTCGCGATTTCGATCGACGGGACCACAGCGGAGGCGCACGACACCATGAGGGGCCGGCGCGGCTCATTCGACCGGTCCCGGCGAATCGTCGGCTGGGCCCGTGAGGCCGGCATCGGCACACAGGTCAACACCACCGTCACCCGCTACTCGGCCGGTGACCTCGAGCGGATGGCCCAACTCGTCGCCGATCTCGACACCGACATGTGGAGCGTCTTCTTCCTGGTACCCGTCGGACGCGCGCCCGGCATCGACATGCTCGACGCCGACGGCCACGAGGCCGCCCTGCACCGACTGGCCGAGCTGAGTGAGCACGTGCCGCTCCGGCTGAAGGTGACCGAGGCGCCCCAATACCGGCGCATCCTCATGCAGACCGGTCGCAGCGCCCACATGCCGCCTGCCGTCAATGGCGGGCGGGGCTTCATGTTCATCTCGCACGACGGACGCATCAGCCCCAACGGTTTCCTGCCGCTGGTCGCCAGCGACGTGCGACGCGACGACCCGGTGGAGGTGTACCGGATGGCACCCGTGTTCAGGGATTTGCGCGATACCGCGAAACTGCAGGGCAAGTGCGGCATCTGCGAGTACCGCAGCGTATGTGGCGGCGGCTGCGCTCGCCCGGAACGGTGGGCAGCGCGGCGCCGGTGGGCAGCGCCTCGTGGCGGCGGACTGGCTGGGCACCGTGCGGCCCGATCATTTCTGGGGCGGCACGCCCCTGGGGTCGGTGCGCACCACCCCGTTGTCGGAGATCTGGGAGCGCGCCACTCCCCTGCTATCGCGCCTGCGCAACCGCGGCGAGCATTTGGGGAGGCGGTGCAGCAACTGCGCCTTCCGCGAAATGTGCGGAGGCGGCCTGACCTCGCGCGTGCTGGCATGTGGGCTGGCGATGCACGAGGGCGACCCCTCGTGCCACCTGACCGAAGCCGAGATCGCGGGAGTGGCGGCGTGACCGATGTGCTGGTGGTGATGAACCGGGACGAGACGAGGCAGGGACTCCTGAGACTGTGCCAGGCGTCACTGGGCGGTGAGGTGGCCATCGATGCGTGAACTCCACGTGGATGACCGTGGCCACGCCCGCATGGTCGACGTGGGCGAAAAGCCCGTGCAGCGCCGGACGGCCACGGCACGGGCCGACATCGCCATGGGTGATGACGCCATGCAGGCGCTCGCCCGTGGCGCACTCGCCAAGGGCGATGCACTGGCTGTGGCACGCATCGCCGCCATTCAGGCCGCCAAGCGCACCGCTGACCTCATTCCGCTGTGCCATCCCCTCGCGCTTGACCACGCGTCCGCCGACGTCGTGCTCGACGTCCCCGCGCGACGGGCCACCGTCACCGTGACCGTGCGCATAGATGGCCGCACCGGAGTGGAGATGGAGGCGCTCACTGCAGCATCCGTCGGCGCCCTGGCCATCTACGACATGATCAAGGGCATTGAGGGGCCCGCTCCGCGCATCGTCGACGTCGTGTTGCTCGAGAAGACCGTCGATGGCGAGCGGCGTGACCGTGGGGTGGTGGACCAACGCGCGGCCCGGCACGAGGGCGCGTAATGCCCCTCTCGGGTGCTCTGCGGGTCGCAGTGGTCACCGTCAGCGACAGGGCCAGTCGCGGCCTGCGCGACGACAGGACGGGGCCCGAACTCGTGACGGTCGTGGAGAAGGCGGGACATTGCGTGCACGACACTCGGGTGATCGCCGATGGAGAAGACCAGGTGGCGCGCGCCGTCCTCGACCTGGCGCACGATCACGATGTGGTGCTCTTGGCCGGCGGCACGGGCATCGGCCCGCGAGACCGCACACCAGAGGGTGTCGAGGTCATGTGTGATGTCATGGTGCCGGGAATCGGTGAGGCCATACGGGCGGCGTCACGTGCACGAGTGCCCGCCGCCGATCTCTCCCGCGCGTGCGCCGGCGTGCGGGGCCGGTGCTTGGTCGTCGCGCTGCCCGGTTCACCCCGCGGCGCAGCGGAGGCCTGGGCAGCAATCGCACGCGTCGTGCCACATGCCGTTGCAGTTATCGCAGGGGTGGATCACCCGGCCTGAGCTACGCCGGACCGCGGGCATGCAGCCCCCCCAATGGTCGTCCGTGGCGCCTCACCGGGGGCTTGCCCCCGAGTGACGCATGAGGTCTGCGTCTGTTGTACCACCGCACCCAGCCCGCAAGGGCGCGGGTGCGGTGTGCGCCTGTGGGGTAGCTGTAGCCATATGCCCACTCCCCGAGCATCGTCTTGATCAGCCGCTCGGCCTTGCCGTTGGTACGGGGCGTGTAGGGCCTGATGCGGATGTGGGTGATGCCAAGTGCCTCGCAGCGATCGCGCCCGTCGTAGGAGCGGTAGGCATGGCCGTTGCCGGTCATCACCTGGCGCACAGGAGCGCCAAGGTGCTCCTCGAACCAGTTGATTGACCGGTCGAGGAATGCGCAGGAGGCCTTCTTCCCCTGACCTGTCATCACCTCGGAATTGACCATGCGGGTGTGATCATCGATGGCCACATGCAGGTACTGCCAGCCGGCGCTGGGGCTCCTGCCCACTCCGTCTTCGAAGATGCGCTTGCCGGAGGTGAAGAAGCGCCCGAGACGCTTGACGTCAATGTGGATGAGGTCTCCGGGTATCTCCCACTCGTAGCGCGGATACACCGTTGCGGGCGGCCGTTCCTTGCGGGAGCGACCATTTCGACGAAGGATCTTGCCCACGGTTGATGCGGGCATGGACAGCAGCGCGCCGCGCGTGATCGGCCCTGCCTGGAGCTGCTGCCTCAGATCGGGCACCCGTTGCTCATGTGCAGCTGATGTGCGCCTGGGCTGGCAGATGGGAACCGGCCGCTGACCTCGAAGTGCTGGCCACCCTCCGGGCTCAAATCGCTCGATGAGGCGGTAGACGGTGGAGCGGTGGACTCCGGAACTTGTCGCAGCATCAGCGATCGAGAAACCCGCTTCGACCTTCCTGACCTTTCGCGCAGCGGCTCTCCTACGAGAGACGCGTGCGGTTCGGTGGATCACTATCGCGATGCATCCGGACCTTCTGGGTGGCTGGGCGTTAGTACCTCACGCCCGCCCGGGAGGTCCGTCGAGATCAAATGTCGCGCAGGTGTGTGGTTACAGCAACTAGCTGTCGTGCCTACAGAGGTTCCGAACGCACCCGGCTGATCGGAGCCTTCCCCGCGAGCGCTGAGTGTGGTCTGCGCTCGTTGTAGTGGCTCATCCAGTATGGCAGTGCCCGGGCCCTGGCCCGGGCACTTGCGTATGTCATCCCATACGCCCACTCAGTCGCCATTGTCTGGTGAAAGCGCTCGGGTCTGCCGTTGGTCTGAGGGCGGTAGGGCCGCGTGCTGTGCGGGGTGCTCGCCGGGATGGACCTTGCAGGGATGTCCGTGC
>JBAXJA010000026.1:0-19933 GCA_037138115.1 Thermoleophilia bacterium | reverse complement strand
AGCAGATGGCGCCCGGTGGCCTGCTTGTCATCTCCACACCCAATCGCCGCAGCCTTCCCGGGGCCCGGCGCTGGATGTCGGAGCACGGCGTTCCCGGCATCAAGTTGAGCTTGGCCCCCATTGACAACTGGCAGTCGTGGGTGGATCTCGAGTCGCACGCGGCGGCGGCGGGCATGGTGCCTGTGAGCAAGCGCGGCATCTTCTTCCGCCCGGGCGGGAAGATCGGATCGCAGATCGGTCGCATCTACAAATTCGCGCCAGTACGTACGAGCGAGAAGAAACTGTCCGCCACCCCCGTGGGGCGCTTCGGCTTCTACATTGTGCTGGGCTTCCGGCCCCTCCCCTGATGCCTGATCGAGCGGCGGGTGGGTCCGTAGCCGCCCCCGGGCGGCGCGGCTGGATTGCCGGGGGCATCATCGCGCTGCTGCTGGTGGCGTTCGGCGTGTTCGTGTTGCCGTTCGCGTTCACCACGCCGCCGCCCATCATCACGCGCTTCACCGCCACCCGCCTCTTCAGCCCGGGAACACCGGGGGCCCGTGATGTGGCCCGGGTATCCATCCGGCTGAGCGAACCCAGTTCGGTGTCCATCGTGGTGAAGGATTCCTCGGGCGCTTTGGTGCGCACCCTCGCCGACGGTGCCGTGGTGCGCACCAAGACGCTCAGCGTGCCGTGGACCGGCAATGGCGACGGTGGCACCGCGACGGTGCCCGACGGCACCTACACAATTGATCTCGAAGCCCATGTCGGGCAGAAGAAGTTCTCCAAGAGCCGGCGCATCGTGGTGGACACCACCGCGCCGGGGGCACCCGTGCTGGCAGTTCGCATTGCCGGCAGGTCATGTGTGGCAGTGGTCACCGGACCAGACGAGCCCACACGCCTGGTGGTCACCTCACCAGCCACCAACGCCACGACCGACCCGCGTGCCCTGCCGGCACAGGGAACATTCACGTGGACCACCCGCCGGGTGGCTTCGGGAGCGCAGCCGATCGTGGCGGCCGTGAGCGATCCGGCGGGTAATACGGCGCGCACCACCCGCCCCTGCGCACCCGTGAAGCGGGCCGCGAAGGCCACTTTGACGCCGGGAGCGCGCCCATGACCGCGGTAATGGTGCGCGAGGCCGCAGCCATCGCCGGAGCCGCTGGAATGGCCGTAATGCTCATGCCGCGGGTCATCGCCGACCCGCTCCGCCTGCCCGATGGCGCGCGCCGTGGCACCGGCCTGGTCATTCTCCTCGCTGCGTGGATCGCCATGGCGGCCACCCTGGTGCCGTCCGGAATCCAGGACCGCCTCGCGCGGCCCACAGGCGCGGTCGCGGCCATGGTGGCCATCGTCATTGGTCTCGGTATTGCCGCCGCCATCGGCAAGTTTCTGGCCACTCGTACGTGGGTGTGGTTCCTTCTCCTGGGCCTGGCACTGCCTGTTCGCATCCCCATCTCCGTCGGGGGTACCGACGCCAACCTGCTCATCCCGCTCTACGGGGTGATCGTGCTGGGCCTCATCATGTGGGCGTGGCAGGCACGTGGCGGCTCCGGGTCGCGTCCCTGGGTCGGCACGGCGCTCGACCTGCCACTGCTGCTGTTCGTGGGCTTCGCGCTGGTGTCGCTGTGCTGGTCGTCAGATATCCCCCAGGCCGCCACCAAGATCACCTTCTTCTGGATCCCGTTCCTGTTGCTGTATGTGGTCGCCGTGCAGTTGTGGCGACGGGGCCGCGCACTCCCGGTGCTTGCCATCACCACAATGGCAATGGCCATCCCCGTGTCGCTGCTGGCGGTGGGCGAGTACATCGGCCGCGGCGTGCTGTGGAACCACCGCCTCGAGCAGGCCAACGTGTACAGCCGCTTCTTCCGGGTCAACTCGATCTTCTACGACCCCAACATCCTGGGGCGCTATCTGGTGCTGGCCATGCTCGTCGGCGTGGCCGTGGCGTACCTGAAGCGAGCGGATGGGCGGGTACTTATCGCCTGTGCGGCGGCCGAGATCATCTACGCCGCCGGCCTCACGGTGACGTTCTCGCGCTCGAGCGCGCTCATGCTGATGGTCGGGCTGTTCATCATGTCGCTGCGCATGTTCGGTGCCAGGCGCGTGGTCATCATCGCGGTCATCTTCAGCGTGCTCGGGTTCGGCGTCGCCGTGGCCGGATCGCATCAGGTGCGCGATGCCCTCACGTCCACATCGCGCCTGTCCAAGGTGAGCGAAGGGCGCTTTGACCTGGTGAACGGTGGGGTGGATATGTGGAAGGCCCACCCAGTGGTGGGTGGGGGGCTCGGTTCGTTCGCCACCGACTACTCGGCGCTGCTCTCGCGTGGCGAACTGCGTAAGACCCGCGTGGTCATCTCGCACAATGCGCCCGTCACCATCCTCAGCGAAGAGGGCGTCGTCGGATTCGCCCTGTTTACGTGGCTCTCGGTGCTGGCGCTGCTGGTGGGCATCCGCGCTGGCCGCGAGCGCGACGACGACGTGGGCGTGCCCGGCGCGATGATGCTTGCCGGCCTCGTGGGCATCTTCGTGCATGCGCTCCTGTACTCGGCGCTCATTGAGGACCCATACACGTGGCTGCTTGCGGCGGGGATCGCTGTGATCGTGGCCACGGCGCGGAACAACGGCCTGCCCGAGCCGGGCAGCGCGGAGGCGCCATGACCCTCCCGCCCCTGCGTGTGATGTGCCTGTCGAACATGTACCCCGGACCGGGTGCACCCGACTACGGGGCGTTTATCGAGCGCATGTGCGACTGCATGGAGACCCGCGGCGTCGATGTTGATCGCGTGGTCATCAATAGCCGCGCATCCGGGGTACTTCGCACGCCCGCGAAGTACGCACGTCTGGCCACGAAGGCCATGAGTGATGCCGGGGACGTCGATGTGATCTGGGCGCACTACCTCTTTCCCACCGGCCTCATCGCGTCGCTTGCGGGCCGCATGCGACGCACCCCCTGGGTGATCACCGCACACGGCGGGGACGTGGCCAATCTCTCGCGCGGAACCATCCGCCAGCTGAGCAGCGGGGCCGTGTCGGGAGCCGCGATGGTCATCGCCGTAAGCGAGTGGCTCGCCGGGCGGATGTACGAGGAGGGCCTGCGACCCGAGCGGGTTGAGGTCGCCAGCATGGGAGTGGATACCGACCGCTTCCAGATCGGTGACCGGTTGGCCGCGCGCGCACGGCTGTCGCTCCCCGCCGACGTGCCCGTCATCCTTGCCGTCGGTGGTCTCAGCGAGCGCAAGAATCCCATGGGACTTCTGCAGGCATTCGCACGCCTGCACGCCGATCGTCCCGATGCCCGTCTGGTGTTCGTGGGGGACGGACCCCAGGCCGCGGTCATCGATGCCGGTGCGCGGCGTCTCGGTATCCCCGGTGCCGTGCACAGAACGGGCGTGGTCCCCAACCGGAGCGTGACCGACTGGATGACCGCGGCCGACGTGGTGGCGCAGGTGAGCCTGGTGGAACCGCTGGGTGTGGCCGCGCTGGAGGCCATGGCCAGTGGGCGCCCCGTGGTGGGTACGTCGGTGGGGGGCCTGAAAGAGGTCGTGCCCGACGGCGTGGCGGGCGTGATCGTGGATCCGCGCAATCCGGTGTCCATCGCAGAGGGGCTCGTGCGGATGCTCGATGACGAGCCCGACCCGGAGACCTGCCGTGCGGCGGCCATGAAGCACTCCCTTCCGCACGAAACCGACCGCGTGCTGGGGATTCTGGCAGCGGCCGCGGGGCGCCCCGCGTAACGGGCAGCGGCGGCGCTCCTGCTAGCGTCACCTCTCAGATGTCGGTACGCGTACCCACCGGGCCGACCGGCGCCCCAGGGGGTGTCGGCATCCGCGCCGCGGTCCTCGTTCTCGTCGCCGCGGTCGCCGCAGGCGCCCTCGCTGCGTACGCGCCAGTCCCCGGTGTGCTGCTGGCCGTGGCGCTTGTGGGAGTCGCGCTGGTCCGGGCCCGCACCCTGCCCGAACTTGGCCGTGCTGCCGTGCTGGTGGCCCTCATCACGGCGATCATCGGCCCCAACCTCGGGGTTCCCGGCCACGCCGAGGTGTTCGCGTTCAGGCTCGTGGCCGTCCTCATCATTCTGGGCATCGCCACCTGGCTGCTGATGGGCCGGGGGCTCCCGGTGCCCAATGGCCTCGGCATGCCCATGGCGCTGGTGGCGGGCTGGGTGGGCTGGGCGCTGGTGTCGATCAGTTGGGCCGGGTCGACCACCGACGCCATCCGCTGGACGACCTTTCTCATCATCAGCAGCGGACTGATGCTGGCCATTCCGATCACGGCATCGTCACGCAGGTATCTGTCGTGGGTGCTGGGTGCGCTGACCGTGGCGTTCGTATTGTCAATCCTGGGTGCACTGGCCGAGGTGTTCGCGGGCGTGCACTTCCCCGCCTCGGCGCTCACGCCCCGCGAGGGCGCTTTCGCCGCCACGTCGTTCTTCGGCAACCAGAACAACTTCGCCACGTACCTCTCGCTCACCCTGCCCTACCTCGTGCTGCTGCCGGTGGTGGCACGTGACGCCCGCGTGAGGATCCTCGGGGCGGCGGGCGCGATCGTTGCGATTGTCTTCATCCTCTTCAGCGGGTCGAAGGCCAACCTCGTGGCTGTGGGAATCATCCTCGTCGGCATGCTCGTTGTGCTCGCCACCGACCGGTCCATGCGCCGCGCGTTTGTGGCGAGCGTGGTGGTGGTGGGGGCGGCCCTGGCCCTCATCATCCCCTCGCTCTTCGGGGCCGGCATCGTGCCCATCCCCGAGCAGGCGGTGGCCAAGCTGAGCTTCAGCACCCTGCAGGCCCAGGTGAGCTCGGGTCAGGGCTCGGGTGCGGTGCGCAGCACACTGCTCACCAAGGGCATCGACATCGCAGCGGGCACCGGCGGCGTGGGCGTGGGCGCTGGCAATGCCGAGAACACCGTGCGATCCGAGAATGGCTACGAAGGCGTGGCCAACCTGCACAACTGGACCCTCGAGGTGCTCGTGGACACGGGCGTGGTGGGTCTGGTCCTCTACGCGGCGCTCTACATATTTATGCTCGTTGGCTGCTTCCGTACCGCCCGCGGCAGCCGTGACCCGCTCATGCGCTACATGGGGCTTGCCGGGCTTCTCGCCCTGCTGGGGTTCATCACCGGCAGCGTCGCGTGTTCCACGGTCATTGCCTTCGCGCCCATGTGGATCACCTTCGGCCTGTGTCTCGCCACCATCGCGCTCGCCCGGCGATCCGGCCCTGACGGGAGGATCCCTTGAGCGGTTCCGACCCCCTGCGCATTCTCATGCTCAGCCACATGTACCCGAGCCCGGTCAATCCGACCGGCGGAATCTTCGTGCACGAACAGGTGAAGGCCCTCCGCGACCGCGGTCACGACGTGCGCGTGGTGTCGCCCAAGGGTTGGGTGCCCCCCGGCCTCAGCCGGTGGGCGTCGTACCGCGACGTGAAGCCGCGGGCGGAGCTGGACGGCGTGCGGGTGTACTACCCCCGCAAGCTCACGCTTCCGGGCGCGCGTCTGGGACACCGCAACGCCGACGCCTTCCTGCTGGGCGTGCGGAGGACCATGCGCGACATCCACCGTGAGTGGCCCATCGACGTGATCCACGCGCACATGGTTGTGCCCGATGGCTGGGCGGCCGCCCGCGTGGGGCACGAACTCGGCGTCCCGGCCGTGGGCACCGCCCATCGCGCCGACGTGCTCGACATCCCCGCCATGGGTGCGGCATCGCGTATGCGGGTGGCCGAGGCCATCGAGAATCTTGACGCCGTTGTGACGGTGAGCCACGCCATCGGCCAGGCGGCCGACGCCATCGCCCGGCCCCGCCGGGCAATCACAGTGGTGCCCAACGGCGCCGACGCCACGGTGTTCATGCCCCGCGACGCCCGCCTGGCCCGCGAGCGCCTGGGGCTTGATCCAGATGCGCCCACCATCTCGTACGTGGGCAAGCTGGTGCCCCGCAAGGGCGTGGACGACCTCATCGAGGCCATGGGAATCCTCGCCCGCCGCCCGGAGGGCGCACCGGCCCTGGTGATGGCCGGGATCGGCGAAATGCGTGGGCCGGCCGAGGCCCGGGCACGCGAGCTGGGCATTGCCGATCGCATCACGTGGCTTGGCAAGGTGCCGCACGACGACGTGGGGTGGGTCATGTCGGCGGGCGACGTATTCGTGCTGCCGAGCCTCTCGGAGGGCCTTCCCACCGTGGTGTGCGAGGCCATGGCGTGCGGGCTGCCGGTTGTTGCCACTGCCGTGGATGGCACGCCCGAGATCGTGGATGATCCAGCCACCGGACTGCTGGTGCAGCCGAAGGACCCGGAGGGGCTGGCGGCGGCACTCGCCCGGGTACTGGATGACGCCGCGCTGCGCGCCGCCATGGGTGCCGAAGCCCTTCGCCGCAGCGAGGCCGACTACACGTGGGCGGCCAACGCTCTGCGCATGGAGCACGTATACCGGGGGGTGATCGCCACGTGACCGTGGCCACCGATGGCGTGGCCGTGGTGCTCCAGGCATCAGGGCCCAACGCCCTGGGCATCATCCGATCGCTGGCAGCCCGGGGCATTCCGGTTATCGCCACCGACTCCGACCCGAAGGCCCTCGGCATGCTGTCGCGGCACGCACGGGCCGAGGTGGTACGGGACCCGGTGGACGACCCCGCGGGATTCCTCGACGATCTCGCGGCACTCGGGCGATCCCTCGACGTACCGGGTGTGCTCTTTCCCACGCACGACGAGGCCATTGAGGTCGTCGGTCCGGCAGAGGCCCATATCGGCCAGTGGTTCCGCATGCCGTGGAGCCCGTGGGCCGACCTCTCGCCCTACATCGACAAGTCCGGTCAGCACGCCGCGGCGCGGCGCATTGGGTTCCCCGTGCCCGCCACCGTCGAACCCACAGACGAGAATGACGTGCGGGCTGCCATCGGGGAGATGCGGTTCCCCGTCATCCTCAAGCCGCGTGTTGACCCCGCTGGCTTCAAACGCACCTTCGGGCGCCAGGTGCTGCAGGCCGAGGACGCCGATGCGCTGCTTCGGCAATGGGACCTCGCCGCGGCCCACCTTCCCCAGATCTCCGAGGTCATCCCAGGGGGCGATGAGTGCCTGTGGACCCTCGGTAGCTACCGCGATGCCGAGGGCACACCATTGGCGTCATTCACGGGACACAAACTTCTTCAGTGGCCCGTCGGGTTCGGCACCGCCCGGGCCGCCGAGGCATGGTGGGACCCGAGCCTGACAGGACGGTGCCATGCGCTGCTCGATGAGATGGGCTTCCATGGCATCTCACAGGTGGAGGTCAAACGCGACACCCGCGATGGCCGTGACTACCTGATTGAGGTCAACCCGCGGTCGTGGTTGTGGATCTCGCTGGCCACGGAGGTGGGGGTCAACATTCCCGAGGCCGCCTTCCTCGACGCCGTCGGGCGCCCACGCACGTGGCCCGAGGGGCACCGGAGCAACGTCCGGTGGGTGCTGGGTGCCAAGCATCTTGGTGCGAGTGCCGGCGAGCTGCGCAGGGGTCGGCTGAGCCGTCGCGAACTCACCCGCACGCTCACGCCGCCGATCATTGATGGTGTGTGGTCGGCCTCCGACCCGCGCCCGGGCATCGACCAGATGCGCCGACTTCTCACCCGGAGGATCGGATGACCACGCTGTCGATCCGCATCACCGGTGCTCGCGAGGCGTTTGCGCCACGCGCCCGATGGGTACTGGAGACCCTCGCTGAGGGGCTGGGCCACGAGGCCGTGTTCACCGATGGCGAGAGCGACATCACCTACGCCCCGGACCCGCCCGACTCGGGCATCTGGATTCCCATGCAGCGTGAGGCCCAAGCGTTTTTCGAGGGGCAGGAGGCATTCCCGGGCGATGCGGTGCACCACGCGGCCGGGCTCACGCTGCTGTTTCCTCCGGTGGAGCCGCACGCGCCCATCCCCGGCGACATCGTGGCGAGCGCGTTCTACCTGCTGGCGCGCTGGGACGAATACCGCGTGGCCGACCGTGACCGCTTCGGGCGGCTTCCATTCGCCCGGAGCGCGTTCACGCACATTGCGGGCCTCGACATCGAGGATCCCGCCGTTGAGGGCTACCTCGCAGCACTCCGTGATGCGCTCGGTATGCCCTCGCCCACCGAGTGGACTGTGTACCTCACCCACGACATCGACCGCATTCGGCGGCACACGCCCCGGGGCATCGCCCGGTCGGTAAAGCGCCGGGGCCCAACCGCCGTGCGCGATCTGGTGCACCACGATCCGTGGGACAACATGACCGATCTGCTTGAGACCACGTGGCGCCGCGGGCTCAGGTCAACCGTGTTCCTCATCGGGCGCAACCGCCACAGGTTGGACGGCACCCCGCGGCGCACCTACGAGCGCGAACGGCGCAACCTGGCCGCGGCGGTGCATGCGATGGGCGGCGAGGTGGCCCTGCACGGCGCCTTTGCGTCATCGGAGAGCCAGCAGGCACTTACCGAGGAGGTCGCGGTGCTGCGCGGCGAGGCCGGCGACATCCGCGGCGTGCGCTTCCACTACCTGCGCTTCAGGTACCACGACACCCCCCTGCGGGTGGAGCGCGCCGGACTCGCCTACGACGCCAGCCTCGGCTTCAGCGAACGTCCGGGGTTCGCTGCCGGATACGCCCGGCCATTCCGGCCCTGGATCGTGGGCGAGGAGCGCCCCGCGGATATTTATCTTGTGCCGCTTGCGGTGATGGACACCACCCTGCACTCGCATCTGGGCCTCGCCGCCGACGACGCGCGCGACAAGGCGCTGGCCGTGCTCGACCGCGTGCGCGTGGCCGGTGGCCGCGTGGCCCTGCTCTGGCACAACACGTATCTGGCCGAGGAGCGGGCGCCGGGCTACGACCGCCTGTGGGAGAACCTGCTGGACGAGCTGATGGACCGGGGGGCAACTCTGGGCCCCATCTCGCCTCCCCATCGCCCGGAGGGGGCACGTCTCGACGGCCGTCACCTTGTGCATCTCACAAGCGTGCACAGCCCACGCGACGTGCGGATCTTTCACAAAGAGGTGGGGGCTCTCACCGCCGCGGGTGCCGACGCCGAGGTGATGGCCGCCCCACGCGGGGGTGGCCGGCTCGGCCGTATGACCCGCGGGGTGCGCCTTGTCAGACAGGCGCGCGCGGTGGACGCCGACGCGTACCACGTGCACGACCCCGAACTTCTTCCCGCTGCCGTGTGGCTGCACCGCGCCACCGGCAGGCCTGTGATCTACGACGCCCATGAGTACCTGGGTGAGACCACCCGCACCAAGCGGTGGATCCCAGGACCGCTCAGGCGCCCCGTTGCCGCAATGGCCGCAGGCATGGAACGCGCCGCCGGCCGGCGGTTGTCGGGCGTGGTCACCGCGAACGAGGATCTGGCCGCCCGCTTCGCTGCCGCGGGATGCCGGGCCGTGAGCGTGAGCAACAGCCCCTATGCCTCGCAGTTCGGCGACCCCGGCGAGCCCGAGGGGCCCATCGTGCTGTACGTGGGGGGTCTCGGACCCCTCCGCGGTCTTCCGCTCATGCTCGAGGCATTTCCCCGCGTGGGAGTGGACGGTGCACGCCTTCTGCTCGCTGGCCCCGGTGAGGTTGGTCCCCTGCCGCCCGACATCGAGTATCTCGGCGTGGTGGATCACTCCGCAGTGCCGGATCTGCTCAGGCGATCGGCAATTGCCTGGATCCCGCTGCGGCGCCACGGCAACTACGACCGCGCTGTACCCACCAAGTTGGTGGAGGCCATGGCCATGGGTCGCCCGGTGGTGGCAAGCGACCTGCCGCGCATGGCAGCCATCGTGCGGGCCACCGGGTGCGGCATCGTGGTGCCATTCGACGACCCCGATGCCCACGCTGCTGCCATCCGCGATCTGCTGCAGAACCCCGATCGTGCGCGTGCCATGGGCGCGGCCGGCCGTCGGGCATTCCTCGACGGCATGGCATTTGAGAACGAGGCCGATGCCCTGACGTCGTTCTACGAGGAGGTCCTCGGCTGATGGCACGCGTGCTCTACGTCTCGCAGTACTTCGTCTCCGCCGATCAGCCGGGCGGCGTTCGCCACTGGCAGCACACCCGGGCACTCGCCCGCGCCGGGCACGACGTCACGGTGGTCACCAGTTACGTGCAGCACAAGGAGCGCACCATTCCCGAGGAGTACCGGGGACGGCGCATCGTGACGTCGCGTGAAGACGGCGTCAACGTCATCCGCTGCTACTCGACGCCGGGCTACGGGCGCGACATGCGCTCACGCATGAGCAACTACGCCACATTCGCGCTGTGGTCGGTACTGGCCGAACTCCGGATCCCGCGCCCCGACGTGGTTGTGGCGTCGTCGCCACCACTGCCCGCTGCTGCCGCCGCTGCGGCGTTTGCAAGTGCGAGGAGATGCCGGCTACTTCTCGAAGTGCGCGACCTCTGGCCCGATTCCATCATTCCCATGGGCGTGGTCAAGGATTCCCGCGTCATCGGCGCTGCACGGAAGATGGAGCACTACGCCTACAGGCGGGCCGACCGAATCGTGGCGCTCACCGAGGGCATCCGGGATGGCATCGCGGCGCAGGGCATCCCGGCGGGTCGCATCAGCCTCATCACCAACGGAATCGACCTGGACATCGCAGGTGGTGAGCACCCGCCCGCCGAGGTGGGCGTACCCGATGACGCCTTTGTCGCCATGTACGTGGGGAATCACGGCACCTACTCGTCGCTGGGCACCGTTCTTCAGGCCGCGAAGATGCTGGAGGACGACCCATCCATCCGCATCGTCCTGGTGGGAGGCGGCGACCAGAAGCCCATGCTGCAGGAGATGGCCCGCGACCTCAGTCTGCACAACACCACCTTCATCGACTCGGTGCCCAAGCGCGCGGTGCCGTCGTATCTCGAGCGTGCCGATATCGGGCTCATCCCGTACCAGGACATGCCCCTGTTCGCGGGGGCGCTGCCCAACAAGACGTTCGACTACATGGCCGCTGGCAGGCCGCTGCTCGCGGCGGCGCCAGTTGGCGAGCTGACCGGGCTCATCGACCGTGCCGACTGCGGCTGGAACGTGGCGCCGGAAGACCCCGCGGCCATGGCCGCCGCCATCCGTGACGCCGCCGCCAACCGGGCGACGGGGCTCGCCAGAGGGGCCCGGGGCCGGGAGTACGCACTGGCCGAATACGACCGTGCAGTGCTCGCAGCGCGCTTCGTACGACTGGTGGACGACCTCGCAGCATCCCCCCGGGCGCGTGGACGACGGCGGCCCGCCAGATGACCATTGCATCGCCAGATGAACCGCTCCGCTACCGTGGTGAGCACGTGCAGCAGATCGTTCCCGACACCGAGGCCGGCAGCGCCCCAGCCACTCGTCCGGTCGGCGGCGCAGCGAAGCGTGCCCTCGACCTCATGGTCGCGGTGCCCGCGACGATCGCGCTCGCACCGGTCATGGCCGGCATCGCCCTCTGGGTGCGCCGCGACTCCGACGGCCCGGCCATTTTCCGCCAGGAGCGAGTGGGTGCATTCGGCAAGCCGTTCAGGGTCCTCAAGTTCCGTTCGATGGTCATGAACGCCGAGCACATCGGGGCCGGGCTCGCCGTGACCGAGGACGACGACCGGATCACCCGCGCCGGCCGCATCCTCAGGCGCCTGTCGCTCGACGAGCTGCCCCAGTTGATCAACGTGGTGAAGGGCGATATGAGCCTTGTGGGACCCAGGCCCACCGTGCCATCGCAGGTGGAGCGCTACGACGCCACCCAGCGTCGACGGCTTCTGGCGCGGCCCGGGGTAACCGGACTGGCCCAGGTGCGTGGCCGGGCATCCATCCCCTGGTCGGCGCGCATCGCGCTGGACGTGGACTACGTGGACAACTGGAGCATGGCCCGCGATCTGCGCATCCTCCTTGAGACGGTGCGCGTGGTTGTGCGTGGCGACGGCTCATACCGCGGCGAGAGCGGCGGATTCGACCTCGCGGAGCGCGCCGGTGGCTGACTCCCCGTCGGTGCTGCTCACCTGTGCCGGCCAGCGCGTGGACATCGTGCGGGCCTTCCGCGATGCCCTGCATCGCCGTGGCGGGGGTGGGCGGGTCATCGTGAGCGACCTCGACCCGCTGTCGCCATCGCTGCATGCGGCCGATCTGGTGGTGGCGCTCCCGCCCGTGGACGACCCGGGGTACGGGCGCGCGGTAGCCGACGTGGTTGCGCGCGAGGGCGTGGGGGCCGTGCTTCCCCTCACCGATCTCGATCCGGTGATGCTGGCCGAGGCGGCACCGCTCATCGTTCAGGCAGGCGGGCGGGCATTCCTTCCCACCCCGCAGGTGGCGGCCGGATGCCAGGACAAGTGGCTGTGCCACGAGATGCTCGAAGCCGCCGGGCTTCCCTCGCCACCCACCTGGCAACTCGGCACCATCGATCAGTCGTCGCTCCCCTTTCCGGTGATGATCAAGCCGCGCATCGGGTTCGCCGGTCGGTGGATCCACCGTTGCGACGACACCGACGAGCTCGACTTCTTCCTGGCACGCACACCCGTGGCCAGCGTCGTCCAGAAGGCACTGCCGGGTGAGGAGTTCAGCATCGACTGCCTGGGATCGCTTGACGCACGCGCCATTGGTGCGATTCCCCGCTCCATGCTGCAGAGCAAGGGCGGCGAGCAGATCAAGGGCGAGACCCTTGACGACCCGCAGCTGGTGGACCTCGCCGCGCGCACCATTGAGGGAATCGGCCTTGTCGGTCCCTGCACAATCCAGTGCTTCCGCGAGAATGGCGACATCCTTGGCATCACCGACATCAACACCCGCTTCGGCGGCGGCTTCCCGCTGCCCCTCGCGGCGGGCGGCGACTACCCCGCGCTCATCCTGGCGATGGCTGCAGGCGAGGACGTGCCGCACCGGCTCGGAGATCACCGCGCGGGTGTCGTGATGACACGATTCCTCTCGGAGCACATCCTCATGCGCGATGGTGAGGCACTCGTACCCATGGCGGACCGCGGCGAGGAGGCGATGACCAGTGGCATCTGATCGCGAGATCACCCTGGGGGATGTGGGGCGCACCATCTGGCGGGGCAAGTGGTACATCGTCATTGCTGCGGTGGTGGGGGCGGTCATCGGACTGCTGCTCACCTTCACCTCAACCACCCAGTACACGGCATCGTCACAGGTGTACCTGGGCCAGGCCACAACCATGATGGGCAACCTCGCCCAGACGGCTGGCACCAACCCGCTCACCGCGGCCACGATCCTGCAGGGCGATGTGGTGGTGGACGCGGTGGTCGCGAAGACCGGCCTCACGCGATCACAGGTGAATGCCGACTCCGATATCTCCGTGCCGCGGGCACCCGGCACCACCAGCACCAACCAGCCCGCCATCGCCACCATCACGGCGCGCACCGGGAGCGCCGACACCTCCATCGCGCTGGCCAATGCCTACGCCGAGGTGGCGCTGGCGGGGGCCAACAGCGGCTACGCCAAGGTGCAGCAGACCTTGCAGAATCAGGTGCGTGCGACCAAGTCCGATGTGGCTGCGCTGCAGATACAGGCCAACCGGGGCGGCGCGAACCAGTCGGTGGTCATCCCCGAACTCGCATCGCTGCGCACTGATCTGGCCACCGCGCAGTTGCAGCTGGCGCGCGTCCAGCAGATCGAAGCCCCGGCCGTTGTCTCGCTGGCGAAGAGCGCATCGTCGTCCAGCAGCAGCGGCAACCGGGTGCGCACGGCGATCATCGGGGGCCTCATCGGGCTGCTGCTCGGCATCGTCGTGGCCCTCATCGTGGGTGGCACAAGGCGGCGAGGGGCCTCGGCCACCTAGGCCGGGCGCCCACCCATGCGTCTCATCCCGCGCACGCCGAAGGGCATTGCCTGGCTCGTGTCGGGCATCTGCATTCTTCTGGCCCTCGCATTCGTGGGGCTGCTGGTTATCTCCGGGGGCCTTGACTCCGGCGACCAACTGGGTACCTCCGAGGGCTTCGTTCCCGCGGAGGCTCCGGTTGGCAACGCCACATCCACCTCGTGGCCCGAGTACGGCTACAACGCCCAACGCACCCGGGCCAATCCGGACCTCGATCTCGCGCCCCCATTCACCGAGGTGTGGCATCGCGAAGCCAGAGCGCTGGTGGAGTTCCCACCGGTTGTGAGCGATGGCCGGCTCGTGTTCGGAACCAATGGCCGGTACGCACTGTCGTTGAGCGTGGCGACCGGCGGCA
The DNA here is from genome assembly GCA_037138115.1 of Thermoleophilia bacterium. Lineage (GTDB taxonomy): Bacteria > Actinomycetota > Thermoleophilia > Miltoncostaeales > Miltoncostaeaceae > SYFI01. Next base: position 5,837 of record JBAXJA010000026.1, on the reverse strand, counting down.
TCTACTGGTACGTCAAGCTTTCGGGCCGCGTGGCGGCGTCTCCGGCGATCGCAGGCGACCTGGTGCTGTTCTCCACCGACGACGGCTATGTGACCGCCCGACGCTTTGACCACGGGCAGGTGGTGTGGCATCGCAATCTGGGCTCATCGGTTGAGTCGTCGCCGCTCATCATTGGCAACCGCGCCTACGTGGGCACCCTCGACGGCCTTGTGAAGTGCCTCAATGCGCGTACCGGTGCGGTGCTGTGGACCTCCAGCGCGTCGGGCCCGGTGAAGTCGAGTCTCGCGCGGTCGGGCCGGGATGTGGTGGTGGGCGACTACAGCGGCCAGGTCACCACGTTCAATGCGCGCACCGGGCGGATTCACTGGCGGGCCACCAGCCCCGGGCGGCTGCTCGGGGGTCCCGGCACCTTCTATGCGAACCCCGCCGTGGCCTACGGCCGCATCTATGTGGCCAACGTCAACGGGCGCATCATCGCGCTCGACGCCCACGACGGATCCGTGGCCTGGGTGCGGGTACTCGGCGACTGGGTGTACTCGAGCCCCGCCGTGAGCGGCGACACCGTGTATGTGGGCTCCTACGACCATCGCCTCTATGCCCTCTCGGCAGTCACCGGTGGCGTGCGCTGGTCGTACGACGCAGGAGAGCGCATCGCCGGATCACCCACGGTCATCGGCGGGCTGGTGTGGTTCGCGACGCTTGCGCGTGATCCGCGACAGGGGCGCACATATGCCCTTGCCACGACGACTGGGCAGCGGGCCTTCACGTTCCGGGATGGGCGCTACACGCCCGCGGTGGGCGTGGACGGACGGCTTATCCTCACGGGGGTCCGCACCCTCTACGGGCTGGCGCCCACCCCATGAGCATCCGGCAGGTGGCGCGGGCGGCGGCCGTCGTCGCCCTGTTCGGAATCCTCTCGCGCACCCTCGGGTTCGTGCGCGAGATCGTGCTGGCGGGTGTGTACGGCACCACCGCGCAGACCGATGCCTACGTCAACGCACTCTTTCTGGTCAACACAGTGGCGGCGGTGCTGCTGTATGTGCTGACGACGCTGCTCATCCCCGTTTTCCAGCAGGAGCGCGAGCGATCCGGTAACGACAGCGCGTGGGGGCTTCTGTGGTCCATCTTCGCCTGGGTGGGCATTGTGCTCATCGCGCTCACGGCGTTCGTTGCCATCTGGCCCGAGGGCCCGGTGGCGCTGTTCAACATGGGGCCCGAGAGTTCGGAGATCGCCGCAAACCTCCTACGGGTGATGGCACCGGCGCTGATGCTGCAGGGGTTCAGCGCCCTGTTCACCGCCATTCTGCAAGTGCACCGCCGCTTTGCCGGGCCAGCAGCCGTGGGTGTGGCGTTCAACCTGGGAATTCTCATCGGCGTCATCGCCGGTGCCGGCACCCTCGGCATCACCGCAGCCGCCTGGGGCGTCACGCTGGGCGCATTGCTGCAGGTGCTGCTGCAGCTGCCGCAGTTCAGTCGCGAGGCCCGGAAGGGAGGCGGGCACATGTCGCTCCGGCACCCCAGCCTTTCGCCCACACTGGTGCTTGCCATCCCCGTGCTCGCTGCATCGGTGCTGCAGCAGATCAACTCATTCACGGACAAGCTCTTCGCCTCGTCGCTCGAGGCCGGCCGCAACGCCGCGCTCTCGTTTGCGAATGCACTCGGGTCGGCTCCCCGCACCGTGCTGCTGTTTCCCCTGCTCATGCCCCTATTCCCCCTCATCGCGGGGTATGTCGCCAAGGGGAAGCGGACCGAGACCGCCGCCGCCTTCCATCGCGCTGCGGGCATTCTGGCGCTGGTGGCCATCCCCATCACGGTCTTCATGACCATCGGTGCGTCGGAGATCGCTCAGATCGCGTTCGGCCGGGGCAAGTGCGATGCCGCATGCGTGTCGGAGATTGCGTCGCCACTGGCGTTCTATGGCGTCGCGGTGTGGGGCAACTTCATCGGCTATCTGCTCAACCGCACTCTTTCGGCCGGCAACCGTGCACGCGAAGTGATGATTGCCACCATCATCAGCGTGGTGGTCACCATCGGGCTTGATCTGGTGTTCCTGCAGCCGCTGCAGCAGGCCGGGCTTGCACTGGCCAGCGCCATTGCGGTGTACCTCAACACCATCATCACTCTGTGGTTCCTGCGCAGGAACACCCCTGAGGTCTCGGTCCGTGCGCTCGCCCTGCAGCAAGGCCGCGTGCTGATCGCCGCTCTGGGCGGCACTGTCGCAGCGCTCATCCCGATATTCCTCATGCCATCGGGGGACACGTTCTGGAGCGCAATCGTCTGGCTCGCCGTAGTGGGAGCCGTCGGTGGCGGAGTGTTCGTGGTGCTCGCCCGCGTGCTCGCGCCGCGCGAACTGGCCGACGCCCGGTTGTCGCTGCGCAACCTGCGGGGTCGCCGGGCACAGGCATGAGCACGCCCGACCGTCGCGACCCCCTCGCCCGGCCCGCACCCACCCGGGCGCCTCTGCGTCAGGGCATGCCCATGATCGAGCACCTCTGGCAGCGCCTTCGCGCTGCCATCTCCGGCGAGCGGGGTCTCACGGCGCTCGTGCTCGGGGCGATCGTATTGGTGGGCGTGCTCATGCGGGTGTGGGCCCTCGGGGGCACCTCATTCGCCCTTGGCAGCGACGACTCCCGATATGTCGCGGTGGCCCAGAATCTGGCGTCGGGTCACCTGCCCTCCGGTGAGGCCGAGTGGTTCGGCGCACGTGGGGTATTCCTGTGGCCGGTGGCAGCCATCTTCAGGGTGTTCGGGGCCGACGACTACTCCGCCATTGCGTGGCCCTTCGTCATCTCCCTGGTCTCCATCGTCATCGCATTCCTGATCGCCCGCGAGCTTGCGGGGCGGCGACCGGCACTCGTTGCGGCCGGGCTCGTGGCTGTCGCCCCAATCGAAGTGCTCATGGCCACGCGCCTGCGACCAGATGCCGTGATGCCGGCATTCGTCGCACTGGCGGTCTGGGCCGCGCTCAGGGCCCGGCGGTCGCCCCACATCACCCGGTGGCTGGTCGCCTCGGGTGTGCTCCTCGGGGCCGGGTGGGCGTGCCGCGAGACCGCACTTCTCATGCTTCCCGTCGTCGTGCTGGCCGCCTGGCCGGTGATACGCCCCGGGTGGCAGCGGGTGGCAGCGGTCCTCGGGGGCCTTGCCGCGATCCCCCTCGTGGAGATGGCCGTATTCGCGCTTGATGGCCGGCCGCTCTGGCCCATCACCATCACCGCGAATGCCAGCAGCCTCCGGTCGCCGGTCGCGGGGCTTCGCGAGGCCTCCACCTTTGCCGAGCTGCTCGTGCGTCAGGTGGTGGATCCGCACTCGCTGGTGATGCTGGCCCTGCCCGTCGTGGTCATTGCGCTGGCGGTGGGCATCGTGCGCCGGACACAGGCCATGGTGATACCCGTCGCATGGCTTGTGTGGTCATACCTCGTGCTTGAGGTCGGGGCGATCATCAGCGTGGATGCTCCCGCCCGGTTTCTCACCCAGATGACCATCCCTGTCGCCCTCATGGTGGCCATCGCGCTGGATGGCCGGCTGTCACCGCTGCTCGTTCCCGTGCTGGCCGTTGTCACGGTGCTCGCCATCGCACCCCGCAACGATGCGAGCGCCCGCGGTGCCAACGTGCGCCTCGTCAGCGCCGTGGCCGATGCCCTGCGCCCGCTCCCGCGTGGCCCCGTCCTTTCAGACAACTACGTGTGGTGGGCAAAGCTCAATGCGTTCCTCCCCATGGGCCGGCTGCCGGTAGATCGCGTGGTCGACCCGGCATTCCTCGATCCGGTGCAGCGCGTAGCGGCGCGGCGCCTCAACCCGTTGCCCGACGTCTCGTCGTACCGCGGCGGGTATGTGGTGACCGGGCCGGCGGCACCCACCAGCGGATGGCCGACGAACTGGGCGACGTTCCGTGAGCGCGTGAAGGCTGAGGTGCCGTGGGGCCTCCTGGTACCGGTGGCGCACATCGGGGGTACCACCGTGTGGAGGTGGCCCGGATGAACCCTCCCGGACAGCGGTGCCTCGCAACCTCGGATGGTGCGGCGCACCAGGTCGCGTATCGTGGCCCCGTGGCCGACCGCACCCCCTCCATCACCGTCATCATCCCGGCCCGCGACGAGGCGCATGCGATCGGGGGCGTCGTTGCGGGAGCCCGCACGCAGCTGCCCACGGCGCGCATCGTGGTGATCGACGACGCATCCCGCGATGGCACCTCCATCGTGGCGGGTCGTGCCGGTGCCGAGGTGGTCACCATGCCGGGGCATATGGGGTATGCGGGGGCGCTACGGGCCGGGTACCGCGTCGCGCTGGCAGGAGGTGCCGACGTGATCATCCAGATGGATGGCGACGGCCAGCACCGGCCAGACGACCTGCATGCTCTGCTTCACGGCATGTCCGGGGCCGATGTGGTGGTTGGATCGCGCTTTCTTGCAGGTGCCGCCGGGTACCCGATCCCGCACGGGCGTCGGGCGGGCATGGCGGCCTGCCGCTGGATGGCCGCGGCCGTTGGGGGCATCAGGCTGACCGACCCCACCTCGGGGTTCCGGGCCCTCAGCCCACTTGTTGCACAGCGCCTGGCCGACGAGGGCTTTCCATCGGGACTCACCGAAACGAGCCTGCTCATCCACCTGCACCGGGCCGGAGTACAGATTGCGGAGGTGCCCGTGCGCATGCTGGCGCCCACCGGCAGGTCGATGCACGCGGGACTGGCGGGTGGTGCCCACTTTGTTCGTATCTCCTGGGCCGTGCTCGGACAGGCACGGCGCGGCACGACGACGGCGGCGCCCGAGCCGGGTCGGGCTACGGCGTCGCGGGCCTGATCCGCTCCCCACGGGCACGTAATCGGCCTGTAAGGACATTGTGTGGAGGTACCCGGCCGCCGTTCCCGGAGGCCGGTGATGCGTCATAGTTCGCCCGTGCTTCGACGTTCCTCTCTCCCGCGTGCCGCGCTCATCGCCCTTCTGGGCGGCCTGTGTCTGGCGCCTGGTGCCGTTGCGGACAACACCCCGCCCAAGCCGGGGCTGCCGCCCCCCGTGGCGGAGCCGATTGCCTCATCCGTGCCCGGGGGCCACGAAGGTGGCGGCGCGGATGACCCGGTCCTGCCGAGCGGGGTCTCGTCCAGTGGCCTTACGGCGGGTGCCGGATCCGTGGACATTCGCGAGTACGTGGATATGTCAAGCGCGGCCTGCGGCAAGTCGCACCAGCGCATCGTGCCGATGCTGCTTCGCCGGGTGGCCGCTGAGGGCCTCGGCTCCGTGTCACTGCGTCCGCTCATCACCAGCCGCGACATGAACAGCACCGAGGCCGGTACGGCGATCATCGCCGCTGGCCTGCAGGACAAGGCGTGGGAGGTGACCGGCGCGCTGTTCCGTGCGCGTGGAGCCGGCGGCGACTGGGTCAACCCCACCGTGCTGCGCACCATCGCCACGGGAATCGGTGGTCTGCGGGTGACCAAGTTCCTGAGGGACGCCGGTGGCATCGACATGTACCCGCAGTTGTCCGCCATCAAGCAGGAGGCGCGTGCGGCCGGCATCACCGTGACGCCCGCATTCGTCGTGCGGGGACCCTCGGGATCGAAGGTCGTGTCGAGGCCGAGCGATGCGTCGCAGGTCATCGCTGCCATCAAGTCGGTGCAGTAGGGCCGCAGCACGGTGCGGTACCCTCTCCGGCATGCCGACCTCAGTCATTACCGGGGGAGCCGGGTTTCTTGGATCCCACCTCTGTGATCGTCTCCTGGCCGATGGCCACCGGGTGATCTGCGTGGACAATCTTGATACCGGGACCCTCGAAAACATCGAGCACATCCGGTCGGGTGACTTCGTGTTTCTGCAACACGACGTCACCGAGCACATCACCATCGA
>JBAXJA010000025.1:0-20083 GCA_037138115.1 Thermoleophilia bacterium | reverse complement strand
TGCCCGGCGGCCTCCAGCTGGTCCGTCAGCTCACTCATGCGGGAACGAGGCACACCTTGATGACGCCCTCTTCACGGGACTGCATCTTGCGGTAGCCATCAGGGGCCTCCTCGAGCGAAAGCTCGGTCGTGAGGAGCGGTGCGGGGTCAACCCGACCGGCCTTCACCGCGTCGAGCAACTCGCCGAAGTAGGCCGGGCCCGGCACCAGACCGCCGGTGATGGTGATGTTGCGCAGGAACTGGTCGAACCAGTTGATCTCGGGCACGTTCTGCATGAAGTGATCCATACCGAGGCAGGCGATGGATCCGCCGGCGCGCACCGTGGCGTGTGCCGCAACCATCGACGACTTGCCACTGATGGAATCAACCACCACGTGGGCACCCTCGCCGTTGGTCATCTCCATCACAAGTTCCCTGATCTCGTCCGGCTCGCGGGCCGTGATCACGCCGGTGGCGCCGAGCTCACGGGCAACGGCGAGGCGGTCCTCGTGGTGCCCCAGCGCGATGATGCTGGCGCCGTCCATCGCCGACGCGCCGTGAATGGCCGAGAGGCCAACCGCACCGTCACCGATAACCACCACGTTGTAGCCGGGCTTCATTCCCGCCTTGCGCAGACCGTGCCACCCGGTGGACATCACGTCCACCAGCGGCAGCATGGTCTTCTGGCGGTCCAGGCCAGCGAACTCGTCCGGCATCTGCACCAGTGTGGTGGCTGCCAGCGGCACGCGGACGTACTCGCTCTGGCCACCCTGCGGACCACCGCCGTGCTGCCACGTGCGGGGGGCCCAGCCGAACAGCGACCACGAGTTGCACGACGAGTGCAGGTGCTCCATACACATGGGGCAGGTGCCGTCCAGCACCGAGCACGAGGCAAGAACGCGGTCGCCGGGGCGCAGGTTTTTCACCTCGGCGCCCACCTCCTCGACAGTGCCGATGAACTCGTGGCCAAGGCGCGAGCCGGGTTCAAACCCGAAGGCGGTGCCGGCGTTCAGGATGTGCAGGTCCGAGCCGCAGATGGCTGCCATGGTCACCTTCACCACGGCATCGGTCGGCTTCTCGATCTGGGCGTCAGGCACGTCCTCGACGCGTACATCTTGATCGCCATTGAAGATAAGGCCCCGCATGTCCACTCTCCGAGTCGGTTGCCTGCCTAGTATCGCCCACCAGGCCCTCCAAGGGGCGCCGTAACGGATCATCCGGAGGAGACTGCGACATGGCCGCAACCCGCGTGTGCTTCGTGTGCCTGGGCAACATCTGCCGCAGCCCCACGGCCGAGGCCATCATGGAACACCGCCTCGGGTTCGAGGAGATCGGCGTGCACGTGGAGGTTGAGAGCGCGGGTACTGGCTCGTGGCATGCCGGACATCCGCCCGACGAACGCGCTCGCGACGAGGCCACCCGACGCGGTATCCCCATGGGCGGCACCGCCCGGCAGTTCGAAGCCGACGACTTTGCACGGTTCGACCTTGTGATGGCCATGGATGCCGACAACGCCGCAGTGCTGCGCTCGCTTGCGCCCGATGACGCCGCGCGCGCCAAGGTGCACCTGCTGCGCGAGTTCGACCCCGACGCACATGGCGATCTTGATGTGCCCGATCCGTACTTCGGGGGGCAGGAGGGCTTCGCCGACGTGTTCGACATGGTCGACCGCTCGGTCATCGCGCTCATCGGCCATATCGCCACGCCCCCCGACTGACGATGGGACCGCCCGACCCCGAGCACATCGCCCAGCTCGCGGGGTCGCAGGTGCACACCACCACGCGCATCTCTGGCGGTTACGTGAGCGACGCCGTTCGGGTGCACATGGCCAATGGGCAATCGGTGTTCGTGAAGCACACCCGCCACTCCCCGGCGGGGCTGTTCCGCTCAGAGGCCGCCGCGCTCGGCTGGATCGCCGATGCCGGCGTACGCGTTCCCGACGTCGTGGGCGTGGGTGACGACTGGCTCGCCCTCGAATGGATTGACGAAGGGGAGTTCACCCCACAGGCCCAAGAGGCGCTGGGACGCGGAATCGCCCGCATGCACCGCGCGGGTGCCGAGCGCTTCGGCGCACCGTGGGATGGATTCGCAGGCCCGGTACCGGTGCCCAACGACACGCGCGACACCTGGCCGGCGTTCCTCGCCGAGTGCCGCATCATCCCGCTGGCCCACGCCAGCAGCCTGCCGGCTGAGATCTGGCGCAGGCTCGACAGCCTGCTGGCCAACCTGCCCGACCTGCTGGGGCCGTCCGAGCCACCGGCACGCGTGCACGGCGATCTATGGGCCGGCAACCGCATGGTGAACAGTGAGGGCATACCCGTGCTGATCGACCCCGACGCGTACGGCGGCCACCGCGAAATGGACCTGGCGATGATGCGCCTCTTCGGGGGCTTCCCTGAGCGCGTATTTGACGCCTACGCCGAGGAGTTTCCGCTGGCGCCCGACTGGGCCGAACGCGTGCAGGTCAACCAGTTAGTGCCGGTACTTGTTCACTGCGCCATGTATGGCGGCAAGTGGATTGGCGACGCCGACCAGATACTGCGGAGCGTCGGTTAGCTCGGGATGCCTGCCCGCTCGAGCGCCTCGGGCACGTCCATCAACAGTCCGATGAAGAACTCACCGAACTCCCCGAAGCGGGCTGAGACCTCGTCAAAGCGCATCTCGTAGACGATCTCCTTGAGCGCGGCCAGGTCGTCGCTGAACAGCGTGACCCCCCACTCCCAGTCGTCCAGGCCGGTTGAGCCCGTGATGAGCTGCGTCACGCGCCCGGCGTATTTCCGTCCCAGCGTGCCGTGCCCCATCATCATCGCCTTGCGTTCGTCAAACGACAGCGAGTACCAGTTGTCGCCACCGACCCGACGCTTGTTCATGGGGTAGAAGCAGATGAGCTTGCGCACCGGCAGGTCGGGGTGCACGCGCAGTTGGCGGTACTCCTCGATTCGCACCAGCCACTCCGCCAGTTTGCCCTCCAGATCGCTCTCTCCCAGTTCAATGAGGCGGGCACGCTCATCGTCCTCGGTGGCGCGGTACTCGCTCTCCTCGGTGATGGAGAGGTACGTGTACTCGGCCTCAACCGGCCCGGACATGACGCCCTTCACGGCGATGTCGAGGTCGTGCAGGTTGGGTGCCACCAGCAGAAATCCGAGATCCGCGCGGCCGCCGACCACCGAGAATGCACGCACCTGGTTCTCGGGGGCGGCATCGGTGAACACCCTGAGCGCCCGGGCAATGGATGTGCCGCTACCGGCGTCGGGGTCGACCCTGAGCAGCAGATGGGCAACGGCCCAGCCGCGGGAGGGGATGACTGGTTCAAAGTGGTTGCTCATGGTTCACGACGGTAGCGCAGCCATGCGCACATACCATGTGGGCATGGACGATCCAGAGACCTTCGACCCTGCCTGGGCATATGCCCATGAATGGCCAAGCTCACATGCCCGGACCAGGGTTCTTGGATCATGGATACGCACCTACGGTCGGCATCGACTTCACAGCTCGTTGGGCAACCGGCTACCCATCAGCGCCGGTCACAACGCTTGTGGGTAGGACCCCTGGCGACTACTCTCACCGAATGGTCTCGCGAAGTGTGCAGAGAAATTTCCCCCTCCTGACTTCCGTCGTCGCGATCAGCGCCCTGAGCCTTGCTCTCGTGGTCTCGGGGTCCGCACGGGGCGCGAGCAAGGGCGTGAGCGCCTCCGGGGCGAGCCAGTCCATCGCAGTGAAATGGACGAAGGAGGCCGGAGCCAGCGGATATCGTGTGCGCTGGCGAGCGCATGCGGTGAAGATGGGGCAACCGGTCGCCGCCTGGGCCAAGAAGTCGAAGGTATCGCGAGCTCTCCCTAAGACGGCGCTCGGGTACACCATCGGCTCACTGGTAAACAACAAAACGTACCAGGTCATTCTCGAATTCAAGAAGGGTAAGGCGTGGAGCACGCGGGCCACGCTCACGGCGACCCCGCAGTCGGCTACTCAGGCCACTTGCACGACCGGGGGGCCGTGCTCGGTTGGCGACATTGGACCAGGTGGCGGGATCGTGATCTATGACGCGGGCGGCCCACAGGCCTGGGGCACTTATCTTGAGGCAGCCACCAAGGATTTGCCGCCCAATACGGGGTCCGCGTGGTGCAGCAACACCACGACCCAGGTGCCGCCCGGAACGAACGGGATCACAAGTCTGGGGACGGCGATCGGCACGGGAGCAGCTAACACCACTGCGATGCTCGCCGGTGGGTTCTGCACCTCAGGCGCCGGAGTTGCCGCCCGCGCATATCGGGGCGGCGGGAAGTCCGACTGGTTCCTACCAGCAAAGGACGAACTCGCTCTGATCTTTGCCGAACGTGCGCTGATCGGGAGCCTGCCGGGAGATGCCTACTGGAGTTCGTCTGAGGCTACCTCGAGTGCACCGGCCACGGGCGCGTGGATGCAGGGCCCAGTAGTGGCCTTCAACCAGAACATCGGCTCCAAGGAGTTCCTGAACTCCGTGCGGCCGATGCGCGCTTTCTGAGCCGAAGCCGAGGCAACTGCCGAGGCACCGTTGCATTGACGGATCGGCCGATCACAGCCGGTTGAAGGCGAGGTTCGATCCGATTTGCGGGCTCAGAACCGACCGAACGGCCAGCGTTGTGGTCCGCGGGAACGCGCTCATCCAGAACCGACGGCGCCGTCACCATGAACTGGGCGTTGTGGAGCCACCCGTATTCCGGCTGGCGACGACTGTCGGCACACGCAGGATCGCGATCTGAATAGCGCCCACCGCGGCCACTATTCCGCACCTCCCGTGATCACACAATGAAACGGTGCCGTGAGCGCTGTCCCCAGATGCAGCCGGGCTCGGCCCGGCTGCTATCGTCCGAATATGAATATTCGCCGGTCTCGTCGCCCCGTTGCAAGCGTAGCCGCAGCCCTCATCCTATTCGCGTGCACGGGGATCGCTCCTCCGGCGGACGCCGTCACCAAGAAGTCGACCTCATGCAACCTGCTGACCAAGGCGAAAGCCGCCCAACTGCTCGGGTCGGGCACGGTCGCGCTCGGGTTAAGGGACCATCCCCGCCCCTTGGCCCTCTTCAGTGCCTGTCGGTGGACGCGGCCGGGTGAGCCTCCGTACAGCACGACGCCCCAAGGCCTTCACTTTTTCGACTACTTCAACATCACAGTACTTCGCGCTCGTACTGCACCTCTGGCCCGCGCCGCTTTCAATACTGCAACGGCGACAAGAATGGACTGCGTCAGCGTGTCGGATCACGCGATCGCCGGCTACCCGGCCCAGACCTCGGTGTGCCATCACCCCGCTCAAAAAAAAGCGGGCGACGGTCCCATCGTTGACGATCCCGACTATCCAGAGTTCTACTCCGAGGCCGTGATAGTGCTCAAAGGCAACACCGTATTGTCGGTCGGGCAAGACACGTCCGCGGACGAGGCGGCGGTCATCTCGCAAGCAGTCATGGCGTTCATCATTCGCCGGGCATAGCGCTGACCTGACCCCCTGTTTCTGAAGTATTTGGTTGTGTCAGAGGCCAAACTGGGCCTCCCCCGCTTTGATGGACACCTCCACGAGGGCGATCATGTCGCTCGGAGGGAGGCCGCAATGTCACGACGCACGCGGCGCAGCTTCACCCCGGAGTTCCGGGGACGCCTGGTTGAACTGGTCGAATCAAACGGCAGATCGATCCTGGACATCTGCCGGGAACTGGATCTCGCCTCATCGGGCCACGAAGGCGCGCCAGTGGCGCGAGGCACATCCTCACGCCCCCCTACACACCGAGGGGCAACGGCAGGGCCGAGCGCTTTATCCAGACAATGAAACCGAAGGGAGATTCTGGGCGGAGGTCGCCGCATCGCTGCTGGAGGACCCTCTCCCGCGCCTCCAGGTGCTGGCCGATCGGCTCGGGATCCCCGTCGGGGATGTCGGGTTCACGGCGGTAGCGCAGCCATGCGCACATACCATGTGGGCATGGACGATCCAGAGACCTTCGACCCTGCTGGGCGATTTCGCGCGGAGGTGACCGCATCGCTTTTGGAGGACCCGCTCCCCGGGCTCCAGGTGCTGGCCGATCGACTGGGAATCCCTGTCGATGATGTCGCGCACCACGCACTGGTGCGATGGATGGCAGCGGGGTCCGAGGCCCTGCTTGCGGCTCCTCCCGAGATGCTGGTGGCCCTGCGCAACGCCGTCGACGCCGGCGATATGGACCGGGCAAAAGGCATCACCGACGCCCTGCTCGCCGGATGGGACGGGTGAGCATGCGTCGCCCCGAACCCGACCCGGTGGGCCCGGGACAGGAGTCGGTGTGGAGCTACCCGCGTCCACCGCGCCTGGAGCAGAGCGGCCGGCATGTGGTCATCCAACTGGGCGACGTCACGCTTGCCGACACCCGTCGTGCATGGCGCGTGATGGAGACCAGCCACCCACCGGCGTGGTATCTGCCGCCGGAGGACGTCGCCATGGATCACCTGCGCCAGGCCGAGGGCCGCAGCCTGTGCGAGTGGAAGGGCCAGGCCGACTACCTCGACGCCGCCGTTGACCAGATCGTGCTGCCCAAGGTGGCGTGGCGCTACCGCAACCCGGTGCCCGCTTTCGCCCCCATCGCCGGGCATATCGCCTTCTACCCCGGTGCGCTCGAGTGCACGGTGGACGGGCAGCCGGTGCAGGCGCAGCCCGGTGGCTTCTACGGCGGGTGGGTCACGCCCGACGTGGTGGGGCCCTTCAAGGGCGACGACGGGACATCGGGTTGGTAACTAGCCCCTGGGGTGGGTGAGCGGGATCGCCTGACGGAACCTGAAGACGTCGTCGGGGTCGAACCGGCGGCGTGTATCGATGAGTCGGTCGAGGTTCTGCCCGTAATAGACCCCGGGATGGTGTCGCTGGTCGGAGTCGATGTAGTTGACGTACTTCTGACCGCTCACGTGCGGCACGAGATCACGCTCGAATCCGCGAATCCAGGTGACGCCCATTTCCTGCTGGTCGGGTGCGTTCCAGTAGGCCAGATACTGCATGGAGTACCGCATGTCGCGGTGGGCGAACGCCGTCGCATCGGGGGCCACACGGTTGATGGCACCGCCGTAGGAGTCCAGCAGCATCTCACCGGTGCCGGCACCCATCGCCTGCCGTGCGGCGATGTGGTCACGGATCACCTCGGCCCCTGCGCGGTCCATCGGTGCCGACTCGGCCACGTAGTCGGACTTGCCCCAGAAGTACGGCCGCGCTTCGGCGCCCCCGGGGTTCATCTGCTGCCGCGTGCACTGCTCGGCCGCTGCATGCGTGCATTGCGCCCAGAACTGCACCAGAGATGCGTAGCTCGCCTGCCTGATCACCGTTGATGCCGGGGTCACCTGCGCCAGGAATGGCGCAAGTTCGGCAGCCAACCCCGCCTCGTCGCCAAAGAACTGGCCCGACACCTGCGAGATGGGGTTGGGGCCATCCGCGTTGGTGAGCGTGCTGCACATTGTGAACATGTCGTCGCCCGTGGCATGCGCCCACTCCTGCCAGGCCATGATCACGTCCGGGCAGTCGGCCCAGTCAAACCGGAACACGAAGCCCATGGCCGCGTCGGTGGGATGCGTGCGCATCTCATACGAGGTGACGATGCCGAAGTTGCCGCCGCCGCCGCCCCGACAGGCCCACAGCAGATCCCTCCCGCTGCGGGCATCGGCCGTGCGGATACGGCCGTCGGCCGTGACGATGCGCAGCCCCTGGATGTTGTCCGACAGCGTCCCCCACCTTCGCGCCACCATGCCCAGGCCACCGCCCTGGGCCAGGCCGCCCACCGACACAGTGGGGCACGTCCCGCCTGGGATGGTGAGCCCGTACCGCGACAACGCGCCGTATGCCACACCGAGGGCTGTGCCGCCGCCAATGTGCGCGTATGGCACCCGACCGGATCGCGGCACCACCGCAGACAGGTTGGTGAGATCCACCACCAGGCCGTCGTTGATCGTGGAGTAGCCCTGGTACGAGTGACCACCCGCGCGCGCGGTAATGGGTACCTCATTGCGGGCGGCCCAGCGCACGGCGGCCTGCACATCACGCTCATCCAGCGCGTAGAGCACCCCCAGCGGGCGGCGTCCCTCAAAGCGCATGTTGTAGACCTGCGCGGCGAGGAATAACCCAGCATCGCTGCGGGTCACCAATGGCCCCCGAGTGGCGGTGCCGAGCTCGCGCAGCAGGCGAGCCATACCCGATGCGCGCGCGGCCGCCGCGGTGGTCCACGACGGCAGCACTGCAGCGGCGGCAAGGGCAGCACCGCCCATGAGAAACGACCTGCGGCTGACGGGGCGACGGGGGGGATGCGATTCGGGAATCATGCGGAAAGGCTACGCAGGAGCCTCAACCTGCGCCTGGCTCAGGCCGTGATGCGCTTCACGGTCGTCATGGTCACCGCATAGATATTGCCCGCGCGGTCCTGGCCGAATGACGTGACCCCCGGTATGCGCCCCAATCGCCCCGTGATCTCGCGGCTGGGGCCCGACCCGTCGACCGGGATCGCCCAGGCCTTGCCCGAGCACCAGTCGCCATAGATGTACATCCCTTCGAGCGCTGGCACCCTGCCACCGCGCTGGACGTACCCGCCGGTCACCGAGCAGTCGCCGCCACCGTGGCGGTACTGCGCCACGGGGTCGGTCTCGGTTGCCGACCGGGGCCCACCCTTGAAGTCGTCGGTGCCCTCGCGTCGGCTCCAGCCGAAGTCGAGTCCACCCACGCCAGCCGGGGCACGATCGACCTCCTCAACCGCGTTCTGGCCCACATCGCCGATCCACATGGCGCCCGTCACCGAATCGAAGCTGAACCGCCAGGGGTTTCTGAGCCCCAGATGCCAGATCTCGGGCCGGGTGCCGGGGGTCCGCACGAAGGGGTTTCCGGCAGGCACTGCGTACGCCTTGCCGGGATCGCGTCGGGAGGGGTCGATGCGGAGGATCTTGCCGAGCCATGTTGCCGGGTTGGCTGCGGTGCCATCCTGGTCGCCCGCACCCCCGCCGTCACCGAACCCGACATAGAGCATTCCATCGGGACCGAACTGCAGGTTGCCGCCGTTGTGGTTGGCGTACGGCTGGCGCTGGCGAAGCACAACGCGGGCGGTGCGCGTGGACACCCGCGCCGCGCCGGGCCGCGATCGCAACTCCACCACGCGTGAGTTGCCTGATCGGTCGGTGTAGTCCACGTACAGGCGGCCGGTGCTGGCGTAATCAGGAGCGAACGCGAGCCCGAGCAACCCCTGCTCAAGGGACTTCGAGCCCACGCGATCGCGCAGATCAAGCCAGATTGGGCCCGGTGTGCCCCTGCGCGTAATGGGCCTCACCACGCCAGTGCGCGTAACCACCAGCAGGCGTGCCTCTCCGGGTGCCTGCACCACCCCAAGCGCGCCGTCAAAGCCACGGCCCACCGGCGCCAGACCCAACGCAGATGCGCCGGATGCAACCGAGAGGGCTGCCAACGTGCCCATGAGCGCTGTACGGATCACGGCTGGTGACGCTAGCGCGGCTGCGGCCCAAGGCCGCGACCAACGGTAACGTGGGGCGCTAGTTGACCTCGACGGGCTCGACAACCGGCTGCACCACGCGACTGACGGTGACCGGCAGCAGGCGCACAAACGCGTTGAGTTCGGGGATGGACGCACCACCCTTGATGCCGTCCACCAGTCGAAGCAGCACCGCGACCTCGCGTGGACCGAGGTCCGGGATGACGGGCGCGAGAGCTTCCTCGAGATCCCCCCTCATCTTCGGGTCGATCTGCTTGAGCGCGGCGGTCAGGTCAGGAGGCAAGGCATCGGGCATTCGCCCATTCTAGCCTACGCATGCCGTTTCTCCCGATCACCCGGCCCCACGGGCGATGTCGCCAGTAAGCGCACGGCGCAGACGGTGCGCCACGGGCTGGTAGGCATTCGATGGGATCTCGTGCCCCAGTGACAACGTGGCCGACAGCGCATCTATGACAGCCGTGCAGGCGTCAGCCACCGACATGGGCACCGGTACAAGGCCACCGCCGGTCATCGGACCAAGCACCTCGCGGTCGAGTCGCGCGGGCAGCATGTCGGGAAGCACGAAGGCATCCTCCAGCGCAGCCCCCAGATCATGATGATCAATGAGCGCCACAATCGGCGCCACCCGTCCCGCGTCGCGTGCCACCGCCACGATCACCTGCTGCTGCCTGGGGGCATCCACCGGGGCCGCGGCCCAGGCGGCCACTGGGGTTTGATCCTGCAGCCCCGCGATGCACGTGGCCCCGGGAACCGTGCCATCCGTCAGGCGCGCCGCAAGATGGCCTGCTCCTCCTTCCACCACCACGGCGCAGGCAGAGAGCAGGTCGCGGCACGCGGGCGTGCCGGCCCGGGCCATCGCCCCGAGGAGTGCGATGAGGGCATCCTCTGCCAGGAGACGCGCAATCTCCTCGATGACCACCTCAACGAGGTGTGCCCGCCCGAGCGCAAGCACCGACTGGGCAAGGGAATCAGGGTCGGCAAGCCATCCGACCGGACCGGCAGTTCGTCGCGCGAAGCGGGCCAACGCCGCTTCGCCATCAAGCTGGTGCGCCAGATCAACCAGGCATGCACGCACCACCGCGTGCCGTGATGCCCCAGATCGTGCAAGGGCTCCCTGCACCGTTCGGCGCGCCGAACGCTCATCCCCGATTGACAACATGGCGATGGCCGCGGCGTAGCGATCATCTGGATCGTCGTCGCTCCCCCCTCGGGTCACGCCACCCGCGGCATGTGTCATTCGCTCCATGGGGCCACGCTAGCCCCGCTCGTGCCACCAAATACGCGCTGTGTGTGCGGAATTCCGCACGACTTGGTGCAGCTATCCGTGAATCGTCACGGTGGTGCCGCCGCCAACCATGCGCGAGAGCACCCTCACGTTGGCGTTGTGCATACGAATGCACCCATGGCTCACCGGCGTTCCAATCAACTCGGGCATGCTCGTGCCGTGGATCGCCACGCGGCCATTACCGCCGGCGAACTCGTTAAGGACATTTGAGAACGCCGTGAGTGGCATGACGGTGGGGCCGAGGAACGCTTTGGGGTCACCCGTGGGGATGACCTCAGCGATGGCAAACCGCCCGGTGGGTGTGGGCGTTGTGGGAGCGCCCACAGCCACTTTGAACAACTTCAGGCGGGTGCCACCCCGGTACAGGCCGAGCGTGCGTGCCCCCACGTCGATATCAATGCGCAGATGGATCTCACGGAAGGTGAAATCAGCGGCGCGCATCCATCCCCTGGTGTTGTTGGGGCGCACCGGAAGCAGCATCTGCACCCAACGCACGCCGCGCACAATTTTGACGCCCCGCACCTGTAGCCACACGGGTCCGGCCCCGAGGGGGGCGATGGGCTGCACCAGTTTGATCGGCTTGCCACCAGGACCAGGCATGGCGCGGGCCGTCGAGGTGACCAGCAGGCGACCTACCCATGCCGATTTTCGCGTGGATGCCGCCACACGTGATGGCGGGAGCGGGATCCGGCACCGGGGTGGTGCCCGTGCCGTCGTCGGCCAGCGCAAGACCGGGGATGGCAATGACGAGCGTCGCAGCGAGGGCCGCGGGAAGGGCAATTCTCCGCACGTGGCCACGATACCCCCGCGGGCAGGAGTCATAGACCGATTCCGTGCTGCGGGGACCCCACGAGATCGCCGGTATCATCAATGCCATGCGCAAATTCATCATCCCCATCACCGCCGTTGCCCTCGCTGCAACCGCCTCAGTCGCCACGGCCTGGACTGGTGCGCGTCCCATCGGCGGCACCTGGAATGGCACGGCACGCAGCGTTACGGATGCATCCATCACATTCCCCGTGCACGCAAACGTGTCCATCGGTGCCGATGGCCGCCCCAGCGGACTGGCCGATCTGGGCGCTCCGCTCAACTGCTCGGTGCGTTGGACCCCCATTCGTCAGAAAGCGGGCGTCACCACTTTCCGCGAGACGGTCACCGCGACTCGAAGCACCCTGTGCAAGGACGGCGGCATGGTCAACCTGTCGCGCGCCGCCAATGGCACCCTGCGCTACCACTGGACCAAGGGCGACCTTGCGAGCATCGCGTATCTGGACGGCATCTCGGGGCACTGGCGCGGCGTCGGTCACCCTGCAGCGGGAGGTCGCGTGACGACAGACCTCATCGTCCGGGGCACCGCGCTGGGCGGCATCGAGGGCTCGGTGGGATACGGCGCACCCCTCACCTGCAGCGGATACTGGGTGCCCCTGAGTGGCAACACCCCCGGGTGGCGTCGCTTCACCGAGGTCATCACACAGACCCACAGCACCGTGTGCGTGGGCATTGGCACAGCATCGGTCGCACTTCGCACGGATGGACGTCTCCAATACCGCTGGACCGGCGGTGGATACGTGACCACGGCCGTACTCGATCGCGTGGCTGGCTAGCTCCATGCCGGAGAACCTCACCAGGCGCGGGCGCACCGTCACAAAAGGGACTGGTGGGGAGCGCGCGCACGATGCCGACCTCATGTTGCTGCGGGGACCGGAGCCCGAGTTCCTGTCCACCGACTCCTGGCGGGTTTTGCGCATTCTCGGGGAGTTTGTGGACGGCTTCGACGCGCTTGCCCGGGTGGACCGTGCGGTCGCGGTGTTCGGGTCGGCCCGTACCGCACCGGGCGACCCCGACTACGAGGCCGGGGTTGAGATCGGACGACTGCTGGCGAAGAGGGACCGGGCAGTCATCACCGGAGGCGGGCCCGGGCTGATGGAGGCCGCCAACAAGGGGGCGCACCAGGCCGGCGGGCTCTCCGTCGGCCTCAGCATCGAACTGCCACGCGAGCAGGGGCAGAATCCCTACGTGAATCTGGGCGTGGACTTCCGGTACTTCTTCGTGCGAAAGACCATGTTCGTGAAGTACTCCGAGGCGTTCATCGTGATGCCCGGCGGCTTCGGCACGCTCGACGAGCTGTTTGAGGCCCTCGTGCTCATCCAGACCGGCAAGGTGCGCGACTTCCCATTGGTGCTCTACCGCAAGGCCCACTGGCAGGGGCTCATCGACTGGATGCGAAGCACCACACTCGGAGAGGGCTTCATCCAGCCCGAAGATCTGGACCGCATCCGCATCGCCGATACGCCGGAGGAAGCCGCCGCATTCGCATGCGGTGATGACGCCTGACGTCTGGCAGGCCGCAGCCCCACCCAGAAATACTGCGCCAACGCCTCGGAGTGAGAGGGGCACTGCGGCTCGGCGTACGCCCCCACGCTCATCCCCCGGCCGTCACTTTGGCCACGCGAATGGGGACAGTCATCTGATCGATGGTGTCACCTTTGACGCCCACCGCACGGACGGCGATGCCGGTCGGTGCGGAATCGACCTCGAGGAACTCGTTGATGGGCTTGCACATCGCAAGACCCGGCTGCGAACGCACGCACGGATAGAGCCCCGCGCCGCCACCACCGCTGGTGATGTACGTAACGCCTCCGGTGCGAATACGTTCGTAATCATGGTTGTGCCCCGACAACACCAGTGAGACGCCGTACTTCTTGAACAAGGGCTCCCACGCCCGGCGACCCTCGTACGACGGCGAGTGCAAGCCGGCGGTGTACACCGGCTGATGCATTGCGACGATGCGCACTGGCTCCTTCGCGGCCTTGAGCGTGCGCTCAAGAAACGTGCGCTGCGCGGATGACGACGGGTTATTGCCGTCAAGCATGATGAACCGCGTGCTGCCGTCGGCGTAGGTGTAGTACCGCTTGCGGGCGCCCAGCACGGTGGCAGTCGAGTTGCCGCCCAGATCGTGGTTTCCCCAGGCGGCACGCCACGTGATGCCCTGTGCCAGCAGGCAGGCCATGGGCCGGTAGTAGTCGCCGTCGTTGGCCACGCCGTCGGGCGAATAGAAGTTGTCACCCACGGTCATCACGAACTTGGCGGGGTTGGCCGCGTTACTCGCGCACATTGCCTTTGCCACATCGGCCTGCTGGGTGCTGCCCGCACCCCAGTCTCCCAACACCAGGAAGTGGGTTGATGCGGGTGCCGGTGTCTGCGCCGAGGCGATGGCCACGGGCGCCAGCATGGCCGCGGCCAGCGTGAGTGCGGTGAGTCGGTTCATGCGCCGGATGCTGACAGCACCGCCCGTGGCCGCGGGGCGCCCGGGGTCGCCGCGGAACCGGTCAGGCGGCGGCATCATCCACTGCCGCGCGGGGTGCGACAGTGGCACGCAGACGATCACGTGCGGCGTCGAGGGCGCGCACGGTGTCGGTGTACGCATGAGCCTGCGAAACCGGGGGCGCATCGTCGTCGCGGCGGGTACGCACGATGGCTGCGCCAACTGCCGCTGCGGCCGTAACTGATGCAAGCCCGATGAATGTCCTTGCCATGTGCGCGATGCTAAACATGGGCCCCGGCGGCACTGCTGTGACGCCGCTGTGCGCATGCCCGCACGGATGCGCGTGATCGGCCACAGGGCACTGGTATAGTCTCCCGCCTGCCCGCGGGCGGACGGGTGCCCTGTGCACCATCCCGTTTCCGCAGCAGCCCACATGAGAACCAGCCCGGAGGACCGGCGATTCACCCGTACCAGATCATGATGATCCTCAGCACCGAGGCCGATGGCGAGCAGCACGGGGAGATCATCTCCCGTGTGAGCACGCTCATCGACGAGGCCGGCGGTACCGTGGACGATGTCGCCGAGTGGGGCCGTCGCCCCATCGCCTATCCCGTGCGCAAGCAGACTGACGGCGTGTACGTCATCGTCACGTGCCAGGCCGAGCCTGCCGCGATCGACGAGGTCTGCCGCATCCTTTCCATCAGCAAGGAAGTGGTGCTGCGGGCCATGCCGTTCCGTCTGTCGGACGCCGAGCTTGAGGCCGCCAAGGCCAACGGCGTTCCGCTTCCGGTTGACGACCGCCCCGCCGAGGAGCGCCCCCGTGGCGGACGCGGTGGACGCGGTGGTGGCGCCGGTGGCGGCCGTCGCCGCGACCGGGACCGCTAGGAGCTCCCGATGGCCGCAGACCTCAACCGCGTCACCCTCGTCGGTCGCCTCACCCGCGACCCCGAGGTGCGTCACCTCGCCAGCGGCGACCCGGTGTGCTCCATGCGCATCGCGGTGAACAGCCGTGGCCGCGGGGACGACGGTCAGTGGACCGACAAGCCCAACTTCTTCGACGTCACCGTCTTCGGCCGTCAGGCCGAGACCGTGTCCAACTACCTCAGCAAGGGGCGTCGCGTCGGTATCGACGGCCGCCTGCAGTGGAGGGAGTGGGAGGCGAAGGAAGGCGGCAAGCGTCAGAGCGTGGAGGTCGTCGCCAACGACGTCTTCTTCCTCGACAACCGCACCGACGGCGAGGGTGGTGGTGGCAGTGGTGGCGGTTGGTCCGCCCAGGCAACCCCGGCCACGCCCGGCGGCGATCTGCCGGTTGACACCAGCGACCTTTCCTCACCGGCCCCGGCACCCGCCGGGGACGACGACATCCCTTTCTAGGAAGACACGATGCAGGCGATCCTTCTTGAAGACATCCGCGGCCTCGGCAATGCCGGATCCGTGGTCACCGTGGCCCGTGGCTACATGCGCAACTACCTCGAGCCCCGCAGGCTTGCCGAGGTCGCCACCGCGGCGCGCATTGCCGAGGTGCAGCGCACCACCGAGCAGCGCGCAGCAGCGCGTGCCAAGCAGGCGGCAGAGGCCGTCGAGCTCGCCGACCTTCTGGGTCGCACGATCCTCACGCTCAAGGCCAAGGCTGGCGCTGACGGCCGTCTGTTCGGCTCCATCACGTCGGGTGACGTGTCGGAGGCCATCTTCGAGGCACGTGGCGTGCGTATTGACCGTCGCCACATCTCGGTTGACCCTCCCATCCGCGCGGCCGGCACCTACGTGGTTCCCGTGGATCTGGGCGAGGGTGGCATCACCGAGGTCAAGACGATCGTCAGCCCGCTCACCGATAACGAGTAGGCGGAAGTGGGCTCCGACACCGGAGCACTGACCCGGACCGGAAGCAGCCTGCCGGCATCGGCCAGCGGCCACATCCCGCCGCCGCAGAACCAGGAGGCCGAGCAGTTCCTCCTGGCGTCGCTCATCGACGTGGGCGGCAACGTTGCCGAGGCCATGGCCTTTGTGAGCGTGGACGACTTCTACCGCGAGGGTCACCGTCGAATCTTTCAGGGCGTGTCCGACCTGTTTCAGGTCGGTGAGCCCATCGAGCCCATCACGGTCATTGAACAACTGACCAAGTCGGGCGACCTCGAAATGGCCGGCGGTCGTGACGCGGTGCTCGATCTGATGGCCACGCCGTACATCGCCGCGTCGTACCGCACGTATGCCGAGCTCGTACGCGATGCCGCCACCCAGCGGCGCCTGCTGCAGATCGGGCAGGAGATCGAGAGCATCGTCGCCGAGCGCGAGGGTGAGACGCACCACATGGTGCAGCGCGCCGAGAACCTGGTGTACGACCTCACGAAAAAGCGCACCCGTGGCGACTTCGTGGGCACCAGCGACCTGGTGATGCGCAGCATGGAGCGGCTGGTGGCCGCCAGCGATCAGGGCAGCGAGGTCACGGGGCTGCCCACCGGATTTGAGGACCTCGACAAGCTGACCGGTGGGTTTCGCGACGGCAACCTCATCGTGGTGGCCGCCCGGCCGTCGATGGGCAAGACCGCACTCGCGTTGTGCATGGCCGAGCACGTGGCGCTGGCCGAAGCAAAGACCGTCGCGATGTTCAGCCTGGAGATGAGCGGCGAGGAACTGACCCAGCGACTTCTGTGCTCGGTGGCAATGGTTGATGCGTCGCGCATGCGAAGCGGCCGTCTTTCGCCCGACGACTGGCCGCGTGTGAGCCAGGCCGCAGACCGCCTGAGCAAGGCCAATATCTTCATCGACGACTCCGAGGGCATGACCGTTGCCGAGATGCGCACGAAGGCGCGTCGCCTCAAGGCCCAGCACGGCCTGGGCCTGGTGATCGTGGACTACATCCAGCTGATGGAGGGCGCCCCGAATCTGCGGCGGCGGGATGAGAACCGCGTGCAAGAGATATCGGCCATCTCGCGTGGGCTCAAGATGATGGCGCGCGACCTCGAGGTGCCCATCATCGTGGTGTCACAGCTGAACCGGTCGCCTGACGCCCGTAACGACAAGCGCCCGATGCTCTCCGACCTGCGTGAGTCGGGCGCCATCGAGCAGGACGCCGACATGGTGCTCTTGATCTACCGCGACGACTACTACGAGCCCGACAGCGAGAGCAAGGGCATCGCCGAGGTGAACGTGGCCAAGCACCGTAATGGCCCGACCGACCGCGTGAAGCTGGCATTCATGGGCACGTATGCCAAGTTCGCCAGCCTCGCCAAGGATCACGACCGCTAGATCGGGCCGAGGGGTGTGGCGCCCGGTCCCCATCAGGGACTGGCGGTATTCACACATTCCTGTTTGGGCGGTCGCCCGGCATCGATATCCCATTGCAGCGCGGTTTTCGTTCCTTCTCTGCCCACGGGTCTGTGCCCGCAGCACAATGGGGGTTGCGGTCATCCGAGATCCCCCGTAGGTTGCACCTCGCGCGCTGGAGCACCCGCGGACTTCACCGCATGTGGCGCGCCTTCCCCGCAGTCAACGCAGGAGCCCTGGATCCGGATACGCCCGTTCTCGAGCAACGCACGCACGCGCAATCGCGCCATCGCGCTCGTTCTCGGAATCTCGCTTTCGCTCGTCGGAGGCGATGCACTTCTCGCGTCGACCGCGCCGACGACGCTCCCCGGACCCTCCCCCCAGGCATCACAGCCCACCGTGGGCACTGGTGTGCCAACGCCTCCCGTGCCCACCGCCACCACCGCCACACCAGTGGCCACGTCGCTCATCGCACCGGGTGCCCGCAGTTCGCTGGTGGTCTCGCTGCAGCGGCGCCTGCGCGTAAATGGTGTGACCGTGAAGGTCACGGGCACCTACGACGCCAGCACCCGGGCAGGTGTACGTGCCCTGCAGCGCAAGCTCGGCCTGCCCGCCACGGGCATCGTGGACACCACGCTGCTTCAGACCATCGGCGTGAAGGTGCGCAGCGTGGCCGGCAGCACCGCACCGGTGGTGCTGCCCGACCCCGCGGCCAACGCCGCGGTGGTGCCGATCGCACTGTCCCTGCTGGGCATTCCCTACCGCGCTGCCGGTGCCACACCAGCCGGCTTCGACTGCTCAGGATTTGTGTCGTACATCTACGCGCAGATCGGCAAGTCGGTGCCGCACTACACGGTGGACATCTGGAATCAGTTCACCAAGGTGCCCCTCGACCAGCTGGCCCCCGGCGATCTGCTGCTCATGGATGGCCTGGGCCACGTGGGCGTGTACATCGGCGATGGCAACTTCGTGCACTCGCCCAAGACCGGCGATGTGGTGAAGGTGACGTCGCTCGGCAGCCGTATGGACGATTACATCGGAGCCGTGCGGCCCTAAGCGCCCGCGAAGTCACCTAGGATGCAACCGTGGTTTGTCCGGCCCGCGTCATGGCGGGCCGTGTCATGCATGGACCCAAACCGAGAAGGACGCACATGCCGGCGACGGTAGTGATCGGCGCCCAGTGGGGCGATGAGGGCAAAGGCAAGGTCATTGATCGTCTGGCCGAGCGCAGCGACGTTGTCGCGCGCTACCAGGGGGGCAATAACGCCGGGCACACGATCGTGGCCGGCGACCAGACGTATGCGCTGCACCTCATCCCGAGCGGAATCCTGTACCCGACGACGCTCTGCATCATCGGTAACGGCGTGGTGGTGGATCCGTTCGTGCTCGTGCGCGAACTCGACCAACTGGAAGAGCGCGGGGTTGACACCAGCAACCTGCGTATCTCGGGCGCGGCGCATCTGATCATGCCGTACCACGTGGAGATGGACACCCAGAGCGAGATCCGCCTGGGCAAGCTCTCCATCGGCACAACCCGGCGTGGAATCGGTCCGGCCTACATGGACAAGGCCGCGCGCATCGGCATCCGCGTGCAGGACCTACTGGACGACAGCATTCTGCGGCGCAAGATCGCCATCGCGCTCGACACCAAGAACGACATCCTCGAGAAGATCTACGGCGAGCCGCGTCTCGACGCCGACGCCGTTGCCGATCAGGTGCTGGCCGTTGCCCCGCGCATCGCCCCCTACATCGCCGATACCTCGCTCATCCTCGATACGGCGATTCGCGATGGCAAGACGGTGCTGTTTGAGGGCGCGCAGGGCACCCTGCTCGACATCGACCACGGCACCTACCCGTTTGTGACCTCGAGCAACCCCACCGCCGGTGCCGCCTGCACCGGTACGGGCGTGGGCCCCACTCGCATTGATCACGTGCTGGGTATCAGCAAGGCGTACACCACCCGCGTGGGCGAGGGGCCCTTCCCCACCGAGATTGACGACGCCGCCGGCAGGCACATGGCCGAGGTGGGCCACGAGGTGGGCACCACCACCGGGCGGGCACGCCGCTGTGGCTGGCTCGACTTGGTGGCGCTGCGCTACGCCGTGCGCGTGAACGGCATGACCCAGCTGGGCCTCACCAAGCTGGACGTGCTCTCCGGCCTGCCCGAGGTACAGCTGTGCACGGCGTACACCAAGCCCGATGGCGAGGTGAGCGCCGACTTCCCGTGGCACCAGAGCGACTTCCACGGCTGCACGCCCATCTACGAAACCCTCGAGGGCTGGGACGAGGACATCGTGGGCGTGAAGAACCTGGACGACCTGCCGCCGAGGGCCCGCGCCTACGTGGACCGCATCGCGCAGTTCACGGGCGTGCCAATCACCCTCATCGGCACCGGCCAAGGCCGGCACGAGGTCATCGACTCTGTGGAGCTGTAGGCGCTAGAGGTAGCCGGCCAGCAGGCCGATCGACCACGCCAAGGCGGCGAGGCCACCGGCCCAGCACGAGAAGGCCATCGGGTGGTAGCGGCCCTCCTTGCGCAGCCAGAAGAAGTGCGCGCCCGAGATGATGAAGGCCCCGAGGCCAACCCAGAATGCGGGCCAGGGGTTGTCGCCGGTGACCGAGTAGACGATCAGCACGATATAGGCGGCCGCGTTGATCGCCCAGATGGCGTAGACGGAGTCGGGGGGCGAGCCGACGTTGCTTTGAGAGGTAGTCATGCGCGCAAGGCTACGCCTGCGGGCACGGCCTTCGCCTCCAGCGGGCGCTACGGGCGCAGCCGCGTACCCCGGTGAAACATCCTGATGGCCAACACGGTGAGCAC
>JBAXJA010000024.1:0-20113 GCA_037138115.1 Thermoleophilia bacterium | reverse complement strand
CTCGTGGCCTCGTAGGTTTCCCACATGGGTCGCGTATGGCGTACATGGACCGTGTTGCTGTTCTTCGCGGTGGGAACGAGCCTCATCACTCCGCTCATCCCGCTGTACCAGGACGCCCTGGGGTTCAACGACACGGTCGTCACCCTGTTTCTTGGTATGTACGTGCTCACGCTGGTGCCGAGCATGCTCACGCTGGGGCAGTTCTCCGACCAGGTGGGTCGCAAACCCGTGCTTCTGGCCGCCATCTCGGTGCTGGCCGTCGCGCAGATCATCATCCTGTCCGAGCCCGGCCTTGTGGGGCTGCTTCTGGCCCGTGCCATGCAGGGTGCCGCCACCGGCGCGTTCTTTGGCACCTGCACGGCATTTCTCGTGGATGCCAGCCCGCCCGACAAGCGGCGGTTCTCATCTGCGCTTGCATCTATCTCGGTGCGACTCGGTCTGGGTCTCGGACCGGGCATCTGCGGGGTGCTCATCCAGTACGCACCCGACCCATTCCAACTGCCATTCGCCGCGCACCTGGTGCTCTTGGCCATCGCCGCGGCCATCGTGTGGTGGCTGCCCGAGACGGTGCTGCAGCGAAACCGGCGCCCTATTCGCCTGCGACTCGAAGTGCCTGCCGCCGAGCGGTCGGTGTTCTGGCGGGTGCTTGTGCCATCGGGGATGATCTTCAGCCTGTTTGACGGCGTGTCGCTGTCGCTGGTGCCGGTGTTCATGGTGCGCGTTCTGCACGTGCACAACTACGCACTGGTGGGCGCGGCGGGGTTTCTGGTACTCGTCACGGGGGCCCTCAGCCAGTCGCTGGTGCCCAACATGCGCGCGCGCCGGGCAATTCTGCTGGGGCTCAGCGTCGCGTGTGTGGCGTTTGTGGGGGTGGTCGTGGCCGCCCCGCTCGAGTCCACCGCCCTGTTGCTGGCCAGCGTGGCCGTCACCGGCGCCGCATGCGGCCTGGTGTTCAAGGGTGGAATCGATCTGTGCACGGAGATCGCCCCGCCCGCGGACCGCGGCAAGCTGCTGTCGGCGTACTACGTGGCCTGCTACCTGGGCGGCTTCTCCGTGCCGCTCATCATCGTGGGCGTTATCGCCGACATGATCGGCCTCACGTGGGCGCTGGCAATCCTGTCGATGGCGGCAGCGCTGGCCGCGCTCTGGGTGGGGCTGGTGGGTATCCGTGCGCTGCGCGGTCTCCAGCGCGTGGAGATTGTGGCCCCCTAGGATCTACCGATGGACGAGCTGCTGCAGAAGGACGTCGCCCGGCTGACCGAACTGATGGGTGAGGCCGAGCGCTGTGTTGTGCTTACCGGCGTGCGCATGGGTGCGACCGAGGAGACCGAGGCGACGGCCGCCGGGTCGTCGTGGAGCAACGTTGTGAGCCTTGAGGTGCTCACGGCCGAACCCGCCCGGTTCTGGGAGCAGTGGCTGCCCCTGGCCGTTGAGTCGGCCGCGCGCGCGCCCCGTGCCGAGCACGAGGCAATCGCCCGCCTGCAGACGGCGGGAGTGATCAAGGGGCTCATCACACAGGCCGTGGACGACCTGCATCGCAAGGCGGGGAGCCCTGAGGTTGTCGAGGTACATGCAAACGTGATGTCAGGCCGCTGCGACCGGTGTCGCGATGTCTATGCGCTGTCGGAGGTGGTCGCGCTGGCCGGGGCGGCGGACGATGGCGTGCCCCGCTGCACCCGGGACGAGTGCGGCTACCCGCTGCGCCCCACCGGCACCGTGTGGGGGGAGCCCTTGGTGGAGAGCGCAATCATCAAGGCGTGGGATCTGGCCGCCTGGTGCGACCTGTTCGTCGTCCTTGATACCCAGTTGCGTACCGACCCCATGGCCATGTTGCCGTCGGTGCCGCTGAAGCACAGCGGCCGCGTGGCGCTGGTGGGCAGCACCCCGACCCAGTACGACCGCTACGCGGAGTTGGTCATCCGCTGGCCGAGCCCCGAGGTCATCACGGCCGTGGCCCAGCAGCTGGCTCCGTCGCCACGGGGCCAATAGGCCATCGGTGTTGGCGCAGCTCAATCACCCGGGGCGGGGCGGACGTACGCCCGCCCTCACCACCGGGTAATCGATGACTGCTGCGTGAGGCGAGTGGTATCCCGGCACCGCATGCCCCACCGCAAGGGGGAAAGGCAATTCGGCGTTCGGGGTGCCGCGCGAACTCACAACCGTGACGTGCAGACCTAGTAGATCTCCGCGATCCGCACGTTGTTCGTGATGGTCTCTTCGTCGAAGTCCATCTCTTCCTCAATGTTCACCGGCACACGTGCCGGGAGCACAACCTCAAACTCGCCCTCGTCTGTGACGTGGTCGTCGTAATACTGTGAGAACTCAGCGATGGTGAACCCGAGCACTTCGTGCGTGTCGGGATCGAAGAACACCGTGACACCTTCCGTGTTGGTCACAGCAGAAGCACTTGAGTGCCCTCTGTGAATAACCCGGTACGTGTCGGTTTCTTTGTTGTAAAAGGGGTCGTCGGCCACCGTTTCTCCTTCTCGCCGCTGTCGGTTCCCGCGTACTCAGGGCGATGGTAGCGTGGCCGCGTGCCCGGTACGACCGATAACAGCGCAGATGATCTGGGTCAGGTGCTTGTCGCCTGGATGCTGGAGAACCGTCCGGCCCTCGACAACCGCATGCGCACCGAGGGTTCGCGCGGGCTCGTGCAGGAGTTCATGGCGGCCGAGGGCGGGCAGTTGCCAAGCCCCGAGGAGCGTCTGGACCGCGCCCGCACCGCAAGCGCCCGCGCGTGGTTGTCGCACCTCGCCGCCGCAATCGAGGCGAAATGGCCCGGGGCGCCCGCCGGCCTGACCAGTCGTATGACCGCATTTCTCGTCGCCGGTGATGAGCGAATGGAGGCCTTGCGTCTGGATGAGGAGGCTCGGGCCGAGCAGCGCGGCCGCGCTGCCGACCCGGCCGACGAGCGCCGCGAGGTGGAACTGCGTTCGATGGGCCGCCTGTTTTCGGAGGGAATCGGTTCCACGTGCCGTCCGGGCGGCGACGAGGGGCCGGCCTTTGCCCGTC
The DNA here is from genome assembly GCA_037138115.1 of Thermoleophilia bacterium. Taxonomy (GTDB): domain Bacteria; phylum Actinomycetota; class Thermoleophilia; order Miltoncostaeales; family Miltoncostaeaceae; genus SYFI01. The sequence continues at coordinate 17,101 of JBAXJA010000024.1, read as the reverse complement.
GCGTGACCGGGTGGCAGTCGGAGCACCTGCTTCGCAATCGCGAACTCATCGACGCCGCCATTGCACGCACCACACCCGAGGGGCTTTCCGGTGCCGAGGAGGCCGCCACTCTGTGGGAGCGCACCCCCGAGGGAGCGCGCGCCCGTGAGGCCGCGCTGCTCTGGGCCCGCGTGCAGTTTCTCACCGAGGCCGTGGGATCGGCGCTCACCGAGGCCGGCGCCCCAGCCGGAGACCAGTGACGCCGCTCGCCTCCTGCGCTCCAACGGAGTGCAGCGCGGCCGCATCCGTGCCAGCACGATGACGCCTCCGGGCGACCGACCACTGACCGGGCGCCCCGTCGATATCTCGGCCCATCACGCGCTGTGTGTTCACGGCTTCAGGGGAATGGGCTACTCCGACGGCTTCGTCGCTGCGCTTTCGCAGGTGGTCAGCACGCTGCGCGATGAGCCCGCCACGCAGGTATGTGTGCGCATTGGGTCCGACACCGTGTGCAGGTCGTGCCCGTCGCTTGGCGCCGGTGGGTGCCTGCGGTACGGCATGGGGGTGGTGCAGCAGGATGTACGGGTGGCCGGGGTGCTCGGCGTGGAGTCCGGGGATGTCATGCCCTGGGCCGATCTGCAGCAGCGAGTGCGCGACAGGGTGGCCCCCGACGACCTCGCGAGCCTGTGCGAGGGATGCCCATGGCTCGAATACGGGGTGTGCGCGCAGGGCATCGCCGACCTCCGGGCGGGACAGGGCATCACCTACGAGGGCTGATGGCCGGCAACGGCGGTCTCCGCAGCAGCGTGGTTTTCGTCCCCGACGACTTCGGTTCATCCGACACAAAGTGCCGGGGTTGGGTATGGTCCCCAACCGGCGAGAGAGCGGTCCATTTCGAGGGCCGCGCGACCGAGGTTCCGGGCGACGTCACCGCGGCTCCGTATCCCTTCTGGATCGGGTCGCGATCAGTGCGTTCGGGGCTGTGAGGCTCAGGAGGACGGGAATGGCCGAGGGCACCCCCGACGTCAAGGAAGCACGCCGCATGCTCGCAAAGGGCATCTGCATCGCAGGTGTCGGTGAGACCGAGCAGGGCATCATCAGCGACCGCGGCTCGTTTGAGCTGCTGGCTGAGGTCACCAAGACCGCGCTCGACGACGCAGGTCTTGAGCTCAAGGACGTTGACGGCATCGTCACGGCGTTCTCCTTTGTGGAGTCCACCCTGATGCACTCCACGACCCTGGCCGACTACATGGGCATGAAGCCCGGCTACTTCGCCTCAGTTGCTGTCGGTGGCGCCACCGCCCCGCTTATGGCCGTGCAGGCTGCGCTGGCGATCGACGCCGGCCTCGCCGAGACCGTCCTTTGCGTGCGCGGCGACAACACCCGTTCGGGTATCTCGTCGTCGGGCATGCTCGCCATGGCCCGCGAGATGAGCCACGGTGCCTACGAGGCTCCGTTCGGCCTCACCACCATCGGCGGGTACGGCCTTCTGGCCCAGCGCTACATGTACGAGCACGACATCCCGCAGGAGGCCCTCGCGGCCGTCGTTGCCACGCAGTCGGAGCACGCCGCCCTTAAGTGGAACGCCATGCTCCGCGATGTGGTCACGGTTGAAGAGGTCATGGAAAGCCGCTGGATCGCCACGCCATTCCATGCCCTTGACTGCTCGCTGGTCTCCGACGGCGCCGCCGCGTTTATCGTTACCACGGCCGCGCGCGCCAAGAACATGAAGAAGAAGCCGGTGTACATCACCGGAATCGGTGAGGGCTTCTCGCACCAGTACATCTCGCAGGCCGCCTCGGTGGCCTCCGTCCGTGACGGCCTCGGCCGCGCGGGTCGCCGTGCCATGGAGGTCGCCGGTATCACCGCGCAGGACCTCGATGTGGCCGAGATCTACGACTCGTTCTCGTTCACCCCGCTCATCGCCCTTGAGGGCTTTGGTGTGTGTGGACCCGGCGAGGCCGGTGCCTGGGTGCTGGAGGGCAACGCCAAGCTTGGCGGCAAGCTCCCCATGAACACCCATGGTGGTCTGATCCGTCAGGCCCACCTCGGTGCCATGCACCACATCGTGGAGGCTGTGCTGCAGCTTCGCGGTGAGGCGGATGACTCCGCGAAGACCGAGTTCAACGGCGGCAACCACCAGGTTCCCGGCGCGAAACTTGCAATCACGAATGGCTCGGGCGGCATCCTCGCGGCCACGAGCGCGCTGGTCCTGTCCAGCGAGCCGCCGTCTGCGGCGTAGTACCGCTCACGACCGAGACGACTGAGGAGACACCGAGCAATGTCAGAGAAGCCCGCATACACCAAGCCGCTCCCGGACCTTCGTCCGGAGGACGCCACCTTCTGGGAGGCCCTCAAGGAGCACCGGTTCATCATCCCGTGCGATGACGCCGGCAAGCCGTTCTGGTACCCGCGCAAGTATGCGCCGGGCACCCTGAGCGCAACAAGCTGGATGGACGCGACCGGCAACGGCACCGTCTACACCTACTCGACCCACTTCATGGGGCCGAGCAAGGCCTACAAGGGCGACCCGCCGCACATCGTGGCGCTGATCGACCTCGAAGAGGGTCCGCGCATGATGAGCATCCTCGTGAAGGACGAGGAGGGCTACCCCTCCCTCGATCCCGAGGACGTCACCATTGGAATGAAGGTCAAGCTCGTCTTTGATGACGTGACTGACGAAGTGACAATGCCCAGGTTCACCCCCGCCGGCTGATGCCGCGGCAAGACACGACGAGCAGACGAAGGAGATAACGGCGATGGCCGAGTGGAGTGATTGGTACGCAAAGGACGATCCGACGAAATGGATCCTCGCGAAGGTCCTCAGGGACCGCGCTGAGGCACATCCGGACAAGGATTATCTGAAGTTCGCCGATAACCCGTGGGTGAGCTACGGCGAAGTGAACGCCCGCTCCAACCGCGTGGCCAACGCCCTCCTCGCCCGTGGCGTGGAGAAGGGCGAGTCGGTGTCGGTGATGCTGCCGAACTGCGAGGAGTTCCTGCCGGTCTGGTACGGAATCCTCAAGGCTGGCGCCGTGATGAGCTCCATCAACACGGCGTACAAGGGCGACTTCCTGTCCTGGACCATCAACCTGGTCGAGGCCAAGAAGCTCATCATCTCCGACGTCTTCCTTGACCGTCTGGACTTCGTCATCAAGGAGCTGCCGCTCCTTGAGCACGTCATCGTGATGCACACCGGCGCGCAGGAGGGTCCCGACCCATCGCTCAAGTGGGAGCCACTTACGGCCCTCATGGATGCATCCGACTCCGAGCCCGACGGCGTGGAGTACTCGTGGGTGGATGATGCCCGCATCATGTTCACCTCGGGCACCACGGGCCGCTCGAAGGGCGTCATCAAGCAGAACGCCGCCGACTACTTCTCGGCACGCGGCCTGTTGGAGGTTGTGTCCAAGACCTCTGGTCGCTCCATCGAGGACCTTGCCGACGACACGTTCTTCTCGTGTCTGCCGCTGTTTCACAGCAACGCGCAGGTGCTGTCCGGCTACCCGGCGCTTGTTGCCGGCGGTCGCATCGCCTACACCGAGCGGTTCTCATCGAGCCGCTTCTGGCAGCAGGTCATCGACGCGGAGGCCACGGTCTTCAACTCGATCGGCGCGGTGTCGTACTTCATCTGGAACATTCCCGAGTCGGACCTTGACAAGAAGCACAAGGTCCACACGGTCTTCGCCGCCCCGGCGCCGAAGGACATCTACTACGAGTTCCAGGAGCGCTTCGGCGTCAAGTTCATTGAGGGCTACGGGCTCACCGAGACCGGTATGGCCACCTACATGGACCCGACGCGCGACCCGGTTCCCGGCACCATCGGCGTGGCCAACCCCGGCTACGAGGTGACCGTCGTGGAGCCCGGCACCGACCGTCCCGTGCCGGCGGAGACCCCCGGCGAGATCGTGGTGGACATGAAGATCCCGAACATCGTCATGCGCGCCTACTACGGCATGCCCGAGAAGACGGCTGAGGACTTCCGCAACCTCAAGTTGCACACCGGCGACCTCGGCCGTATGGACGCCGACGGCTACATCTACTTCATGGACCGCGTGAAGGACTACATCCGCCGTCGTGGCGAGAACGTGTCGTCCATGGAGGTTGAGCGCCAGGTATCCGAGCACCCCAACATCAAGGAGGCCGCCGCCATCGGCGTGAAGGCCGGCGAGGGTGCATCGAGCGAGGACGAGATCATGATCGTCTGCATCGCCGAGGGTGCCGCTCCGAACCCGGTGGAACTCACCGAGTTCATGGCCGAGCGCATGCCGTACTTCATGGTTCCCCGCTACATCCGCTTCGTGGACTCGCTCCCGAAGACGCCCACCGAGCGCGTGCAGAAGGTGAAGTTGCGCGACGAGGGCATCACTGCGGACACGTGGGACCGCGAGGAGGCCGGCGTGAAGGTGAAGCGCTAGGTCATGGCAACCCTCACCAGCTACGGGGCCTACGTACCCCAGTACCGGGCTCCGCTCGGTGAGATCCAGAAGTTCTACGGGCGACCGGGCAGGCCCCGGTCGCGCGCGCTGGCAACGCCGTCCATTGATGAGGACACCCTCACGATGGCGTTTGAGGCCAGTCGCGACGCACTGAAGGGCGAGCGGGGCGTGGGTGCCGTCATCACGGCCACCCAGGCCCCGCCCTTCGGGCTTCGCAAGATGTCGGCCACGTTGTCGCGGGCACTGCGCCTTGATGACGGCGCCGTGCATATCGACCTGGGCGCCAACGCCAATGGGTTGCTCGACGCGTTCCGAATCGCCGCAACCCTCGACGTGGGTCCCACGCTGGTGGTGGCCACCGATCACCTGGTTGCCTACCGCGATCGCGTGGCCGACGTGTTGTCGGCCGGTGCCGCCACCGCATTTCTGGTGGATCCGGGCAAGACTGGCTTCGCCACGCTGGGCCCTCAGGCCCGGGCGGCGGATGAGGTGTTTGACGTCTGGCTGCTGGGCCGTGAGCAGGAGCCGCGCTTCCGCCTGGAGGTGCTCTTCGACTCGTACGGCAAGGTGACCGCCCGCGCCGCCAAGGCGCTTGCGGCCATCACCAAGCGCGAGACCAGCAGGTATACGTCGATCTGTCCCAGCCAGCCGCACCCTCAGGTGCTGCGGAGCCTGGGAAAGTTGGGCGCACGCCCCGAGCAGATCGAGGGCACATCGTTTGTCGGCGACATCGGCAACGTGGGCGCCGCATCAGTGGGCCTGGCCCTCTGCCTCGGCCTCGATGCATCACGGAAGGGATCCAACCTCCTCGCGCTTGCCTACGGCGGCGGCGAGGCGGTGGCACAGGAGATCACCGTTACGGCCAAGCCCAAGGGCATCGGCACGCGCGAGATGATCGACGGGGGCGAGCCCATCGCCCTTGGCACCTACTATCGCTGGACTGAGGGCCGCCAGCAGCAGCCCCACTAGGGCGGAGGATCCTGATGAGCATGCGCGTTGGCGTTCTGGGGATCGGTAAGACCCCGCACAAGATCCAGCACGAGAAGTCACTGAAGGACCTGGGCGTGGAGGCCGGCCGCAAGGCGCTGGCCGACGCGGGGGTTGACCCATCCGAGATCCAGATGCTGTACGTGGGCAACGTGGGTTCGGTGGGCTTCAACTACGAGAACTCCACGGCGCTGATGGCCGCACATCACCTGGGCGTGGTCCCCGCGGGTGCGGTGCGCGTGGAGGCCGCCTGCGGCACCGGCGCATGGGCTCTGCACCTGGGCTGCGTGGCAATCGCCTCGGGCCTGTACGACACCGTCATGGTGCTGGGTATGGAGAAGATGAATGACCTCGCCACCGTCGAGGGCACGTCGATCATCGCCCAGGCTGCCGACAGCAAGGAGGAGTACTTCTCCGGGCTCACCTTCCCATCGGGCACCGCGCTGACGGCGCGCAAGTACATGCAGGCCTACGGCGTGAGCGAAGAGGATCTCGCCCACACGTCGGTCAAGAATCACTTCTACGGCGCCCGCAACCCCTCCGCCCACCTGCGCTTTGAGTGCACGGTGGAAGAGGTGATGAACAGCCCCAAGGTGGCCGATCCGCTCAAGCTGTATGAGGTATGCCCCATGACCGACGCCGCGTCGGCGCTGGTGCTGTGCCGCGAGGACATCCTGCGGGCCCAGCCCAACCGGCCGCAGGTGTATGTGACAGCGACGTCGATGGCCTCGGGCACGTGGTACCAGGCATCCGACACGCTGCAGGACGCCTACAACCTCTTTCACCGCCCGGCGACCAGGGCGTACGAGATGGCTGGCGTCACGGCGAAGGACATCGACGTGGCCGAGATCTACAACTCGTTTGCCATTCAGGAGCCGCTCGGTATCGAGGGTCTGGGCTTCGCGAAGATGGGCCAGGGTTGGAAGGGTGCCAAGGACGGATCCACCTGGCTGGACGGCAAGATTGCCGTCAACCCATCCGGTGGCCTGCTGTGCAAGGGGCATCCGCTGGGCGCCACCGGTGCCACGCAGGCAGTGGACATTGTGGAGCAGCTGCGCGGCACTGCCCCTGAGGGCATGCAGCGCGCGGATGCCGAGATCGGCATCTCCGCGTGCCGCGGAGGCCCCGGCTCGGTTGGAGCCATTCACATCTACCAGCGCCTGGAGGGCTAGCCGATGACCGTCTCAGCAATTGAGTTCACCCGCCTCGGCGCGCCGAAGCTGCACCTGTTCGCAATGAAGTGCGACAAGTGCAAGGAGCTCTCCCCGTGGTGGGAGCGCAGCCACTGCTACAAGTGCGGCCACGACACGCTCACCGAGTTTGAGCTTGCCGGCAAGGGCGAGATCACCAACTACACGGTGGTGTACTACCCGCCCCGCGAGTTCCTTGGGCAGGAGCCGTACGTGGTGGGCCACATCCTCATGGACGAGGGTGTGACCTTGCCGGCACCGGTCATGGGAGTTGCGCCCGATGCTGTCGAGGTGGGCACCCGCGTGGCGGCCACGCTTCGTCGTATGAAGCTGGGCCACGAGGGCGACATCTACTACTCGTACAAGTTCGTGGTTGATGACGACCCGGCCCCGAAGAAGGCGGCCCCGGCCCGCAGGGCGGCTGCCAAGAAGCCAGCCGCCAAGACGCCTGCACCCCGCCGCCCCGCGGCCCGCAAGAAGTAACCGCGAGGGGCGCCCACCCGGCGCCCCTCGCGATGCCGTCGGTGCCCCGGTGCAGTGTGTTCGCCGGGGACCTCACAGCACTGCGATTCCTTGACAGTGCGGACCGAAGGCACTTACCTGAAGTCCCTCTCCTTGATGAGCGCCCGCACATCGGGCCACGTCGTCGTCCCATCCCCGGACCCCAACCGGAAGTCGAGAAGCACAATGAAGAGCCGTATCCCGATGGGCAGGCGCAATGCCACGCTCACCATTCTCCTGTCATGCGCGCTTATCGGCGGTGCCACCGCGGCCCTGGCCGCTCCAGCGCCCTCCGGTACGCGCGCATCATCCGTGTTCGGTACGACTGGCGCGGGCCCGAACTCGGTCGCCGTCGATTCGGCCGGCAACGTCTACACGACCAACTCGGCCGCGAACACCGTCAGCATGATCACCCCCGCTGGTGCGTCGACGATCCTCGGCACCACTGACGCCGGGCCCATGGGCATTGCACTCGACACTGCCGGCAACGTGTACACGTCGAACATCGGCGCGAACACCGTCTCCAAGATCACCCCCGCCGGTGTGTCGACGGTGCTGGGTGCCACCGGGCAGAAGCCGATGGGCATCAAGGTGGACTCGGCGGGCAACGTCTACACGACCAACTACATCGACAGCACCGTGACCAAGATCACTCCGGCCGGCGCATCGACGACTCTCGCGGCCACCGGGAAGCACCCGCTTGGCATCACCCTCGATACTGCCGGCAACGTGTACACGGCCAACGAGGCCACCGACACGGTGACGAAGATCACCCCAAGTGGCACCGCCTCGACGCTTGGCAGGACCGGTGCATGGCCGCAGGCGATCACCATCGACGGTTCCGGCAACCTGTACACCGCCAACTGGAATTCGAAGAACGTCTCGAAGATCACCTCGACGGGCGTCTCGAAGATCCTGGGGACAACGGGTCGGCGCCCCATCGGCATCACGATCGACTCGTCCGGCAACGTGTACACCACCAACAACGGTGCGGACACCGTGTCGCGCATCACCCCGAGCGGTGCGTCACGCCTCATCGCCACCACTGAGCGCCGCCCCTCCGGTATCACCATCGACTCCGCGGGCAACCTCTACACGGCCAACTTCCTGTCGAACACGGTGAGCAAGATCTCGGCCAGCGCTGCCACCCGGTCGCGCACCGTGACGCTCAGCACGGTCACAGTGGCATCGCCCGGTAATGCCGCTGCGTGGATCATCCCCTTCTACAACAACGTGTACGGGAGCCAGGCGTCATGCGAGGCGGCCCTGCCGGCCGTCACAGCGGCGGTTGCGCTGGCACCGGACCCCTCGGTGCAGAAGGAGTCGGCAACCTCGTGCATGGGCGTCGGTGCCGTGCCGTACACCTTCAACGTGGGTGAGACCGAGGTGACCACCGCGCAGTGGGTCGCATTCCTCAACACCGCCGACCCGATGGGCCTCAACCGCCACCACATCTGGGACGCCGCCGAGGCCGCGTCCGTGTGGCCCAAGTACGGGTCCGTCAACAGGAACATGAATGCCGCTCCCGGTCAGCGCTACTACGTGGCGTCGCCGGGATGGGCGAACCGGCCCTACAACACGGCCGACTTCAGCCGTTCGGCGCGCTTCATCAACTCGCTGCAGAACGGCAAGCTGGTGTCGAAGAAGACCAACGTCGTCACGACCGTGTCGGGCACCGCGTTGAAGACCACCAGCTACACCGTGCGCCTGTCGCCCAAGACCGAGACGGGCATGTACACGCTCAGCAACCGCAAGGCGACGCGTAATTCGAAGACTGGCTTTGCGCTCACCAGTCAGGATGAGTGGATCAAGGCCGCGTACTTCGATCCGAAGGGCGGCGGCACGTTCTCGTACTGGGACTACCCCACCAACCCCGGGCAGTACGTCAATTGCACCGTCGACGTGACCGGGTGCGCGTCGGGCGACCAGCCCAACGGCACGCAGATGGATGCCAACGGCAACGTGACCAACGCGGGTTCCCAGCCGCTGGCAACGTATGAGGCCATTCCGGGCACCGCGCCCGACTGGTGCCCGGTGGCGTCGCTCACGCCCGCGGAGTGCACTGCCGACACGCCGTTCCCGCCGGTGCTTCCGTACAACGGCAACGTGACCCCTGTCGGTCAGGCGCTCACCCGCTCACCGTGGGGAACGCTTGACCAGGGTGGCAACGTGGTGGAGACGCTCGACACCATCTCCCCGCCGCCGGCCCTCTCTGATCCCAAGATCGTCTGGCGCCGTTGGCACGGTGGCGTGGTCACCGCCACGGCGTACCAGATGTGGCTGTCGGCAGTGGGCGCCACTCCGGAGACGGTTCCCGGCTACGCCGTCAATCCGTGGCGTGGGCTGCGTATCGCGGTGCGCGGCAGGTAGATCGCGCAGAGCGTGGGTGAGATGGCGAGACCGTCGCCTCACCGCTGGCAGGCAGGAGGGATTCGCGAAGGGCGCCAGGTGGGCGCCCTTCGCCGTATCTAGGCGGCCTCGGCGGCCCGTGCCGCCGCAGCATCGCGCGCGCTCTGCAGGCCTGGCCCCCACACGCCCAGAGCCGTGTCCGACGGCATAGGCGCATCGGGCCCGGCCAGCACCCAGCGGCGCGTGCCGGTGAATTCCGCAATCTCAGCGGCCGCGCGATCGGCAGTCCCGGGCATTGTGCACACAGCGATACATATCCATGCGCGCCGCTCGCTGGCGAGGGCATTGACCTGATCGAGCGGGGCATCGGCGCCCAGGAAGCTCACCTGCCAACCATCCCAGGCCATGACCACCGCGAGCGCGAAAGCGCCGATGGAGTGCCGTTCGCCGGACGGACACGCGATTATTGCGAGGGGGCCACGGGTGCGGCGGGCAGCCGCAAGATGCCCGGCCAGCCGACGCTCAACAGCCGCCGACAGCAGGTGCTCACCGGCGGTCACCAGCTCGCCCGCGGCCCAGCGACGGCCGAGGTCAGCGAGCGCCGGGTACACCACCAGCTCCATGGCCTGCAGCAATGGCAGCGCGGCAAACGCGCGGTCGAGTTCGGCCTCCATGCGGGTACAGTCTCCATGGCGCGCCGACGCGCTGATACGCGAGATGAGCGAGTCAACCGGAAGGGTCTCTGCTCCGTTCTCTCCCGCTTCTGACACGGCAGTGAGGCCCGATACCGCGTCGGAGATGCGCTGACCTTCTGCGACGCGAGCCGCGAGCCACAGCACACGCTCTACGTCGCAGGCCCCGTACCGCCGCTGGCCGCCGCCGGTGCGCCACGGGCGAAGCACGCCGTAGCGTCGCTCCCACGCGCGCAGCGTTTCGACCGGAACGCGGGTTCGGGCCGCGAGCGCCCCGATCGACACCCCCTCGGCATGGTTGGGAGGAACCTCCACATGCGTAACTATTACCGAGCGGCGTGCTCCGGTCAATGGACTTCGGGGGTGCAGAGGCCCGGCCTTGACGGCCGGCTGGCCAGTGTCCACGACCGCGGGGCAGGGAGGAGGGGCGGCGGCGGGGCACGTCTCCTGCCCGGGTGAAGAGGTAGATTGCGGTCATTCCCTCTTCTCCCCAGCGACAAGGAGCCCTCATGTCCCGTATCCGCACTCTCTCATCTGTATCCGCGCTGCTCGGCCTCACTGTGCTGGCGGCGACCCCTGCCCTCGGGGCCACCGCGGCACCGAAGGCTCTCGCCAACCCCGCCAAGACATGTGCGCAGCTGACGTCACGTTTTCAGAAGTATCTGGGCGAGGGCATGAACGCACAATTGGCCCAGTTCGTGTCCCCGGCGTTTGTCATTGAGCGCAACGACGGCACGATCGGCTCGTGGCCCACCTACCTGAACGACCACCCCATCTTCACAGGCTGGAACATCGCCGTGGACTTCGCGCAGTTCTCGTCACCGGCAATCACATGCGTGGCGATGACCTCGACCACCCAGTTGGTGGATGGCATCTCCGTGGTGAGTGTCCCGACCAAGAACATGTCGACGTATGTGTGGCAGCGCGGTGCCTGGCGCATCACGTCATACGGTCGCTTCAACGCATTGAGCTAACCGCTCCCTACTTGGAGGGATCCGTCACGATCATGGCGTCGGGCCCCTTGCCCTGCGGCACCATGGGAAACACCTTGGCGTTGCGGTTCACCTGGATGTCGAGGAGCGCGGGACCATCGCTGGTGAGCGCCTCACGAAGGGCATCGTCCAGATCGGCCGGGTCCTCCACACGTACTCCCGGGATGCCGTAGGCACCGGCCAGCGCCGAGAAGTCGGGCTGGAACTCAGCGAATGAGGTGTTCGAGTACCGCTTGTCCCAGAACATCTCCTGCCACTGGCGCACCATGCCGAGGAATCCGTTGTTGAGGATGACCACCTTGATGGGCAGGCCGTAGGTCTGCGCGGTGGAGAGTTCCTGCAAGGTCATCTCAAACGAGCCGTCGCCGGCGATGTCGATTACGAGGTCGTCCGGGCATGCCACCTGTGCGCCCAGGGCGGCGGGGAGGCCGAATCCCATGGTGCCAAGGCCACCTGAGGTGACCCAGCGACGGGGCTGGTTGAAGCGGTAGAACTGCGCGGTCCACATCTGATGCTGACCGACCTCGGTGGCGATGATGGCGTCGCCGCCCGTGATCTCGTGGATCGACTTGATGACGTTCTGCGGGGCGATGACGCCCGGCTCGTCGTCATCCACCTGGTACGGGTGCTCGTCGAGCCATGCGTGGATCTTGCGCAGCCACGCCGATCGCGACTCGTCGTCGTGGCGGGCCTCCTGCTGTACGTACACGTCGGCCAGCGCGGCGAGTGCGGCCTTGGCCTCGCCGGCGATGCCGATGTGCGCGGCGCGGTTCTTGCTGATCTCCGCCGGGTCCACGTCGATGTGGATGATCTTGGCGTTGGGCGCCCATTCCTTCATTACCGTCGAGAGCACGCGCTCGTCGAAACGCACGCCGATGGCGAGGATGACGTCGGACTCCTGAAAGGCGAAGGTGGATGCGGCGATGCCGTGCATGCCGGGCATACCGATGAACAGCGGGTTGCTGGCTGGGAATCCACCAAGGCCCATGAGGGTGGTGGTCACCGGGATCTGGGCCACCTCGGCCATGCGGGTGAGTTCCTCAGCCGCACCCGAGGCGATGATGCCGCCTCCGGCGTAGATAATGGGCTTCTGGGAATTGGCAAGCGCACGGGCCGCGGCCTGAAGCTGCTTGGGGTGCCCAGCACCCGTTGGAGGGTCGTAGCCGGGCATGGGCGGCGGGTACGGACCCGTGTAGTCCTCAACCTCAACGGCCCACTGGTCAACGCACACATCCACCAGCACGGGGCCGGGCCGGCCACTCTGCGCCAGATGCAGGGCCTCGGTGAGCACCCGTGGCAGCTCATGGGCGTCGGTGACCAGGTACGAGTGCTTGACGATCGGCAGGGTGATGCCGACGATGTCGGCTTCCTGGAAGGCGTCGGTGCCCACGCGCGTTGATCCCACCTGACCGGTGAGCGCGATCATGGGGATGGAGTCCATGTAGGCGTCGGCGATGGGGGTGACCAGGTTGGTGGCGCCAGGCCCGGACGTGCCGGTGCAGACCGCAATACGGCCGGAGGCCTTTGCATAGCCCTCTGCCATGTGCCCGGCACCCTGCTCGTGGCGCGTGAGGAAGAGCCGGAGATCCGGGTCGTCAAACAGCGCATCGAACAATGGGATGAGTGGACCGCCGGGGATGCCGAAAATGGCATCCACGCCACCGCGCTTCAGAACTTCGAGGGTGGCGTCGACTCCGCGCATCCCAGACCTCCCGCCGCTCTGCGGCATAGAACCCGAACCGGGGCGGTACATTAGCGAACCGATCTGGCTTTCCATTCGGCCAGCTGAATACGAGGAGACCCGTGATGGCAGACGAGCCCGGGGGCGAGCGCCCCAACTTCGCCGAGGAGAACGCGATCCGCAACGCGTCGGAGTCGCTCACAAACTACGACGCAGCCGCCGATACGTTCACCGCGATCTTCGGCCAGCCCGTGCCTGCCGCAACGGTATTTGACGAGGAGCGCGGGGTTCTTGTGCGCGTCGAGCCCCAGAGCAACGCCGTTGTGGGCTTCACCATCCCCAACTTCAAGGCCTGGTACGCCGAGCGGTACCCCGATGGCGGCGAGTTCGAACTCGATCTGCCGTCGATCTGGGGCGCCGACGCACCGGATGCGGGCGCCGACGACTGACCCCGCGACCGGTGGGCCACGCACCCACTGCTCGCGGACTGTAGGATCACCGACCACTTCGTAACGATTCCCTCGAAGAAGGAGCACCGGGACATGGCGGTTGAGACCCAGCGCATGGAGGATTTTCGCCTTGAGGCGGAGCCCTACTACCTGCCCCTCGGCAACGAGGTCGAACTCTTTGAGGCTGCATACAAGGCCCGTCTCCCCGTGATGCTCAAGGGCCCGACTGGGTGTGGCAAGACGCGCTTTGTCGAGTACATGAGTTGGAAGCTGGAGCGCATCCTTGTGACGGTGGGTTGTCACGAGGACCTCACGGCATCCGATCTGGTGGGCAAGTACACGCTGCGCGGTGACGAGACGGTGTGGCAGGACGGCCCGCTCACCACCGCCGTGAAGGCCGGCGGTATCGCCTACCTCGACGAGGTGGTGGAGGCTCGTAAGGACACCACCGTGGTGATCCACCCGCTCACCGACGACCGGCGCATTCTTCCGCTTGAGAAGAAGGGTGAGGTCGTGCGGGCACCCGACGACTTCATGCTCGTGATCTCGTACAACCCGGGCTACCAGTCGGTGCTGAAGGATCTGAAGCACTCCACCAAGCAGCGCTTCGTTGCCCTGGACTTCGATTACCCCGAGCCCGAGGCCGAGGCGGCCATCCTCATGTCGGAGTCGGGTATCGACAAGGAGACGGCCAGCCGTCTCGTGAAGATCGCCGAGAAGGTGCGCAACCTGCGCACGCACGGACTCGAAGAGGGCGTCTCAACCCGCCTGCTCGTGTACGCCGGTCAGCTCATGGAGGGCGGCGTGGAGCCCATCACCGCCTGCGAGGCAACGATCTGCAAGCCCATCACGGATGACCTCGAGATGCAGCGGTCAATCCTCGAACTCGTCGCGACCCAGTTCTAGGAACGAACGGAACCGGGGCGGGGGAACTCCCGTGAGCACCCAGGGCGGTGGGTCGGCAGGCAATGTCGGCATGTACGTGGGGCGCGAGATGCTCGCCGCCGTTCCCGAGGAACGGCGCGACGACTACCTGCGCCTTGTGGAGGAGATCTCCGACCTCAAGTACCAGCTTGGTGTGGAGGTGGCGCGTCAGCTGCCCCGCATGTTCGTCGAGCACGACGACGCGGCCATCGATCGGTATCTCGGCCAGGTGCGTGCCATTGCAGCGATCGGATGGAAGTCCGGCGTTGAGGTGGCCAAGCAGCTGCCCGACCTGTACCACGCCCCCGACCGGTCAATCGCCGACGCGTATGTGGAGATCGTCACCGACGCCACCATGGGCGCGCCGGACGACGAAGAGACGCTGGCGTTTACCACCGAGCTGAATGAGCTGGAGCGTCAGCTTCGTGAGATCGAGCCCAAGCAGCAGCGGGCCCAGGAGCTCAAGTCGTTGCTTGCTGCCCGTGATCGGCGCGACGAGCGCCGCCGCAAGCACGCACAGGAACTGGCGGCCGCACTGCCGCCGATCCTTGCCCGCCTGCGCCCGCGCCATCGCGAGGTGTACCTGCGCGAGGTGCGTCTTGTGGCCGCAGCCGATCCCGAGGCGGCACTCGAGGCGGCCAACACCATGCTCGATCTGCTGAACGGTGAGCGCGTGTCGCACGATGGCGCCGCTGAGTGGACACGTCGGGGCCTTGACGTGCTGGAGAAGAACAAAGAAGTCGGCCGCGGCTACTTCCGCATGGGGTCCAAGTACTCGCTTGAGGTGCTTGAGGAACTGCGCGAGGGGCTGGCGCTTCGCCAAGTGGCCCGTGTGCTCAAGCTGTACGCCACGGCGCTGTCGGGCCGCGACGTCGCCGTGCGCGGTATCGACGAGATGTCATCGGTCGATCGCTTTGGCCCCGACCACATCATCCTTCCCGACGACATGCGCTTCTTTGAGGACGACGACCGCAACTTCACCGCGTACAAGGTGGCCGCCGCCCATGGCGCCGCGCGCATCGAGTTCGGTACCTACCGGTTCCAGTTGACCGACGTACCGGATGCCATTGAACAGTTGATGGAGCGATACGGGAGCCGGCTGGCATGAGTACCTCCCCGTTCCCTCCCGCCGCTGTTCCCGAGTGGCGCCGCGAAAGCGATCTCACCCGCTTCTACGGGTTGTTCCCTTCGCCCGCGCTCGCACGCGACATCTTCAACATCGTTGAGGGCCAGCGCATCGAGACGCGCATCCGCGCCGCGTACCCCGGGATCCGCCGCGACATGGACTTGATCGAGGCCCAGACCCTGGAGCGCCGCGAGGAAATGGGCGTGCGCGTGGAGGACCTGCCCGAGGTCGGACAGGTGATTGACGCCCTGATGGTGTCCACCATGTCGGGCGAGCCGCCATTTGACGACATGTCGCCGCATGTGCGCGAGGCCGCCGAGGGATCCATTGCGCTGCTCGCGCGCGCGCTGGAGGAAGGCACCTCCGTGGGCGACACCGCTCGCATCACGGTGGATATCTACGCGCTCATCGATGACGCCATGGCCGCAGGGCGACGGGGTATTACCGACCCGTTCTCCGACGAAGCCAAGGAGCGCCAGCCGCAGAAGAGCGACGACGGCGACGACGCCGGCGAGCAGGACATCGGCGACGTCGAGATCAACCCGCTTGACGAGTACGAGCCCATGGAGATGCCGCCGTTCGTGCCGCCAGTCATGGAAGAACTGGTGCAGCAGGAGAGCGACGCCGCCAACCAGATCGAGGCGCAGGGCATCGAGGGCGATAAGGAGAAGGACGGCAACAAGGGTGATGACGCCGAGGCTGCCTCGCCCGAGGAAGCCGACAACGTGATGCAGGCCCAGCAGGCTGCCCCCGGTACAAGCGACGAGGACACCGCCGCCCAGAAGGCCGAGGACTCCGAGGAGGGCGAGGAGAGCGGCCGGGGCAGCGATGCCGAGGGTGACGACGACCCCGAGAGCGCTGGCGGCGAGACGCCCGATGGTGCGGGCCCCCAGGTGGCGCAGGACGAGGGCGAGGAAGCCGAGGACGACCTGGGCGAACAGACCTTCATGTACGACGAGTGGGACCTGCGCATTGAGGACTACCGCCCGGCGTGGTGCACGCTGCGCGAGACGCGCTCCACCCGCGAGGTGCCGGCGTTCGTGGCTGCGACGTTCCACGAGTACGGCGGCGTGGTCACCCAGATCCGGCGCAACTTCCAACTCATGCGCCCCGAGCGCCTTCGCAAGATGCGCTTCCAGAGCGAGGGTGATGACCTCGACCTCGACGGCCTGGTTGAGCACGTGGTTGATAAGCGCGCCCGCGTCACCCCCACCGACCGGGTGTACATCAAGCGCGACAAGAAGGACCGCGACGTCACCACGGCATTTCTGGTGGACATGTCATCGTCAACCGATCGCAAGATCGACGGCCGCAAGCGCATCATCGACATCGAGAAGGAGGGCCTCCTCCTGATGTGCGAGGCCCTCGAGGCCATTCGCGACGAGTACGCCATCTACGGCTTCTCGGGCAACGGCCGCGACGACTCGCAGTTCTACACAGTGAAGGAGCTGGGCGAGCGCTACGACGACCGCGTGCGCTCGCGCATCGGCGGTATCTACGGCCGCAGCAAGACCCGCATGGGCCCGGCCATCCGTCACACCACCAAGCGGCTCATGAGCGTTGACAGCAACGTCAAGCTCATGATCCTGCTGACCGACGGCAAGCCGTACGACGCCGACACCTATCAGGACAGCGCCTACGCCCAGGCCGACACCCAGATGGCCCTTCGCGAGGCGCGCCGCGAGAAGATCCACCTGTTCTGCGTCACCGTTGACCAGGAGGGCGCCGACTACCTGCCCACCATGTACAGCGACGCCAACTTCGTGGTGATCGACGACGTGCGCACGCTGCC
>JBAXJA010000023.1:0-20227 GCA_037138115.1 Thermoleophilia bacterium | reverse complement strand
AACGACCCGTCCCAGCTGGCCCAGGTGCTGAGCGTGCTTGAGGGCATCCAGTCCGAGTTCAACGCTGCCCGGACGAATGGCACGAAGGTGTCGCTGGCCGATCTCATCGTGCTTGGCGGCAGCGCCGGTATCGAGCAGGCGGCCAAGGAGGCCGGACACAGCATTGAGGTGCCGTTCACCGCGGGCCGCGCCGACGCGTCACAGGACCAGACGGATGTCGAGTCGTTCGCCGTGCTTGAGCCGACGACTGATGGCTTTCGCAACCACCTGGGTCAGGGGCACGCTCAGGCGGCCGAGTACCTGCTGGTTGACCGTGCAAACCTGCTCACGCTCACGGCACCCGAGATGACCGTGCTGGTGGGCGGCCTGCGCGTGCTCGGCGCCAATAGCGGGCAGTCGTCGCACGGGGTGCTGACCGACCGCCCGGGCAGCCTCACCAACGACTTCTTCGTGAACCTGCTGGACATGGACACGGAGTGGACGGCCACGTCCGACGCCGAGACCACATTTGAGGGTCGCACCCGCGGCACGGGCACGGTGCGCTGGACCGGTACCCGCAACGACCTGGTGTTCGGGTCGAACTCGCAGCTTCGGGCACTGGCAGAGGTGTACGCCTGTGCGGACTCCGGCGAGAAGTTCGTGGGCGACTTCGTGAGCACCTGGGTGAAGGTGATGAACCTGGACCGGTTCGACCTGGTGTGATCGGCAGCAGGGGCAGGGCCCACGGCACTAAGCCGCCGAAACGGCCACTTTTCGAGATCCGGGGACGTGACGCCACCCTATGTGGCCTAGGCGTGTAGGCACGACACCTAGACTGTCGCACGAGGTTCCCACCATTGAGGAGTTCCATGACTCGCCGTTCCCTTGCTGTCGCCAGCGCCCTGCTCGCGGCCGGCGCTATCGCCAGCCCGGCAGTGGCCGCCAGCATCATCGGGGGCAATCCCGGTGCATCTGATGGCCCCATCTTCGTTGCCGTTGAGGGCCCGCAGACCGGTGCTCAGGCATCGAATGGCCAGGACATGCTGCGCGGTGTGCAGTTGGCCGTGAATCAGGTGAACGCCAAGGGCGGCGTACTTGGCCGCCAGGTCCGCATCGTCAAGGCGAATGATCAGGCGAATCCGAGTCTGGCCAAGAAGGTGGCGGGTCAGGTCATCTCCGGCAGCAGCGTGGCCGTCATCGGCCCGTACAACTCGTCGGTGGGAGTCCTCAACCTGCCGCTCTACATCTCGAACAAGATCGTGCCGGTGCAGCTCACCTCCACCGACGACACCACGGGCGAGGGTGTCACGGTCCAGCCGAAGAACAGCCAGATCTCGCCGGTCGAGTTCAACTACATCACCACCGCGTTTGCCCCCACCAGGGTGTCGATGCTGGTGACGCAGTCCACCTACACCCGGGGTATGGCCGACCGCCTGCAGGCCAGTTTGCTCAAGAAGGGCGTGCTGGTCACCCAGATCCCCGTCGCCGAGGGTCAGGCCGATTACTCAGCAGAGGTCAAGGCAGCCCTCGCCGATAACCCGACGGTGCTGTACCTCAGCACGTACTTCCCTGAGGGCGCGCTCATCGCCAAGCAGTTTGCGGCGTCTGGCAGCCCTGCCAAGTGCTTCGCGGGTCTGGCCAACCAGGACCCGGGATTCATCACTGCGGCGGGCATCGCCGACAGTCAGGCGTGCGTGTTCAGTGGCGTGCCCGAGCCCACACAGTTCCCCACCGCAAAGAACTACGTCAAGCAGTACAAGGCCACGTTCAACAAGAACCCGGGAACGTGGGGCACCTTCACCTACGACTCAGCGAACATCCTGTTCGCGGCGTGGAAGAAGGCCGGAACCACCACCTACGCGCCGGTCATCCGGCAGTTGAAGAAGACCACCAACTTCGCTGGCGCCACCGGCAAGATCACCATTGACACTCAGGGCAACCGCCCCAACGTGCCGGTGAAGATCCTGCGGGTCAACTCGCTGGGCACGTTCGTCGTTATCTCGTAGGGCCGTCTGCTGATCCTGCGCGCCCATCTCCCCTCTGGGAGTGGGTGCGCAGGATCAGTCGCAGATACCCAGACGCGCTGCGACGTGCGCGGCTTCGGTGCGGTTCTGGACACCCAGCTTGCGGTAGGCGTTGCTCAGGTGGAACTTCACCGTCTGCGCCGTGATGAAGAGGTCATCGCCGATAAGTGCGTTGGATCGTCCCCTGGCGGCCATCGACAGCACCTCGCGCTCGCGACCGGTCAGGCCAGCAGCCGCGGGAACATTGCCGTTGTGCTGCGGGCGGATCACGCCGCCGGCACACACGTGCCGCACCATCGCCGGCAAGTCAGCAATGTTCATGCTCTTTCTCAAGTACCCGGAAACGCCAGCCTCAAGCGCCCGGGCCACGTGACTGTTGTCCCACAGGCGCGACATCGCGATGACGACGATCCCGGGGTAGTCAGCAACGATGGTCTCGATGGTCGTGAGGCCATCGTTGCCGCGCGTCCAGGGCTCGATGAGTACCGCATCGGCGTTCACGTGCGGCAGTCCTTCGATGAGGGAAGCGCTTGATGTGGCCGACAGGACAACCCGGATGGTGTCGCTCGCGGAGAGTGCCGTGGTGATCCCCGCTGTCTGGATGGGGTACTCGTCGAGCACGGCGAGTCGCGTGATCGGACTGCCCCACACAGGAGTTGATGCTGGCGCGGGAGGCTGGTCGGTAATCATCGGTTACTCCTTTTCGGGGAAGGGCGGCTGCTGGTGAAGCCGGTTCCGAATAGCGAACCGAACTTATCGAAAATGCACGACTGACAAGTCCCAACCGGCGTCGAATATGTCTAATCCCGTACGGATCCAAGAGGAGCGCGTCTAGGTTATGTAAAGGTTTCTGGTGGCGCGCCGCCCAGGCCGTCTGTGTACCGCTCAAGAGCCACCTGACTCCGCGTCGAGTTCAACGACATCACCACCGCGTTTGCCCCCACCAGGGTGTCGATGCTGGTGACGCAGTCCACCTACACCCGGGGTATGGCCGACCGCCTGCAGGCCAGTTTGCTCAAGAAGGGCGTGCTGGTCACCCAGATCCCCGTCGCCGAGGGTCAGGCCGATTACTCAGCAGAGGTCAAGGCAGCCCTCGCCGATAACCCGACGGTGCTGTACCTCAGCACGTACTTCCCTGAGGGCGCGCTCATCGCCAAGCAGTTTGCGGCGTCTGGCAGCCCTGCCAAGTGCTTCGCGGGTCTGGCCAACCAGGACCCGGGATTCATCACTGCGGCGGGCATCGCCGACAGTCAGGCGTGCGTGTTCAGTGGCGTGCCCGAGCCCACACAGTTCCCCACCGCAAAGAACTACGTCAAGCAGTACAAGGCCACGTTCAACAAGAACCCGGGAACGTGGGGCACCTTCACCTACGACTCAGCGAACATCCTGTTCGCGGCGTGGAAGAAGGCCGGAACCACCACCTACGCGCCGGTCATCCGGCAGTTGAAGAAGACCACCAACTTCGCTGGCGCCACCGGCAAGATCACCATTGACACTCAGGGCAACCGCCCCAACGTGCCGGTGAAGATCCTGCGGGTCAACTCGCTGGGCACGTTCGTCGTTATCTCGTAGGGCCGTCTGCTGATCCTGCGCGCCCATCTCCCCTCTGGGAGTGGGTGCGCAGGATCAGTCGCAGATACCCAGACGCGCTGCGACGTGCGCGGCTTCGGTGCGGTTCTGGACACCCAGCTTGCGGTAGGCGTTGCTCAGGTGGAACTTCACCGTCTGCGCCGTGATGAAGAGGTCATCGCCGATAAGTGCGTTGGATCGTCCCCTGGCGGCCATCGACAGCACCTCGCGCTCGCGACCGGTCAGGCCAGCAGCCGCGGGAACATTGCCGTTGTGCTGCGGGCGGATCACGCCGCCGGCACACACGTGCCGCACCATCGCCGGCAAGTCGGCGATATTCATGGTCTTGCTCAAGTACCCGGCAGCACCGGCCTCAAGCGCCCGGGCCACGTGACTGTCGTCGCAGAGGTGCGAAAACGCGATGACGACGATCCCGGGGTAGTCAGCAACGATGGTCTCGATGTTCGTCAGGCCATCGTGGCTGCGCGTCCACGGCTCAATGAGCACCGCATCAGCGTTCACGTGAGGCAGCCCTTCGATGAGGGCTGCGAGTGATGTTGCCGACAGGACGACCTGGATGGTGCCGCTGGGGCGCAACGCCGCCGTGATCGCCACGGTCTGGACGAGGTGCTCGTCAAGCACAGCGAGTCGCGTGAAGTGACTGCCGGACTCAAGAGTTGATGCGGGTGCGGGACGCTGGTCGGTGAACATCGGTCACTCGCGAGCGGATTGGTGTGCGGCTGAATACGCAGCCTGTACCAAAATTGAAACTACTCGTGTTTCACCAATGACATAAGTCCATATCGGTCATAATCGCCATAAAACATGCGTATCAACGAATACGGTGTGCAGATTATGTAAAGGTTACGGCTGAAGAGTCGCACAGGCCGTTGGTGCAACCGCTGACCAACCACCTCACCCCGCGTCGGCCATCGCGTGCGGGTCTATCCCAGGCTCAGGCGCCGTGCCAATTCGCCGGAACGCCCGAGGTCGCGTAGTCGGTCGAAGCCGCCGATGGGGTCGCCGTCGATGACGATCTGCGGGAAGGTGCGCCCACCGCCACTCGCGGCCTGGATCCGATCACGGGACCCGGGGCTCATGATGTTGATGCGCACTTCGTCGTAGGCAATGCCGCGCTGGCGCAGGTAGCGCTTGGCACCGACGCAGTAGACGCAGAAGGGAGTGGCGTAGACGGTGACCTGAGCCATGGGGCGATGCTACTCGCGACCGCTCGCAAGCAGGTGACAGGCGATGGCCGCCGCCGCAGCGACATTGAGCGAGTCAACACTCCCTGCCATGGGGATGGTCACGCGGATATCGGCCCCGCGCAGCGTGGCATCGTCGAGCCCAGGCCCCTCAGCGCCCAGAAACAGGGCCACCCGCGTGCCGTTCATCCCCGCGAGGGCGTGCGCGAGGGGCAGGGCATCCGGGGCGGGGGTGAGCGCGAGCGTGGCGAACCCGTGCTCGCGACAGGTGGCCAGCGGGTCGTCGCTGATCGCCCATGGATGGTCGAGCGCCGCACCCATCGAGGTACGAAGCGCGCGCCGCCCCAGCGGGTCACCAGATCCGGGGCCGATCAGTGTGGCGTCCACTCCCAGCGCTGCGGCACTTCGGATGATGGTGCCCACGTTTGACGGGTTCGCCACTCCCTCAAGCACGAGCACCCGCTGGGCAGCGGGGATGACCGTGGCGGGGTCTGGGTCGGGCGGTCTGTGAAACATGGCGAGCAGGTCGCGCACGGCCCCGAACCCGGTGAGCGACTGGATCTCGTGGGGGGTCAGGTGGACGACCGGACATCCCAGGTCGGGCGGCGCCTGTGTGTATTCGGTGTTCACCATCAGCGCCTTGGGCACGTGCCCCGCGGCCTGCGTGCGCTCCACCAGCCGCACGCCCTCGGCCAGGAACACGGCGCCGTCACCCGCCGGTGGTGGACGCCGCAGGCGCGACTCGTGACCGCGCAGGTCGCGGAACATCTCCATGAGGGCGGCGCGATCGGTCATCGGGGGTCATCTTCGCGTAACCAGCGTGTGTAATGTCGCCGCCGTGACCTCCCCGGAAACCCCGACACCGAACGACGCCCCTCCGGATGATGGGCGCCTCGGCCGATTGGGCCGTTTCTGCGCGCGACATCACTGGTGGATTATTGGTGCGTGGGTCATCGCGCTCATTGCCATTGGTCTCACCGGGCAGTCGCTCGGAGGCCAGGCCGACGACACGGTGAGTCTGCCGGGGGTCCGGTCGGCCGAAGGGCTCAGCATCATCCAGAAGGCCTACCCCGGTCAGGGCGCATCACAGGGGATCGTGGTCGTCTATTCACCCACCACTCCTGTGACCTCGCCGAGCGCGAAGGCCGCTATTGCCCTTGGATCAGTCCGCCTGAAGAAGGTGCCCGGGGTCCTCTCTGTGACTGGTCCACAGGTTTCTCCCGACCAGCACATCGCGCAGTTCGTGGTGCAGTGGTCCACACCACCGCAGGACCTCGGAACGGCGAATCTCGACGCGTTGCAAGATGCGTCCGCCCCGCTCCGCGCCGCCGGTCTGACCGTCGAATACGGCGGCTCGCCCGCAATGCAGGCCGAGGCCGATGCCCCCGATTACTCGGTGCTGGTGGGCGTGCTGGCTGCGATGATCATCTTGCTTCTGGCATTCGGGTCGGTCATCACGATGCTCATTCCCGTGGTGGGGTCGCTCATCGCCGTGGCGATGACCGCGACCATCCTGATCGTGCTCGAGTCATTCGCCTCCATCAGTTCCGTGGGGCTGGCCATCGCCACCATGATCGGCTTGGGGGTCTCGGTCGATTACGGGTTGTTCGTGCTGACGCGCCACGACCAGCAGATGGCCGCGGGGATGCCCGTGGAACGGTCCGTCGGCCTCGCGGTCGCCACCGCCGGCCGTGCGGTTATCATCGCCGGTGGCACGGTTGCCATCGGCGTGCTGGGGTTGGCAATCGCGCAGGTGCCCCTGGTCACCCGTATGGGCCTGTGCGCCGCGCTGTCGGTGCTGGTGGCGGTCACCGCAGCCCTCACCTTGCTACCCGCAGCGCTCGGCTTGGTGGGTACCCGCCTCTCGGGATGGCGCATTCCAAAGATCACGCGCCCGGGCCCGGTGCAGCTCGAGGGTGCCGATGGCAAGCCGCATGGCTGGGCCCGATGGTCGCTCATGGTGACCCGTCGCCCATGGCCCTTCCTGGCCGGTGCACTTGCCATCCTCATCCTGCTTGCAGTCCCGCTGTTCTCGATTGATCTCGGCATGGTCGACTCGGGCAGCGACCCCAAGAGCAGTACCACCTACAAGGCATATGGCCTGGTTTCGAAGGGCTTCGGCCCCGGTTCCAACGGACCGATTGAGGTCGTGCTGTCGGGCCCCAACGCGCAGGCCTCGGCCGCCGCGGTTGCCGCGGCCGCGAAGAAGGTGCCCGACGTGGCTGGCACCATCGGACCGATTCCGTCGCCCACTCACCCGGTATCGCTCATCACTGTGGTGCCGCAGAGTGCGCCGGCGAGTCAGGCCACCGAGACGCTCATTACGCAACTCGAGAGCGCACTGCAGCCGGTCGCAGGTGCCGGTACCCAGATATATGTCACCGGCACCACGGCTGTGGGCGCGGAGTTGGCCGCCAAGGTCGCCGCACGCCTGCCGTGGTTCATCGGCGTGGTCATCCTCATCTCGTTCATCCTGCTGATGATCGAGTTCAGGTCGCTGCTGGTGCCGCTGCAGGCGGCGATTATGAACCTGCTGTCTGTAGGTGCAGCCTTCGGTGTGGTGGTGTTCGTGTTCCAGGAGGGGCACGGGCTGTCGCTCATCGGGGTGGACCAACCGGTATCCATCGAGTCATGGGTGCCGCTGATGATGTTCGCCATTCTGTTCGGGCTCTCAATGGACTACGAGGTGTTCCTTCTCTCGCGCATCCGTGAGGGCTGGATGGCAACGGGCGACCCGCACAAGTCGGTGGCCCTCGGCCTGGCTGGCACCGCACGGGTTATCAGCGCGGCCGCAATGGTCATGGTGTGCGTGTTCCTGGCCTTCGTGCTGGAACCCAACGTGGTGGTGAAGATGCTGGGCGTCGGCCTGGCGACCGCCGTGCTGGTGGACGCCACGGTGGTTCGCCTCATGCTGGTACCTGCCGTCATGATTTTGGTGGGCAAGGGCAACTGGTGGCTGCCCAAGTGGCTCGACCGCATTCTTCCCACCCTGAAGGAGCCCGGGCAGGGCTGACCGACGGTGCGCGCGCGTGATCCGGCTCCGGAAATCACGCAGCACGGATCGGGGGATATACCCATGTACGCGGGCCATGCTGGCCCTACCGTCGTGGCATGAATCTGGCCACCACCCTTCTCGCCGACGCGCGGGCCGACCCCGGGCGCCTTGTGCTGGTTGGCGATTCGGGCCCGGTGGGGCTTCGCGATCTGGGCGACCGAGCCCGGATCGCCTCTGCAGTGCTGGCAGCCCATGGCGTGCGCGCAGGCGATGTGGTGGCGCTTGCGCTGCCCGACCGCCCCGCGTGGATCGCGGCATTTCTGGGGATCGCCCGGATCGGGGCCGTCGCGGCGCTGGTTGGGGAGGGTATGGGCGCGGATCGTGCGCGGGACCTCATCGGCCGTGCCGGTGCGCGGATGCTCATCACCGAACGCGATGACCTCATCTGTGAGCAGATCCTGGGGATGCGCGACCTACGGGAGGCAGGGTCTGCATCTGACCCGGGCGTGCGCGACATGTCGCATGGCGATCCCCTGTACCTGCTCGCCACCTCTGGATCGACCGGGCCATCCAAGTGGGTCGTGCACGTGCACGGTGATATCCCCTCGTGCATCGCCACCTATGGCCGACGGGTGCTCCGCATGGGGCCCGGGGACGTGACCTGGTCGGTCGCGGCCCTGGCCACCAGCTACGGCCTTGGCAACTCCCTGTACTTCCCCATTGGAGCAGGCGCCGCGGCGTGGCTGGGCGGTGATCGCGACCCCGCAGGCGCAGCGCACGCCTGTCGGGAGGGAGGGGTGAATGCGATGTTCGGCGTGCCCACGTTCTGGGCGCGGCTCGCCCGGCACGTTGCCGAGGGCCGCGTGCCCGCCGACGCATTTGCCGCGGTGCACCTGGCGGTGTCGGCCGGGGAGCATCTGCCCGAGGCCGTGTGGCGTGCGGTGGAGGCCACCACCGGCATGCGTCTGGTGAATGGTCTCGGGTCGTCGGAGGCCACCAACCTGTATCTGTCGGACCGGCGCGGATCGCCGGGGCCCGGACGGGTGGGCTGGCCGGTGCCGGGGTACGACGTGCGCATTGCAGGATCGGAACGCCCCGCGGTGGGGGATGAAGGCGAACTGCTCGTGCGCGGCCCCACAGTGATGCGCGGGTACCTCGATGATCCCGTCGCCACCGGCAAGGCACTGGAGAACGGTTGGCTGCACACCGGCGATGTGGTGCGGCTTGAGGCGGATGGCGGGTACCGGTTCGTCGGCAGGAGCGGGGATGTATTCAAGGTCGGAGCGCTCTGGGTGGATCCGCTCGCAGTACAGGCCGTGCTTCTGGATGATCCGGACGTATATGACGCCGTGGTGCTGGGGGTGGGGGACCCCGATGGGGTGACCCGTCTGGTGGCCGTGGTTGCGGCCCGGTCCACCCCGGATCTGGAGGAGAGGCTCATGGCAGCGTGCCGCGACCGGCTGGAGCATCACCTGGTTCCACGACTCATCCTTGCCACCGACACCTTGCCTGCCACGCCGTCGGGCAAGGTGCGTCGCGACGCAATTCGCGAGATGGCCACATCGGCGCTGAGCGACAGGAGAGTGGCATGAGCGTTGACCAGACGGTGCTTGATCGCTGGAACAGTTGCGGGTGGTACCAGCTCACCGGGCTCCGGGTGCACGATGCGGACGACGACGGGAGCCGGTTCACCATGGCGGTCGGCCCTGAGCACTTGCAGGCCTATGGAACCGCCCACGGTGGCTCGATCGCCGGCCTGTTGGATGCCGCGATGGGGCTCGCCATCATCGGCCGCCTCGAGCCCGATGAGGGCTGCGCGACCATCGAGATGAAGCTCAACTTCATGGCGCCGGTTATGCCGGGCGAGGTCACCGCCACGGGGCGGGTCATCACCATGGGACGTCGCATCGTGGTGGCGTCAGCCGACGCAGTCTCGCTCGACGGCCGAATCGCCGCCACAGCGCTCGGAACGTTCAGCCGGTTCGCAGAGGCGACGGCATGAGCGCCGACCTGACCCGGCTCGATGGTCGCGTGGTGCTCGTGACAGGCGGGGCCGGGGGTATGGGCCGGGCGATCGCCCAACTGGCTGCAGCTCGCGGCGCGAGGGTGGCCATCATGGACCTGCCGCCGGGTGCGGATGATGCCGTGGCGTCGTGCGGTGCCGTGATGGGCGTGGCCACCGATGTGACCGACCACCATGCGGTGGAGGCCGGTGTGCGATCGGTGCGCGCCGAGATGGGCAGCATCGACGTGCTGATCAACGGCGCGGGTTGGGACAGTCCGGCGCTCTTTTCCGATACCGACCACGCCCTGTGGCAACGCTTGGTGTCCATCAACTACTTGGGTGTGCTCGCGGTCACCCACGCCGCCCTCCCCGCGCTCCGTGAGGCCGGTGGATCAGTGGTGTCCATCTCGTCCGACACCGCACGCGTAGGTGGGTGGGGAGAGGCCGTATACGCCGGTGCAAAGGGTGCGGTGGTGGCGTTCAGCAAGTCGCTCGCGCGCGAGGAGGCCCGCTATGGCGTGCGGGTCAACTGTGTGTCGCCGGCGGTCACCGATACCGGGTTCAAGGATGCGCTCGAGGCGGATCCGGTGGGGAAGAAGATCGTGGAGGGCGCAGTGCGCGCCACGCCCATGCGACGTAGCGGGCGCCCGGACGAGGTGGCCGAGGCCGTGCTGTTTCTTGCGTCCCCTGCCGCCGGATTCATTACCGGTCAGGTGCTGTCGGTGAGTGGCGGGGTGGCCATGTAGCCGCCCCGCCACTCACCGGGAGTCAATCCGCTCCGGGCGGTGGCAGCGACGGCCTGGTGCGCAGTACCTTGGCGGCCCAGGTGGGCAGCCACCAGTTCCAGCGCCCGAACAGCGCCACCAGCGACGGCACCAATAGCGCGCGCACAACCGTGGCATCCAGAAGAATCCCGGCTGCGAGGCCTGTGGCGAATATCCGCACGGTGGTCTCCGGGGTTGCACCCAGGGCGATGAAGGCCAAGAACAGGATGAGCGCGGCGCTGGTGACCAGGCGCCCCGTTCGTCCGATACCCACCACGATGGCATCGGTATTGGACCCCTTCACGTCGAACTCCTCGCGCATGCGGCTGAGGATGAACACCTCGTAGTCCATGGACAGGCCGTACAGGAATGCGAACACCATCAACGGGATCCATGCGTCAATGGCTCCGGTTGCAGGGGTATTCCAGATGGTCTCGGAGAGATTTCCCTCCTGCCACACCCACACCATGATTCCCCACGCGGCGGCCACCGACAGCACGTTGAGCAGCACGGCCTTGAGCGGCAGCAGCAGCGATCTGAACTCGCGCGCCAGGAAGATGAAGGTGACGATGGCGATGAGGGCGATCATCAGCGGGAACGAGCCGTAGACCGCCGAGATGAAGTCGCGGTTCTGGGGTCCGAGACCACCCACCTGCGGAGATCCGGGGAGCGCCGCTGCGGCGTCGCGCACCGCACCGATGGCATCGCGCCCCGCTGCCGTGGCGCCGTCAGCGTCGGGGATCACCTCAACGATCGATGTTGTGCCGTTGCTCCATTGAGGCACCTTTGGTGCGGGTGCCACCGCCAGGCGGATTCCAGGGACGGCCGCCATGGCGGTGGCGGTGGCTGCTGCTGTCTCCGGAGTGGCCAGCACCTCCATTGGAGTGAGCGTGCCGTCACCCATTCCTGCGCTGTGCAGATCGTTGAGCGCCGTGGCGGCCGGCCCGGGATTGGCCAGCGACGTCGCCGATGGCTGGCCCACCACGATGTTGAGGGCGGGCACGAGCAGCAGGCCAAGAATTGCCAGGCCCACGATTGCCGCGATCCAGCGGTGGCGCACGACCCACCTGGCCCAAGCGCTCCAGCCGCGGCTGGCGTTGGCCTCCTTGCGAATTCGCGGCCACTCCAGCTTGGTGCCCACCTTGGAGAGGATGACCGGCAGCAGCGTGAGGGCAACAAGCACGCTCACGACGGGAATGAGGAGACCGCCGTATCCGATGCTGCGCAGGAAGGGCACGGGAATGACGACAAGCGCGGCCAGCCCGATTGCCACGGCGGCGCCCGAGACGAGCACCGCACGACCCGCCGTCTTCATGGTGCGCACGATGGCTTCGTCGCCCTCGGCTCCAAGCGCGCGTTCCTCGCGCCACCGGGTGACCACCAGCAGGGAGTAGTCAATGGCCACTCCCAATCCGATGAGCGACACGAGGAACTGCACGATGAATGAGACATCGGTCAAACGTGCGAGGCCGTTGATGATGAGGAGGGTGGACGGGATTGCCACGATGGCCATGAGCAGCGGCACGAGGGCGAGGAACGACGCAAACACGAATGCGAGCACCAGGAGGGCTCCCACGCCACCAAGCAGCACCTCGGTAAGCAGGCTGGGGCCATTGCTGCTGCCACCGTCGCCCGACAGCAGTGCGATGCCGGTGAGCTGGATGGGCTGGCCGGCCACCTTGGTCGAGTCGAGCGCGGCGGTGATCTGGGGATACGACACCGGCTTCATGTCGAAGCCCGGGACAACGGGTGCGTAGATGTAGGCGAACGTGGTGCGGCCATCCGGCGATATGAAGCGTGCGTCACGGGTACCGGGGTAGCCCACCACGCGGATGTCAGGGCCCGCCTTCTGCACCGAGTTCAGCGCCCGCGCCAGTTCTGCCTCAGTGGCTGGTGCGGTGATCGACGAGCCCTCTGGCAGCTTGACCACCGCCACCAGCGGTGCGGAGACTCCACCATTGCCGTACTGCTGCAGCAGGGCCTGGTTGGCCTCGTATCCCGGCTGCCCGGGTAGTGAGAAGTCCTTTGACAGCACACCGGAGAGCCCCGGCACGGTGATAAAGCCGATGAGGGTCACCACGACCCAGAATGCCACCACCATCAACTTGTGGCGCAGCACCCATCGCGTCAGATTCTCCACGTGCCCCATCCCCCGGCGTCGTTACCGAGGGGCAACGTAGCCGGTGTATCGGGCGATCGCATGTGAGTACCGGCCATGCTGCAACTCGGCAGCAGGTTGACCACCAGGGGGAGAGGGCGATATGGACGACGAGCGCACACGCGACGAGATCAGGGCCGATGGCGTGGACAGGGTGAAGGAGATCCTCGGGCCCAAGGCCGAGGACTCCCTGGCGACCCTCGGCGAGTTGGGCGACCGCATCATCGCCACCATCTACGGCGACATCTACGGCCGCCCGGGGCTCGGCGTGCGCGAGCGCCAGATCGCCACACTCTCCATGCTCATGGCCCTGGGAGGCAAAGACCGTCAGGTGAAGGTGCACATGCGCGCGGCCCTGCGCGTGGGCATCACTGAAGACGAGCTGCGGGAGCTGGTCATCCAGTTGGCCGCGTATGCCGGTTTCCCGGCGGCCATCAACGCACAGGCGCAGCTGAATGAGGTACTGGTCGAAGAGGCGGCCTGATCTCGCAACGCATGTTGTGAGGACGCGGCAGGCCGGGGACGAATGAGAACCCGACATGTTCCGCCGCCGCGCCCTCATCACCCTGCTCGCCGTGTGCACCACCACCGTGGTGCCGGGCGGGGCATGGGCTGCACGCGATGTCACAAGCCTGAAACAGCGGGCGGCGGCATTCGAGTCGCGCAGCGCGCACCTCGACGCTCTGGCTGGGGAAGCCGCGTCGCGACACAACCTTGCGATGGACCGTGTGCAGCAGGCACGCGACGACGCCGCACGGAGTCGCCGTGCGCTCACGACAAGCCGCAGCGCCCTGCTGTTGGCGGGCGAGCGGCTGTCGCAGCGCATCAGCACGCTGTACCGCCACCCCGACCCCGGGCTGGTTGAGGTCATCGTGTCGAGTGGATCGATCAGCGACCTCATGGCCGGAACTGAGGCCCTGCGGGCGGCGGCCAGCGATGACGCCCATCTTGCGGTGACCATGCGCCGGCGAAGCGCCGAACTGGCAGCCGCACAGGACCGACTGGCCCGGGCGATCGTCACGGCGCGCGCCGGGGAGCGGGAGGCCTCACGTGAGGCAGCCCGCGTGCAGGGGCTCGCGAAGGCGCAGCGCATGCGGCTTGAACAGGTGCGTGGTGACCTCCGGGCCGAGTTGCGGGCCCGTCGGGCGGGCACCACTCGCGCCGCGGCATCGGTGGGCGCCAGCGACCCCGTGCTGGCAGCACCCGGCACCGAGCCGGTATTTCCTGTGGGCGCGCCCACCACCTTCAGCGACGACTGGCTGCAGGCGCGCGCCGGTGGTCGCCTCCACGAAGGTATTGACCTGGTGGCGGCGATGCAGTCACCGATCGTCGCCGTGGTCACGGGCACCGTCATGCGCCCGGGCAACACACCCATGAGCGGCAACCGTCTGTGGGTGCGGGGTACCAACGGCGATGAGTACTTCTATTGCCACCTCGATCACTTCGCGGCGATCACGCACGATGGTGCATCGGTGAATGCGGGTGACGTGGTGGGCTACGTCGGGATGACCGGCGATGCACAGGGCACCGTTCCGCACCTGCACTTTGAAATCCACCCCGGCGGGGGCGGACCCATCAGGCCCTACCCGCTGGTGTCGGCTTGGCCGCGCGTGGGGTGATCCGCGGGCTGGTCGTCAACGTCGCGGGCGGGCGTGGGGACGTGGTCGGCATCCAGATCGCAGGCGGCGACAGTGCGCGAGGCACGGACCCACGCATCGGGAACCCCCCGCATCGGTTTGATGGGCTCGCCGCATCCGATGCACGTGGGTCGTTGCATGGGGCCACGCTAGCCTCTCTCGAATGACACACCCTGAAGAGCGCCCGCAAGAGCGAGAGAGCCGCGAACAGATCGTGGCCCGTGTCGCGGCCCAGCAGGAGGGGCTCCATCCCAACCCGGAATACAGCCGCGTGGCGCGCCGCCGGCTCTGGATCATCGGCCTCACCATGGTGCCGTTCAGCCTCGCCATCGGATGGCTCATCGGGCTCGCCCTCGACTGGTCTGTGCTGCTCTGGGTGTGGGTGGGGCTCGGCATCAGCCTCGGGGTCTTCTACGTGGCGTACGTCATCTTCGCTGAGCGTGACGATGGGGTGATCCAGCGGGAGCTCGACGAGGCCCGTGCACAGCGGGAAGGCGGGTCGTGATGCAGATCGGCATCTACTCGTTTGGCGACGCGACGCCCGATCCGGCGACCGGGCGGCGACCCGATGAGGGGCAGCGCATTCGCGAACTGGTGGAGGAGATCGTGCTGGCCGACGAGGTGGGCCTCGACATCTTTGGCGTCGGCGAGCACCATCGCCCGGACTTCCCGGTGTCGTCACCCGCCATTGTGTTGGCCGCCGCCGCCGTTCGTACCTCGCGCATCCGGCTCACCAGCGCCGTCACGGTGTTGTCTTCAGACGATCCGGTGCGGGTATTCCAGGACTTCGCCACCATCGACCTGCTCAGCGAGGGCCGCGCCGAGATCATGGCCGGGCGCGGGTCATTCATCGAGTCGTTTCCGCTTTTCGGCTACGACCTCGCCGAGTACGAGTCGCTCTTCCTCGAGAAACTCGATTTGCTGCGGCAACTCAACGGTGAGCCGGTCGTGACGTGGAGCGGGCGCCACCGCGCTCCCATTGAGGGTCGTGCCGTGTACCCGCGTCCCCAGCAGGACCACCTGCCCATCTGGGTTGCCGTTGGGGGCACGCCGCAGTCGGCGGTGAACGCAGCCATGCGCGGGCTGCCCATCAACATCGCCATCATCGGTGCCGCCGCGCAGCCATTCATCCCCTTGGTCAACCTGTACCGCGAGGCGCTGGAGGCGTCGGGGTTCGATCCCGCGACCGTGCCGGTGGCAATCGGATCGCATGGCTTTATCGCGGATACCTCGCAGAAGGCCGCCGACATCTCGGCTCCGGGGCTGATTGCCGCCATGAACCAGATCGGTCGCGAGCGCGGGTGGGGGCACGAGATTGACAGGCCGGGGTTCGACCGAATGCGCGAACCCCACGCGGCCCTGATGGTGGGGAGCCCCGCACAGGTGACCGAGAAGATTCTTGCCGAGTACGAGATGTTCGGGAACCGCCGGGCAATGATCCACATGGGCGTTGGAAATCCGCCCCACCGGGACATGATGCGATCGATCGAGTTGCTGGGCACCGAGGTGGCGCCGGCCGTGCGCCGCGAGGTGGCGCGTCTCGACGGTGTGCCAACCGCCCGCTGAGGGTGGTTCGCCGGGGTCCGCGCCGGTAGGGTTCACCTATGCCCAAGAAATCAGAGACCAGTGCCGCCACCGATGCACCGCCGTGCGAGAAGTGTGGCGCCGTGACGTTTGCGACCACCCGCACCATGCGCACCCACGATCTGGACGGCGCAAGCGCCATCGCCCGCGACCGCAAGGTGCCCGTGTGGCGTTGCATGCGCTGCACCAACGAGGTGGCCCGCGAGGCCTGATGCGGTTCCCGGCGTGAGCGTCATCACGGCGCTCCGCAGCACGCCCGACGGGCGTGCGATCCGCGTTGAGAAGGACGGGGCCAAGTGGCTCCGGCTCCCCGTGCACCTGGTTGCCGACCTTGGTCTGTCGACGGGGCACGAGATGGATGACGCCCGGGTTGCCGAGATTGAGGATCTCGCGGCGCTTGAGCGCTTGTGGGAGGCCACCCTGCGCTTCACGGTGGCCCGTGGCCGTGCTCAGCGCGAGGTCGTTCGCCGTCTGCGGGAGCGCCGGGCCACCGACGACCAGATCGCCCGGCTCCTGGTCCGGCTGGCGGCAAATGGGCTTGCCGACGAAGATGCCAATGCATACCTGCGGGTGGAGCTCCTGTCGAGAAAGGACTGGGCGGAGCGGCGCATCCAGGGCGAGATGATGCGCGTCGGTTTTGATCGGGATCTCGTGCGCCGTGCGGTCGGAGATGTGCTGCCGGATGATCACGACGAGGTGCTGCTCGCCGCCTCGATTGAGCGCACCGGTGTGCCGATCTCCGCCGCCGACCGTCGGCGCCTGGCCGATCGGCTGATGCGAAAAGGGCTCCCGCCCGCCGCTGTGCGCGAGGCACTCAAGCCCAGCGCCGGGGCAACCGATGACGACGTGGAGGTCTCACGCGCGCCGGAGGCCGACGAGTTGATCCGTCAGGTGAAGAGGCGCTACCCGAAACAGGGTGACGATCAGGCCGAGCGCCGGCGTGCGCTGGGATGGCTCGCCAGGCGCGGAGTGGCCTCAGCTGACGCACGCCGCATTCTTGAGGCCGCCGCCGCCGAGGTATAGCCCCGGGCTATCCCGCCTGGATGTCGGCGAGCACACGCGTGAGGCGCGCACCCACCTCGGCCGCCACGGGCTCAAGTCCGGGGTTTCCCACCATGCCGAGCATCTGGCCGGCAGCCACCGCGCTCACACGGGTGCGACCACCGGTGCGGTACACCACCACGTTGCACGGCAGCAGTACGCCCAGCTCGGGCTCCACCTCAAGCGCCTGATGGGCCAGGGGTGGGTTGCAGGCACCCAAGATGATGTACGGCTCGCGGTCGACATCAAGCTTGGCCTTCATCGTGGCCTGTACGTCGATCTCGGTAAGTACGCCGAAGCCCTCTGCCGCGAGGGCCTCCCGGGTGCGGGCGACCACCTCGTCGAAGTCGCGGTCCAGATCGATTGCGTGCGAATACTCGGTGGTGCCCATGTGCGCTCCCATTCCGGCTATGGCTGCTGGGGAAACTCCACGATAGCCGCACCCGACGTGAGGCCCGCGCCGAACGCGACCAGACCACCCAGGCCCGTGGGACCCGATGGCAGGTGCTCGGCAAGGGCGATGGGGATGGTGCTGCTCGACGTGTTGCCCCAGCGCTCCACGTTCACCACGAAGCGGTCCATGGGGAGGCCGCTTCGGGCCTGAATCGACGAGATGATGCGGCCATTGGCCTGATGCGGGATGACGTGCATGAGGTCGGCCATTGATGCACCCGATGCGGCGGCGGCGCGGTCGAGCATGCGAAGCATCTCGCGCACGGCCCGGGTGTACACACGCGGGCCATCCATGAACAGGTGGTCGGAGTACTCCGGCCCGTGATGGATGATGGTGCCGTCATCGCCCGTGGCTGAGAGCACCGGGCGATGCAGCAGAATGGGCGATCCCTGAGCGCGTTCCGGGCCATAGACCACGGTGGCGGTGACGGCGTCACCGAACACCACGACGGTGTCGAAGTCGTCCGGGTCCACGTAGCGGGTCATGGCCTCGGCGGTCATCACCAGTACAGCGCCATCTGGGCGCTGCTGCAGCATGTCGTGCGCCCCCTGCAGCGCGTACAGGTAGCCCGAGCAGGCGGCCGATACATCGTGCGCGGCCACGTCGGCCGGGCCATCATCCTGGGCGAGGAGGTTCTGCACCATGCAGGACACGGTGGGGCTGAGGTGCGGCGGGGTGCCGGTGGCCACGATGATGGCCTCAAGATCCCCGAGGACGAGCCCCTGGCTCTCCAGCGACTCACGGGCGGCCGCCGCTGAGAGCGTGATGAGGTCCTGGTCGTCTGCCATGACCGGGCGCTGGCGGATGCCGGTACGCCTGACGATGTCCTCTTCGGTGCGGTCCGGGAAACGCGCGGTGATGTCGGCGTTGGTGAGAATGCGGCTTCCGGCACGCACGGCGATACCCGAGAGTCCCACCGGGGCCGCGGCCATACGAGGAGAGGGGCTGGATGCCGGCGTGACTGCCGGGCGGGCTCCGGGGTCGCGGCGCAGGCGGATGGTGGGCTCGGCCGGAATACGGCGGCGGGCGGCCGCGGCTCCAGGCGCCAGCGTGATGCGGGCGATGGGGGTGCCGACGGGCACGAACTCATCGGTGTCGAGGAGTTCGGCGATATCGCCGGATGCGGGAGCGGCAAGTTCAAACGCTGCCTTGTCGCCCTCGCACTCGGCGATGATCTGCCCCTCACTTACGTGATCTC
This sequence comes from Thermoleophilia bacterium, assembly GCA_037138115.1. Lineage (GTDB taxonomy): Bacteria > Actinomycetota > Thermoleophilia > Miltoncostaeales > Miltoncostaeaceae > SYFI01. The sequence goes on along the minus strand of JBAXJA010000023.1, from coordinate 1,614 downwards.
CCTCGGCCACGAGCCAGTCGACCACCATGATCTGCTGATCGGCGGGGCTGGATCCCGCGGCCTCGACCACCAGCACCCCCTCGGCGGCAATCGCATGGGAGACCTCAACCTCGAGGCCGCCGATCATGCTGGCCACGGTGGTGACCACGTCGGCAACCGACGGCAGCAGCTCGATCTGGTTGACGTAGTTGTTGGGGACCAGGGTGTCGGCACGGGCGACGCGCCGCGTGGTGAGTTCGCCCTCAAGGTGGTCGGACACCGCTGCCACCACCTCGCCGCCGAACCCCCCGGTGAGATTGTCTTCGTGCACTACCACCAGACGACGCGTACGGGCCGCGCTGGCGATGACCGCCTCGCGGTCCCATGGGGCGATGCTTCGCAGATCGATGAGATCGACGCTCACGGTCGCGGCATCGAGGATGTCGGCCGCGCGCTCGGCGATTGGCACCGTGGCGCCCCAGGCCACAATCGTGACGTCGTCACCCCTGCGTGGGTGCGCCGCGCGACCGGGCGGCACGGGGCGGGCGTCGCCGACAGCGGTGGTGGCGCGCGCGGGGTCGTTCAGACAGGTCTTCGGGTACAGGATGAGCGTGGGCCGGTTGCCCTCGAGCGCAGCCGACAACATTCCCGCGGCATCGGCGGCGGTGCTGGGCATGGCCACGTCGAGCCCGGGGATGTGGGCGAACGTGGCTTCCATCGTCTGCGCATGGAAGGGCCCGAGGCCCGGCCGGTACGCGCCGCACGGGGCCAGCACCACGACCGGGGCCGACCATGCGCCGGCGGTGCGCCAGTGAACGGTGGCCAGCTCGGATGCGATCTGGTTGAACGCCAGCGGAAGGAAGTCGGCGAACTGCACCATGGCCACCGGGCGCCCACCGGCCATGGCACGGCCGATTGCCGTGCCCACGATCGTCGACTCGCTGAGAGCGGCATTGGTGACGCGGCCCGGAAACTGGGTGGAGAGCCCACGGGTGAGGCCGAATACGTCGCCCTTGGGGTCCTCGATGTCCTGTCCGAGTATCGAGACCCGGTCGTCGTCGGCAAGGCGGGCGCGCAACACCTCGCGCATGGCCTCGAGCATGGTGTGCGCAGGGCCCTCGGCGTCGGGCGGGTCCTCGAGGGACCGCGCGATGAGATCGGGGTCAACCGGGGCGGATGCCGACCGGGTGGTGGTGGGATCGGGGGCCGCCAGGGCCAGCGTTGCCGCAGCACGAACCTCGGCCTCTACTTCGGCGTCGAGCGCCGTGAGGTCGGCCACCGGTACGCCCTCGGCCACCAGGTGGTCGCGCATGAACACGATGGGGTCGCCTGAGGTGCGCGCACCCGAGCGCTCCTCCTCGCTTCGGTACACCGACTCGTCGTCGGCATTGGTGTGGTGCGTGAGGCGCTCGGTGCTCACCACCATGATCGCCGGGCGCCGGCTCTCGCGCATCTCGTCGACCACACGAGCGCAGATGGCGTCGAGGGTGACCGGGTCACGGCCGTCAGCACGGGTGATGGGAACGCCGAGGAAGTCATCCACGGGCCCGAGCGCCGTGTCGTAGAACGTGCGTCCCGCTGTGTGGGTGGAGATGGCGTAGCCGTTGTCCTCGATCCAGAACAGCACGGGCATTG
>JBAXJA010000022.1:0-20660 GCA_037138115.1 Thermoleophilia bacterium | reverse complement strand
TCGCTCGACTTCGAGAATGAGCTGCTCTCAGTGGTGGGCAAGGGCGGGTACTCGCGCACCGTGCCGATGACCGAGCCATGCGTTGATGCCCTGCGCGAGTGGCTGGATGAGGGGCGCCCGCGGCTGGCCGCAATGTCGGGCCTCACGGCGGCCTCACGCGCCCGAGTATTTCTCTCGCGAACCGGAGCCGCGCTGGATGGCGCCACGGTGTACCGCATCGTCAATCGTGGTCTCGAATCGCTTGGAAGGCGCGGTGGCCCGCATCTGCTGCGCCATGCCGCCGCCACACATCTGCTGGAGGGCCCGGGTGGCCGCGATGGAGCCCACCTGCGTGTGGTTCAGGAGTTTCTGGGGCACTCCAGCATCGCCACCACCGAGCGCTACACCGGGGTCACCACCAAGGCGCTGCAGGAGACCCTGCGTCGCGCCCATCCGCGCGGATGACGGTGCAGGTGGACGACGCCGGATACCGCGCGCTGGTCGCCGGTTTCCTGGCCACACGCGGCAGTGTCAATACCCGCGCGGCGTACGCGCGCGACCTGATCATCCTCGGCGAGGCACTTGGGGTGCCCGCAGGAGGCGAAGACGGTCCATCATTTGGTGTGGAGGATGACCCGCGCGCCCGCCGGGCCGCTCTGCAGATGGCTGCCATCCCCCCCGACTGGTGGCAGCGCTGGCGGGATGCCCTGGAGGGGCGGCAGTCGAGCCGTGCCCGTCGTGTGGCCGCGGTGCGCGCATTCTGCCGCTGGTGGTCGCGCGCGCTGGCATTGCCCAACCCCGTGCAGGATCTGCGACCGCCATCGGCCGCCGCGCGCGGTCAGGAGCGTCTGCAGCGCGAGGTATCAGCACTCACGCCGTCGCAGATGCGCCGTCTGTGCGACGCCGCCGCCGCCATGCCGGGGCCGCTGGGTCTTCGCACCCACGCGCTCATCGAGGTGCTCTACGGATGCGGTCTGCGGGCCACCGAGGCATCGGGCCTCGACATGTCAGCGCTCCACCTCGACGACCTCGACGATCCGTACGTGGTGGTGCTGGGCAAGGGCGGTAAGCATCGTGCCGTGGCGGTACCGGCGGTGGCCCGCGAGGTGCTCACGCGATACCTGGCCACGGGCCGACCGGAACTGCGTGCGCGTGATGTGATCCCTCGCAAGGCCCAGCAGCAGCACCGTGATGCCGATGCCGTATTTCTGGGCGCGCGCGGCCGGCGCATCGGGCGATCGGACGTGTGGCGCGAGGTCAACCGCGCGGCCGACAAGGCGGGTCTGGTGTCGGAGGGGGTGCGCGTGTTCCCCCATGCGTTGCGCCACTCATGCGGCACCCACCTGGTGCAAGCGGGAGTGGACATCCGGTACGTCCAGGCCCACCTCGGCCACGCCAGCCCGGTGACCACCGAGGTCTACACGCACATCACCGCAAGCCACCTGCGGGAGGACTTCGACCGCGCCCACCCCAGGGCGCGACGAGCCTCGTAACCATTTGTGACCCAATCTGTATGGGGTCAGACCCCGCCCGGGGTCTGACCCCATTGATGGGTGAAGTCTCTCTGAGCAGGCAATTTGCAAAACCGGGTTTCGCCCTACGCGAGGCGCACGGTGTGTGTCGTCACCAGTTGTGACCTGATCAGTACGGCGTCTGGCACCGGGGAGTGGGGACGATTTCGCCGGTGATTCCCGCGTCGCTCACCGTCAGTCTTCCCACGGAGGGTCGCATTGCCTGCGGGCCCAGTTGGTGGCGATAGCGGCGCACCAGCCGGTCGGCGACCCCTGCGGCACCGGGGCGGGGCCTTCGGTCTCCCTCCAGGCTTCCCCACGGGCACACCGCCCCTGGGTTCATCACCAGCACGCCATCGACGTGGCCGATCAAGGCCTCGTGCCAATGGCCAAATACCACGGCATCCACGCCCTCAAATGCGTGCGCCATTGCCCTCACACGGCCAGCGTCCCATCCGATGCGCCTGCCTGCCGCTGCGTGGGCTGCCACCACGAGGGCATCGGTGCCCGGGCGCTTGCCATGGATGAGCCCGATCCGGTGCCGCCCCACCTGAATCACCGCCCGGCGGGACAGGCGCGGCGCGGATGGCAGGTCGTGGTCTCCGCGCACGGCCACAACGGGGGCGATCCGCTCGAGGTCACGGATGACCGAACCATCAGAGAGGTCCCCGGCGTGCAGGATGAGATCGCTGCCCTCCAGCGCATCCAGCACGACCTGCGGCAGCGCGTCGAGGAACTCACCGACGTGCGTGTCGGCGAGCACCCCGATACGGATCATCCGCGGTACGCAGCCTTTGCGGCGTGGCGCTCGGTGGCGAGCTCAATGAGCTGCTGCACAAGATCGGGATACGCGAACCCGTCACCCCCCATGAGGCGCCCCCACACGCTGGTGTCGGTGAACCCCGGGATGGTGTTGATCTCGCTCACGTACAGCTGATCGCCCTCAAGGAAGAAGTCCACGCGGGCGAGGCCTGAACAGCCGATGGCATTCCAGGCCGCGATAGCCAGTTCGCGGGCACGTTCCTGCACCTCGGGTGGCACATCGGCCGGCACGGCCAGGCGCATGCCGCCGGGCTGGTACTTGGCGTCGTGGTCATACCAATCGGCGTCATGGAGGATCTCGCCGAGGGGCGACGCATGGGGCTCGGCGTTGCCCAACAGGCCCACCTCTACCTCGCGGCCAAGCGCCCGGCGCTCCACGAGCGCCTTGTCGTCGTGGGAAAATGCCAGCTCGAGCGCGGCATCCAGATCGTCGGCCGTGGGTACCGGGCTGATACCGAATGACGACCCGAGGCGCGCAGGCTTCGCAAATGCCGGGTATCCGCAGGTGCTGGCCACCTCGTCGCGCACCGCAGCCGGATCGGCCTGCCACTGCGCATGCAGGATGACCACCGTCTCGACGCGTGGAATCCCCGCTGCGGTGGCAAGCACGTGGAAAAGTGCCTTATCCATGCCCGTGGCCGATGCCGCCACGTCGGCGCCCACGTAGGGCACTCCCACGGTCTCGCAGAGGCCCTGCACGGTGCCGTCCTCACCCCACGGACCGTGGAGGGCGGGGAACACCAGGTCAACGTCGGCGCTTTCGCCGCCATCAAGGCGTACCAGCCGTGCGCTGTCGCCCCCTGCATGCACGAGCGCGACAGGGTGCCCGTCGCTCGTCCATGCGCCATCCCGGGCGATCGTGACTTTGATCACCTCATGCAGCGACGGGTCGATGGCGTCGGCCACCGACGCGGCCGAAGCGATCGAGACGTCATGCTCGCTGCTCCGGCCGCCCCCGAGGACGGCAATCCTCATCCGGGTGGCGGCGGCTGGGCGCCACCACCGCCCGATGCCCCGCCACCGCTCGGTGCCGGCGGCTGGGACGATCCGCCACCGGAACTCTTGGTGGTGGTACCCGCCCCCGAGCCGCCGCCGCTGCCAGTGGGAAACGCCACGATGATGGTGACGGTGCTGCCCGACGTCACAGTCGATCCCGGACCCGGCGTCTGGTCGATAACGGTGCCCTCCGGCTGTGACGACTCAGCGCCGGACGAGACCACGTTGAACCCGAGGCTCTCCAGCTTGCTGCGGGCGGTGCTGGCGTCGCTGCCGGTGACGTCGGGAACGTCAACGCCCGACGACTGCGCTGCGACGGTGAGACTGACCGATGATCCCTTGGCGGCAGATGAGCCCCCGCTCGGAGTCTGCGACACCACGGTGCCCGGCGACTGGCCAGAGGTACCGTCGTCCTCGCTCACGCTGCCCACGGTAAGCCCGGCCTGCGTGATGTCGGCCTTGGCGGTTGCCGTATCGCTCCCGGTGACGTCGGGCACGGTCACCTTGGTGGTGCCCTTGCTCACGCTCAGGGTGATGGTGTCGCCAGATGCCGCGGTGGTGCCCGGCTTCGGGTCCTGCTTCACGATGGTGCCGATGTCCTTTGTGCTGTCCACCTGGACGGTGCTGACCTGCAGCCCCACCTTCTCGAGGGCAGCCGTCGCCTGTTCCACCGTCTGGTCGAGCACACTCGGTACGGTGATCTGCGCCGGCCCGGTGGACACCAGGATGGTGACGGTGGACTCCTTGGCCACATCGGTGCCCGCGGAGGGGTTACTGCCGATAACCACACCGGCCAGCACGGTGTCGCTGGGCTCCTGGCGCTGCGCTGGCTTCAGCCCGGCATCGTTGATGGCACGGGTGGCAGCCGGTACGTCGTATCCCGCAATATCGGGCACCGGGATGGTGTCGCCACCACCGCTGGTGAGCGCAAGCGCGAGCGCCACCGCCAGAGCGGCGATGAGCACCGCGACGATCCCCCACACGGCGGGCCGGTTGTTGCGTCCCTTTTGCTGCTGGCGTCCGCCGCCACCACCACCGCGTCCACCGCCACCATTTGCCATTGCCTGGGTCTCCGTGGTCGCAACCGCCCCGGCGACCGCCGTGGGAGCTGTGAGGATGAGCGTGGACTGCTGGCCACCGGACATGCCGGCGCGTATGTCGAGGAGCGCCGCGCTGAACTCGTCGGCCGTGGTGAAGCGGTCTTCCGGGCGCTTCGACAGGGACTTCAACACCGCGGCGTCAAGTTCGTGCGGGATGCCCGACTCGAACACCCGCGGCGGGATGGGCGGCTCGTTGATCTGCTTCATGGCCACCGTCACCGGACGGTCGCCATCAAACGGCACGCGCCCCGTGAGCATCTCGTACAGCACGATTCCCACCGCGTAGGTGTCGCTGGCGGCTGTGGTCTCCTCGCCCTGGGCCTGCTCGGGCGACAGGTACTGAGCGGTGCCGATGACTGATCCGGCCTCGGTCATCTGCTGATCGGCGTCGGCCCGCGCGATGCCGAAGTCGGCCACGCGCAGGCGGCCATCCTCGCCCACCATCACGTTCTGCGGCTTGATATCCCGGTGCACGATGCCCGCGCCGTGTGCAGCGGTGAGGGCCGAGAGGATCTGCAGGGCGTTGTCCACCGCCACCGCGGGATCGAGGGGGCCCTGCTCGCGGATGACCTTCTTCAGGTCCGGCCCCGAGAGGTACTCCATCACGATGTAGTACGTATTCTCAGCCTCGCCGCGGTCGTACACCGCCACGATGTTCGGATGGTTCAGGCCCGCTGCAGCAGACGCCTCGCGGCGGAACCGCTCCACGAATGCCGGGTCCTGTGCAAAGCGGTCAGCCAGCACCTTGACCGCCACCTCGCGGTCCAGGAGCCTGTCGTAGGCCAGATACACCGTGGCCATCCCGCCGCTTCCAAGCTGGTGGCCCAGCTCGTAGCGCTCACCCAGTTCACTGCCCGGTCCGATGCTCAAGGCTGGGGCTCCCCCTGCACGGGCAGGGCCGAAAGTGCCGTGCGCATTACCGATCCTGCGATCGGTGCGGCGACCTGGCCGCCGGTTCCTGATGTGTCCTCAATCACCACTGCCACGGCCACCTTCGGGTTGTCAGCGGGTGCGAATCCGATGAACCAGGCCTGGTTACGATTGGGGTCGCCCGTCTCCGCGGTACCGGTCTTGCCGGCCACGGACAGTCCGGAAAGACCGGCCTTGGTACCAGTTCCCTCGCGCACCACGTTCTGCATCATGCGGCCCACCTCGGACGAGATATAGGCGCTGGCGACCGAATCGAGCGTCTCGGGGTTCTGCTGCTTCACCACTACGCCATCCTTTGTGATGACGCGCTTCACCAGATAGGGCCGCTGCATGCGGCCACCGTTGGCCACCGCACCGGCCACCATGGCCATCTGTAAGGGGGTCACCAGCAGGTTCTCCTGACCAATTGCAATACGCGCGGCGTCCTCATCCCGTTGGGTATTCGAGAGCAGCTTGCCGTTACGGTAGCGACCTGACACGGCCACCTCATCAGAGGGCAGGTCAATCTCCACCGGGCGGCCGAACCCGAACTTGGTCATCTCGCCCCCCAGACGCGACGGACCCAGCCGCTTGCCCACCTGCGCGAACGTGGTGTTGATGGAAAACGTGAGTGCGTCGGTGAAGTTATGCACGCCGAACTTGATACCCCCGTCATTCCTGATGGTCTGGCCGTCAACCACGTACTTTCCGGTGTCGTCAAATGTGGATGAGGGGTTCCACTTGCCGCTGTCCAGGGCCGCGGTGGCGGTGACCACCTTGAACGTCGAGCCGGGGGGGTACCTGCCCTGCGTTGCGCGGTTGACCAGCGGCGCGCCGTCCTCTTTGCGAATCGTTGCGAAGTCGGACGCCACCTGATTGAGGTCGAACGCGGGGGATGATGCCAGTGCGAGCACCTGTCCGGTCCTCGGGTCGATGGCCACCACGGCGCCATGGCTCCCCGCGATCAGTGCTTCAGCCGTCTTCTGTACCCGCGTGTCGAGCGTCAGACGGATGTCGGCGCCCTCCTTCTGCGCGGCGCGCAGCTTGTCGAGAATCGCACCCGCGCCGTAGCTGCCCGCCAGATATTGGTTGTACTGCTGCTCCAGCCCGGTGGATCCCTGCTGCGGGGTGGCGTAGCCCACCACCTGTGCCGCCAGCGCACCCTGCGGGTAGTAGCGGCGGAAGTAGCGCTTGCTCTTCTGTTTGTACGCAATGCTTTCGGCCAGCACCACCTTGTCGGCCGAGATAATGCGCCCGCGGTCCACCAGGCGCTGCTTCTCGAAGTGGTACGGATTGTCTGCACGCTCGTTCAGGCCACCGGCGGCGATCACCTGCCAGTAGCCCAGCATGAGGATGAGCACGCCAAACCCTGCGGCCAGGGCCAGGTACAGCGACTTGATGGATCGATTCATGGGGCCGGCGCCCCATGCACCGCATCAATCAGTCCCTGACGCGAGCGCTGGCTGATGATCAGCAGGATCGCGGCGATGCCGAAGTTGACCACCACGCTTGATCCCCCATACGACATGAACGGCAGCGTCACGCCAGTCAGCGGCACAAGGCGCACGATGCCGCCAATGATGATGAATGCCTGAAGTCCGACCACCGCGGTCAGGCCGCCGGCCAGAAGTTTGCTGAAGCCGTCACGCGCGGCGGTCGCGATTGCGAACCCCCGGGCCATGAACAGGATGAAGAGAAGCATGACCCCGACGGATCCAACGAATCCGAGGTCGTCCGCGACCGCGCTGAAGATGAAGTCGGTCTGCAATTCGGGGATGCGCGGGGTTCCTCCCGGGGTCACAAGCAGCGCCCGGCCAAATCCCGGACCCACCAATCCGCCGTCGGCAAGCGCATAGAGCGACTGCACCATCTGGTACCCGTTGCCCTGCGAATCATCAAACGGATTGAGCCACGACCCCACACGTACGCCGATTCTGGGCACGGTCGCCCAGATGAATAACGACCCCGCCACAAACATCCCCATGCCCAGGCCCACGTAGAGCGCACGCCCCGTGGCCAGATACAGCATGGCCAGGAACACGCCGAAGAACAGCAGCGCGGTCCCGAAGTCGTTCAGGGCCACCACCACGACCAGCGCGAGTCCCCAGAACAGCAGGATGGGTGCCATGTGACGGAACGCCGGAAGGTCCATGCCAAACCTGCGCTCGGTGGGAATGGCCAGCACCTCGCGCTTCTCGCGCAGGTACCCGGCCAGGAAGATGACCACCAGCACCTTGGCCAGCTCCCCAAGCTGCACGCGCTGGCTGCCGCCCACCGAGATCCACAGGCGGGATCCGTTGACGGTGGTGCCGAACACCATGGTGGCCACCAGCAGGCCCACGGCCGTGAGGCCGATCACGTAGCGGTAGCGCTCCAGTACCCGGTGATCGGGAAGAAACACGATGATCGCGCAGAACACGATGCCGCCGAGGGTCATCCACAGTGCCTGCTCGCCCGCGAGTACCGGATCGATGCGGTACAGCTCGGCCAGTCCGATACCTGTGAGCGCAGCCATGATGGGCACCAGATACGGGTCTGAATACGGCGCACGAAGGCGCAGCACCGCGTGCATCACCACAAACACCATGGCCACGCCCACGGCGGTCTGCCACGGACCCGCCTGCAGGGTGTCGGTGCGCGCCGATGCTGCGGCGGCCAGACCCAGCATCCCCAGCAGCAGACCGGGGATGAGGAAGTACATCTCGCGGGTGCGCAGCCTCATCCGCGTTTCCGCGCTGCGGCCTGCGCCGCAGCAGCCTTCTTCTTCTGCGCCCTCGCGGCCTTGGCGCCCGTCTTCGCCGCCTTCTTCTTCACGGCCTTGGGTGTGGGGACCGGGGCGGCCCTGGGCGATGCCCACGTGGTGGGAATGCCGTAGTGCCACGCCAGGCGCACGGCCAGGGCCGTGGCCTCACCCTCACCCTGCACACCCTGATCGAGTGCGGATGGCTCCTCGGCCAGTACGGACGCCGCCGGCACGCCGATCACCTGCCCATCATTGAGCAATGACATGCCGAGGGGTGAGTAGGGCAGCCCGGTGTACAGGCGCACCTGCCCCGAATCATCGGCCTGCACGACGTGCGAGCGCGACGATGCCCATGCCACGCCGCCCACGATGAGCCCCACCACCACGATGACCGCGGCAATGATGAGCAGCATCTTCGAACGGGCCCTGGGCACGTGCTCCAGCACACGACCGGGCTGTGGCGACCGGCCCGTGCGGTGCGTGGGCTCCACCAAGGGGCGCGGCAGCGTGGCCATGCGCGGGGTTGGTGGCACGAACTCCACTGGTTCGGGCACGGTGGCCGGCTCGCCGGTCCCGATACGCGCCATCACCACCGTGGCGTTGTCCTCGCCACCCGATGCATCAGCGGCCTCCACCAGCGCATGTGCGGCATCGGCGAGTGACCCACCGGCCAGCATGATGCGGGTGATCGCCGCGTCGCCGATGGCCGCCGACACTCCGTCGGTGCACAGCATGATGACGTCGCCGTCCTGCACTGGCACCTGAAACGAATCGGGTGTCAAGTCCGATTGCGCACCCACCGCGCGCGTGATGACGTTGCGCTGCGGATGGCGGTCGGCCTGCTCCTCGGTGAGGGCACCGCCACGCACCAGCTCGGCCACCACGGAGTGGTCATCGGTGAGGCGCCGCAACTCGCCATCACGCACCAGATACGCGCGCGAATCGCCCACGTGCACGACATACATCCGGCCGTCGTCACCCAGCATGCATGCGGTCACGGTTGTGCCCATCCCCGTCCGCCCGGCGTTGCCGGCGGCGGCCTGGCGAATGTCCTTGTTGGCCCGCTCCACGGCACGCTTCAGGTCGCCGGGCCGCGGGGAGAGCGGCAAGGCCTCGAGCGCCTGCACAGCCATGCCCGCGGCTACCTCACCGGCCTGCGCACCGCCCATTCCATCGGCCACCGCCACGAGGGGCGGGCGCACCAGATGGCGGTCCTCGTTATGGCCGCGCACGCGGCCCACGTCGGTGGCCCGGGCCAGCTCAACCAGTGCGAGGTGCGCGGTCATCCCGCTGCCGCCGCCTCCCGGGTGACCGCGTCCACCCGGGCGAGCACCACGGTGACGTTGTCGGGCCCGCCCGCATCATTGGCAAGGGCGATCAGCGTGGCCGCCGCTTCGTTCAGGGTGCCTGCGCCATCGATGGCGGCCAGGATCTCATCGTCATCCACCGGACCCGACAAGCCATCGGTGCACAGCAGCACTACGTCGCCGGGCTCCAGGTCAACCCGTAGGGCGTCCACCTCCACGTCGGCATCCACGCCCAGTGCCCGGGTGATCACGTGGCGCGCGGGGTGCCGCTCGGCGTCGGCCTCCGACAGGGCCCCCCGCCGCACCATCTCGGCCACGATGGAGTGATCGTCGGTCACCTGCACAATGCGCCCGTCACGCACCAGGTAGGCCCGTGAATCACCCACGTGCACCAGATAGAGCACGCCTGCATCCACAAACCCCGCTGTGGTGGTGGTGCCCATGCCCTCCAGATCCGGGTCGGCCACCGCCGCGGCGGCGATCGCCGTGTTCGCCTGCTTCAGCGCACCCAGCAGGGCAGCCGGGTCGGTGGTGGTGCCCACCTCGCGAAGCGAGTCGACGGCCATGCGTGCTGCCGTGGCACCGCCCTTGTGTCCACCCATGCCGTCGGCCACTGCGATGAGCGGCGGTGCCAGCAGGTCGAGGTCCTGGTTGTCGGACCGCACGCGACCGATATCGGATGCCGATGCGAGCTCGGTGAGGGCCAGATCGTCGCGCATGGTCAGTCCTCCCACCGCAGCACGGTCTCGCCCACGCGGATCTCGTCGCGCAGGTGCAGCTGCTGCTCGCCCGAGATGCGGCTGCCATTGATGAATGTGCCGTTCAGCGACCCCAGGTCCTCCACGAACCAGAAGTGGCCGCGACGGAACACGCGGGCGTGGGTGTGCGAGATGAATTGATCGGTCACGGGGATGCGCGAGGACTTCGATCGGCCGATCGTTGCCCCGCCCGCAACGTCATATCGCGTTCCCACCTGAAGGCTGGTGGATTGCGTCACGATGAGATGCGGGTCGACCGCCGCGGCCGCGCGTGCGATCTCGGGCTTTGCGGCAATTCCCGCGTTCTCGGGCATAACGGCGTGCGGCTTTCGCACCGTTTGTGCGACGGCCCCGCCCACCACTGTCTGCGCAGCTGGTCCCGGTGATGGCGCTCGGGGCTGAGCAGGGGCCATCTCCGATGGATCGGGTGGGCGCACCTCGATCTCAGCCGTGCGCAGGGCACGCACAGACGCCCGCACCACGGCGCCGACAAAAAGAAAAAGGAGCAGGAGGAAGACGGCCTGCCCGATGATGAGCCCCGTCTCGGTCACCGGTGGCCCCCGGTCACTCCGACCGGCGCTTGCGTGGCCCCGGTGCGATCATCGGCGCTCCACCACGATCTCAGCGCCACCCAGGCTCACCTGGTCACCATCGCGAAGGGCATGACGCATTACGCGCTTGCCGTTGACCTCCACGCCATTGGTGGAGCCCAGGTCCACCAACGTGTACTCGAGGCCCTCATGCCGGATCTCGGCGTGCACGCGGCTCACGTTTGGGTCGGGCACCACGATGTCGCAGTCGCGGCTTCGCCCCAATGTGGTGACCTTGCGCGCCACGCGGTTGGGCTGGCCGCCCACGTAGACGGTGACCTCCTCGCGCACCAGACCTGCCGCACGGGCCTGCTCGGCACTCAGCACCTGTGTGCCGCTCACGGCGTCCAGGGCCTCGTTCGAAAGCGGCTCGGCGGGCGGCGGCGGCGGCTCCACGGGCTCTTCGCCCAGCACCTCGATGCCGGGGCGCCCTGGGTCCACCATGCGGCACGCAATGCCGAACTCGCCGGGGCGCAGGTCGTCGTCGGTCTCCAGGCGGATGCGCGGCATGGACAAGAGCGACAGCCCCTCGCTGCGGGCGTGGGCCTCGAGGTACGAGCCCAACTCGATGACGAGCGACGATTCGTACGATGCAAACTGCCGGCGATCGGTTGGGGAGAGGTACACCGTGTACTGGTTTGGCACGTACACGCGCGACACCGAAACGGTCTTGTGGTCCTCCATCTCGCGCGCCAGACGTCGCGCCAGCTCCACGGGCTGGAGCGTGCTGCGAAACATCCGGCCGAAGGTCTTCTCGACCAGGCCCTCAATTTTCTGCTCGATGCTCCGGAGTGCGCTCATCCCACCATTCCGTCCACGGAGGGCGACTGCCCGGCATCACCACGCGTGAATACGCGCCATGGCCGAGCCGCCCAGGCAATGGCGAGGATAGCCGAGGGGATCACGGCGCCGACCGCCCACAGGCCTCCGCCCCCCAGCAAGCCGGCGGCGATGGTCACTCCCGCCCCCCACAGCACCGCCGTCGAGATGCGCGCGGTACCCCGTGATCGCAGCACCAAAGGCCATGTCAGAGCAGCCGCAATCATGATGCCGGCAGCGATCAGCGCCTGCGGGTGCGCACCGAGGGGACGGAGCAGCAGATCCCCTGCTGCCATGGGCGATCGCATCCCCTTCAGGCGATCCCAAATACCCCACTGCTCTGTGCCGGTGAACATGAACGACGATGCCCCGGCCACGATCTGCCAGGCAAGCACTGCGAGCATTCCCGCGACCGATGTCCATATCCGCGATGCCACTGATCGGGTGGATCCCGCCGCGATGGCGTACAGCGGTAACAGGCCCCACGCCGCCAGCACCGGCGCAAGCACCGGCAGCAGGATGAGGCGACCATGTCGTGATCCGGTCATCACCAGCAGCAGCGCGATGATGACGGCGATTCCGGTGAATGCGGGCGCAGCGGTGGCCATGGCGGCTCCCGCCAGCAGCACCAGGCCGAGCGCCGCCACGGGCGCACGCCAGGCGCCGATGATGCCGGCGAGCAGGGCGATGCCCGCGGTACCGAAGGTGCTGGTGCTGAACCCGCGTTCGGCGATCATGCCGCCCAGAATGGCGGCGGCAGCGCCGGTGAGCGCGGGCGGGAGCGGCCCGGAGAGCAGTGCGATGGCGCGCTTGCCACGGCCCTCGGGCAGTTCATCGGCTTCCTCGCGCACGACGCGCGCCAGGCGTGCGGCATCGGGGCGTGCATTCGGGTCGGGTGAGAGTCCGGCATCGATGGCCCGCGACAGGCGCTCCGGCAGGTCGGGGCGGAGCGTGCGGATGGGTGCCACCTCGCCGAGTGCCGCCCGCCGCGCGGTATCCGCCGGGCTCGCGCCCAGCAGCGGATTTCTTCCCGTGAGCCCCTCGTACAGCACCAGAGTGGCGGCCCATACGTCGGCAGCGCCGGTTACGACCTCGCCCGTTGCCTGCTCGGGTGCCATGTACGCCATGGTGCCCACCACGCCACCGGTCTGGGTCATTCCGCTCTCCCCGGAGAGCCGGGCCACTCCCAGATCGGTCACCCGGGCATGTCCGTTGTCGTCAACCAGGATGTTGGCGGGCTTGATGTCGCGGTGGATCACGCCGCGCTCGTGCGCGTGCGCAAGGGCATCCAGCACGTCTGCGGCCATCTCGGCAGCAGCACGGTCGCCCGGAGGTGTGTCGGCGTACACCCGCTCCAGCGATGGTCCGTCGATCAGTTCGGAGATGAGATAGAGCGATTCGCTGTCCTCGCCCCAGTCGAGCATGCGCACCACGCCATGGTGTTCAAGTCGCGATGCCGCCCGGATCTCGGCCCCCACGCGCCTCTCCAGGCCAAGATCGATGGGGATCTCCTTCACCGCGACATCCCGCCCTGTGGCGCGATCGAGGGCCCGATAGACGCGCGAGGTGGCGCCCCGGCCGATGACCTCCTGGAGGTCGTAGCGGCCGAGCACGCGGCCCTGTCCATGGGTACGTGTGGGTGATGTGGTTGATCCGGGCATGCGCATCTGGCGAAGTGGCCTTCCACCGCTGGGAGAGGAATCCTTGTCGCGGCGCCGAACGAAACGCCGATCGTAGACATCACCCGTGCAGGTTTCGGCCACGGCGGTTGCGCTAGCATCCTGCCGCCTCAGGGCCGGTCACCGGGCGGGTGGCGGAATTGGTAGACGCGCTGGCTTCAGGTGTCAGTGTTCGTAAGAACGTGGGGGTTCGAGTCCCCCCTCGCCCATCTCAATCAGCGCGTCCTCTCGGGGCGCGCATCTGGTCCGGACTGCATCACGCGTCACGGAGCGGGGGGTCGCTGAAGTGGACATGGACGACACGGGTACAGATCACGGTCATGACGACCAGCCCACGGGCATCTCGGGGCCGCTTCCCGATGGCGCCGACCGTGAGCCCTCGTCGGGGTCGGGATCCTCGCGCAGCAGCAGCGACGCCGGCGACAGCCGCCGGGGGCGTGGTGGGTCGGGTGGCGGCCGTCGACGCGGGGGCTCCCGTGGCGGCAGCAGTGGTGGCGGCGGCGGCGGCTCGCGCCGCTCCATGCCGGGCGGCGGCTCCGCAGCGCTGAAGAAGCCGGCCGTACGCATCGGAATCGCGGTTGCCGGCGTCATCATCCTCATCATCATTTTCACGCTCGTCATCCAGGGGTGCCGCCGCAGTGAGCTGGAGGACTCCTACAAGTCGTACATGGGTGATGTCACAACGATCGTGACCGCCTCGGCCAAGGAGGGTGACTCCCTCCAGCAGGTCCTCGCAAACCAGAACGGTGCGAAGTCGGCCGAGCTGCAGGTGCAGGTGCGCGACCTCTCCACCAAGGCCCAGGCGCTGGTGGGTCAGGCCGAGGGCCTCCAGTCGCCCGATTCGCTGTCGGCCCCCAACCAGAGCCTGGTCACCGCATTGCAGTACCGCGTGACCGGCCTGAAGGCGCTGGCCGACTCGCTGCCGTCGGTGGTCGATTCAAAGAACCGCGCGTACTCGTCGGCCACCCTGGCCAGCGCCATGCAGCGGTTTCTTGCGAGTGACGTCATCTATCAGGATTCGTTCGTGGGGCCCGCCAAGCGTGCGCTTGCAGACGCCGACGTGACGGGTGTGCAGGTTCCCGATCGCCAGTTCTTCCTCGGCGGCATCCGTGCCGACCAGTCATCGCCCACCGGCGCCGCCCAACTCATCCCGGGCCTCCAGCGCACGGGCGGCAGCGCACTGTCGGGCACCGACACCACGTCGACGTCGGGCGTGCTTCACGGCACGGGCATCGCATCGGTGCAGGCGCTCCCTGAGGGCCTCGCCCTGTCGGCGGACTCCGAGACCCAGATCCAGGCATCCGACAAGCTGCAGTGGCAGATCACGGTGGAGAACGCCGGTGACGCCACCGAGACCAATGTGGTGGTGCGCGTGACGTTCTCAAGCACGGCATCCGCCAAGGACGCCCAGACCGAGGAGAAGTCCATTCCCTCGATCGACTCGGGTCAACAGCAGTCGGTGACCCTGCCGGGTCCGAAGAGCCCCACGTTCGGGGATGCCTCGGTGCTCAAGGTCGAGGTGGTGCCGGTGCCCAATGAGACACGCACCGACAACAACCGGGCCGAATACCCCGTCAAGATCGTCTTCTAGTTCCTCCGGTCATGACCGCATGAGCGGAGGCATCGCCTACCTCGGTCCGCCGGGCACGTTCTGCGAGGAGGCCCTCATCGCCCTGGTGGGCGCTGAGGCCGCCGCGCGGGAGGTGCCGAAGCCGAGCATCGCGGCGTGTTTCGAGGCGGTATCGACGGGCGAGGTGGCACAGGCGCTGGTGCCCATCGAGAACGCCATTGAGGGCGGCGTCACGCAGACGCTCGACCAGTTGGTGACCCACGCGGGTGACATCGTGATCCGTGGCGAGGTCATCCACCCCATCCGGCATCACCTCATCGCCCGTCCGGGGCTGGCGCTTGCCGACATCACCCGCGTGCAGAGCCATCCGCATGCCACCGCACAGTGCGGCCATTGGCTCACCGAGATGCTGCCCGGAGCCGAGGTGGCAGCGGCCCTCTCCACCGCCGATGCCGTGCGCACCGTGGTGCAGTCGCACGAACCGGAAGCGGCGATCGGCAACTTCCGCGCCGCGGAGATCTACGGGGGGGCGGTCCTCGCCGAGGATGTGGCCGACTCGGTGGAGAACCACACACGATTCGTGCTGGTGGGTCGCGACGAGGCCGACGCCGCTGGCGAGGGTGCGTTCACCACATCGATCGTGTGCGCGATTCCCCGCGACCGGCCCGGCGCGCTGCTCTCCATCCTCCAGGAATTCTCGCTGCGCGCGGTCAACCTGACGCGCCTCGAGAGCCGTCCGGCACGGACCGGCCTGGGGCGCTACGTGTTCTTCATCGATGCCGAGGGGAGCCGTGCACGAGACCTGCCGCTTGCGGCCGCACTCGATGCCATTGAGCAGGGTGGCATCGCGCACGTCATCGCGCTCGGGTCCTACAGGGCTGCAACCCAGACGTAGTCAGCGGGCGGGTTGGCCGTGCGGTATGGCTAGCATCCCTCACGAATGGGGGTGGTCCCACAGCACGTACTAGTCCTCAACGCGTCGTACGAGCCCATCAACGTGTGCTCAATTCGACGTGCGCTCGTACTTCTGCTGAAGGAGAAGGCGGAGATACTCGAGCACGCGGCGCGCCCGGTTCGCGGGGTGGGACGCGACTTTGCCGCGCCCCATGTCATCCGGCTCATGTACCGGGTGAAGGTGCCGAGGTATGAAGCACGCCGCATGAGCAGGCGCGCACTGTTCGCCCGCGATGGCTACGAATGCCAGTACTGCGGAAGCCGGACCCGCCTCACGATCGACCATGTGGTGCCAAAGAGTCGGGGCGGCGACTCGTCGTGGGGAAATGTGGTCACCTCATGCGCCCCCTGCAACGCACGCAAGGGCAGCGCCCTGTGCCACGAGATCGCCATGTTTCCCCGGCACACGCCGCGCCCGCCACGACCCGATGTGTTTATCGACGTGGCCGCTCCCAGGCGCCCCGACGCCTGGGATCCGTACCTGCGCGCCGCCGCCTGACGGGCACAGCACGGCGCGGGCATGGCGCTCAGGGGTAGTTTCTCCCGCATGAGTGACCCCCGCGGCAAGAAAACCCACGATGACATGTGGGACAGCGGCACCCATGGCCTGATCACGCGCATCGCCGTGGTCGCGGCGCTCGCCGGACTGCTCTTCGGGTTTGACACCGGTGTCATCTCCGGTGCACTCGATTACATCGGTGACGCATTCCACCTGGGCGACGTCGGTAAGAGCGCCGTCGTGTCGTCTGTGCTGCTGGGCGCGGTGGTGGGTTCGCTCGTGGCGATGGCGATTATCGATCGCATCGGTCGCCGCCGCAGCCTCATCGCGTCGGGCGTGGTCTTCATCGTCGGGTCCGTTGCATCGGCCGTCGCACCCGGCGTGGGTGCCCTCGACATCGCGCGCCTGCTGCTGGGCGTGGCCATCGGCATCAGCGCAGTTGCGGCACCGATGTACATCACTGAGATTGCACCCGCGGCCCGCCGTGGGCAACTGGTGTCGTTCTTCCAGCTCATGATCACCATCGGCATCCTCGTGGCCTACGTCAACGACGAAGCATTCTCGAGCAATGGCCAGTGGCGCTGGATGCTCATCACGGGTATTGCACCGGCCATCGTGCTGCTCATCGGAATGCGGGGACTCCCGGAGAGCCCGCGCTGGTTCATGTTGAAGGGCCGCGACGCCGATGCGCGCAAGGTGCTGGAGAAGGTCAACCCAACTGAAGTTGAGTCGGAGATGGCCGAGATGCGCCGGGGCATCGACGAGGAGAAGTCGGCGTCATTCCGCGCGCTGGTGCAGCCGGTGCTGCGTCCCGCGCTCATCGTGGCGATCGGACTGTTCATCATCCAGCAGTTCACCGGTATCAACACGGTCATCTATTACGCGCCGCGCATCTTCCAGGACGCCGGCTTCGGGGCCGGGTCGGCTGCCATCTGGGCCACGGTCAGTGTGGGCGTCATCAATGTGCTGGCCACGCTTGGGGCACTTGCCCTGATTGACCGCGTGGGCCGAAAGCCGCTGCTCTACACCGGTCTTGCCGGCATGGCGGTGAGCCTGTCGGCCATTGCGGTGTCGTCAATGCTGTCGGCCGGCGGAACGATCACCGCGGCCGACCTGGTGACCGTGGTGGCGGTCTGGGCCTTTGTCGCATTCTTCGCAATCTCGCTTGGCCCCATCCCGTGGCTCATGGCGTCGGAGCTCTTTCCCGTAGGCGTGCGTGGCAAGGCGGCGTCCATCGCCACCGTGGTGGGATGGCTCGGCAACCTGTTCATCTCATTCACGTTCCTGAGTCTGCTCGACCTCATCGGCGAGTCGGCCACGTTCTTCAGCTACGCCGCGGTGGCCGTGCTGGGATTTGTGTTCGTGTGGTTCCTGGTGCCCGAGACCAAGGGCCGCACGCTTGAAGAGATCGAGGAGGGCTTCATCGCGCGTGCGAAGGCCCGGCTGAAGGACTGACGGGTCCAAGTGGCGACGACGATCTGGCTGGTACGCCACGGGGCCACGGAGTGGAGCCAGAACGGGCGCCACACCGGCAGTACAGACCTGCCGCTGTTGCCCGAGGGGCGTGAGCGCGCCACCGCGGTGGCGCCGGTGCTGGCGGCGAATGCATTTTCACTGGTGCTGACCAGTCCGCTTCAGCGTGCGCGCGAGACCGCGGCGCTGGCCGGCTTTGCACAGGCCGAGGTGGACACCGACCTTCTTGAGTGGGACTACGGCGACTACGAGGGCGTCACCACGTCCACCATCCGCGAGACGGATCCCGCATGGTCAATCTGGGATGGCGCGGTGCCGGGTGGAGAGTCGGCCGACCAGGTGGCCACCCGTGTGGCCCGCGTCATCGCCCGGGCCGATGCTGCGGGTGGCGACGTGCTGCTTTTCGCCCACGGCCACGTGCTGCGGGTACTCACCGCTGTACGTCTGGGTCTTGATCCCCGGGAGGGCCGACGGTTTGTGCTCGACCCGGCCACCGTGTCGGTGATCGGGCATGAGCACGAGTGGCCGGCACTCAGACGGTGGAACTCCCCCGCCTGAGTGCCGACGTGGTCGTGCCCGCTATCCGGCCAGCTTCACCGAGAACGAGACGCCCGTGCGGTTGGCCCCGTGCGGCAGCGGCTGCGCGATGGCCAGCAGCGACAGGTTGAGCGACGCCCCCGCGAGGTTGACACCCGGGAATGTCGACTGCGCGCAACTCAGCACGTTGGCTGAGAAGGACACCGTCGTGGCGGCATTTGGTGGCGCATCGATTGCCGTCTGATCCTGAAGCGGCGCGAGGCTGCTCCACTGGCTGCTCAATGCGGGGTTGTTCGCCATCAGGCCGTTGCCGGCGGTAAGGCTGCAGCCCGCCTCCCCGTTGGACCGCTGCTGTCCGTTGGGGTTGGCGGCCGTGCTCACCGAGTCGAGCGTGAGCCCGTAGTGCAGCCCGCCCACATCAAAGAACGAGCCAGCCTCACCCGGCAGCGACAGGCGCTGCGGGCGCCACATGGTGAGCGAGATGGCTCCGTCGGCCCCCACCCGAAATCCATTCGACTGGTTGGTGCCCGCCCCATTTGCCGGGTATGGGTACGACAGCGCGGTACTGCCGGCGGTCGTGTCCACGTTGGTGATGGCCGGCGTGGTGACGAAGTACGGGCTGATGCCGATGGGCTTCTGTGTGGTGGGGACGCCCTGCCCGGCGTAGTTGAGCGTGAGCACGCTGTCGGCGTTGACGGTGCCCAGCGTGTCGGGCGCATTGGGCTTGACGAAGGCCGTCCACACCGCCGAGGGCTTGCCGCCACCATTCTCAGGCGACTGCTCAAACCCGTTGGCTGGCGACGGACCGCTGGCGGCCACGCAGGGCTGCCCCGGGGTGGAGCAGGTGGCGCCGCCGAAGGTACCCCATGCCACTGAGCCAAACGGCGCGACGTCGGGGAGGATCTGCGGGTACTCACCAAAGCCCGACGTGGTCGCGGTGCCCGTACCCGGTGCACACCACGCTGCGCCGGTGCCGCAGGTTGCCCACACCGATGTGAGCGCCTGCCCGGTTGGCAGTAGGTCGTACTGGCTGTAGTAGAAGGCCAGCGAGAGCCCGGAGGGGCTGCCCGCGTCGGTGCTGCCGAGAAATGCATTTATCGATTCGGGCGTCGCGCCCGCGTTGGCGTTGAGTGTGAGCCCAAGTGACGGGCGCACGTCGCTCATGGTGATCAGCTTCGCGGTGGTATCCACGGAGACAGCGTCGGTCATGTCGATGGTGAGGTTGCCGTTGTCGTCAACGTCAAATGCGTTGGGGATACCGTCCCTATCGCAGTCGCCACCCAATGCGGTACCACATGGATCTGTGGGGTTGCTGCCGCTCTGCTGGCCACCACTCGATCCGCTCCCCGAGCCGGCGCCCGGGTCCTTGCCGGCGCCCGGGTCGGTGCCCCCACCAGTGCCACCACCAGATCCGGCGCCCGGGTCCTTGCCGGCGCCCGGGTCGGTGCCGCCACCCGACTGCATCTCGCCCTTGACCGAGAGCTCAGCCGCCGAGGACGCCACCTTCACCAGACCGAGCTTGCCGGCACCCAGCGGTGCACCGGCCTTGGTCACCTTCTCGGTGCCGGCCTTGGTGCTGTAGGTGCCCTTGGGCGGCGTGGTCGTCACCAGGCCGTAGCCGGCCTTCTTGGTGATGGCACCCAGGTTCACGGTCTTGTTGTTCAGCCGTGAGTAGCCCGTGGTGCCCTTCTTCGCGAGCACGATGGGGCCGTAGTAATCACCGGTCTTGGTGATGAGGTGCAAGGTGGCGTTCTTGGCACGGCTCGACGGCACACTCAACTTGAATGATCCGTTGCTCTTGATGGTGCCGGTGGTGGCGGTGCCATCAAGGCCGATGGCGGAGATCTTCATCCCCTTGCCGCCCTTGACAGTTCCCGACACCATGGCCCCTTGGGCCATGGTGGGCACGACGACGACGGTCGCCAGTGCGATGGCGGTCCAGAGACGTGGTCTCATGGTGTCCTCTCGAGTGCTGGATCCAGGGGGGCTCCGCGGATCATCTGTGGCAAATAAGACACCCGGGCGGCCGAAAAGACAAGTGAGGGTCTTGCCCTAGGCCCCGCTGGTGACCGATATCTGAGCAATGTCACCGGTGCCCGATGCGCAGAATCCGAATGATGTGGACCTGGCTCCGGCAGCGATCTGCGCGGCCCAGTCGGGCGGCGTTACCGTCACCACGTCGGCGCTTCGCACCGCTGTTCCGCTCCACGATGATGTGATTGCCGACCCTCCGGGCATGGTGAACTTGAGCCGCCAGGTCGTGCTGGAGCCCGTGCCCGTATTCGCCACGGTGAAGCTGCGGCAGAAGCCCGTGGCCCACGTTGAGTCACGTGTGAATGTTGCCGTGAGCAGGGGAGATCCCTGGGCAGGCACCGGAGTTGGCGTGGGCGTAGGTGTTGGGGTTGGGGCGGGAG